>JBGSPK010000391.1:0-1710 GCA_041738665.1 Sphingorhabdus sp. | reverse complement strand
CGCGGGGCTCCCATTATATTTTCGCGGGGATTATCGCATGAATTCGCTTATGTTTCTGGCCGCTGCTGGCGCGGGTAGTTCGGCCTTTTTTGTTCAGGTCTTCCCGCTGCTCCTGATTTTCGTTGTCTTCTACCTCTTTCTCATCCGCCCGCAGCAGAAGCGCGCGAAAGAGCATCAGGCGAAAATCGACGCTGTGCAGAAAAATGATGAAGTCGTCACCGGCGGCGGCCTGATGGGCAAGGTGACCAAGGTCGCCGACGACTATGTCGAAGTCGAAATCGCCCCCAATGTCCGCGTGAAGGCCGTGAAAGCAACGCTGACCAATGTCCAGTCACGCAACACCAAAGCGGCCAATGACTAATCGCCGGGGTTGAACGGTAGCGATGCCGACCCCAAATCCCGTCCTTCCTGTTCGTTCGGACCCGACCTATGCTTGATTTTCCCCGTTGGCGCGTATGGATGCTCAACACGCTCATCATTTTTGGCGTGCTCTGTGCCATCCCTAGCGTCCTGCCGACCCACATTCGCGCGCAGGTCGCTCAGTTTTTGCCGACGCCAACGATCAACCTCGGCCTCGATCTTGCCGGTGGCAGCCACATCTTGCTTGAGGCCGACACATCGCAATTGGCGCAAACACGACTTGAGTCTCTGGAGGACAGCGTTCGTAATGCCATGCGCCGGGCGGAACCGCGAATCGCCATTGGTGATGTGTCGCGGGCAAACAACGAACTAAGCTTTACTGTGCCGGACACTGCGCAGGTTGACGCGGCTCGTGAAGCGTTGCTGTCGCTCACCAGCAATGCCACGGGCGGACGCGACTGGAATATTGGCGTCAACGACGGCAACCGGATCATCCTGACACCGGCAAGCGCGGGAAATGAAACTGCGCTCGATCAGGCGATGGATACCGCCAAGGACGTTATCGACCGCCGCATCAACGCGCTCGGAACGTTGGAACCAACAATTATCCGGCAAGGCGAGAACCGCATTGTAGTGCAGGTTCCGGGGCTCGACGACCCCGAAGCATTGAAAGCTCTGATCGGCAAGACCGCAAAACTCGAATTCAAGCTGGTCGATGAACAGGCCGATCCCGATCAGACCGCGCAGGGCAAGGCGCGCGTCGGCAGCCAGGTTCTGCCTTATCCGAACAATCCGTCGGGATTGCCTAATATCGCGGTTCGCCGCCTTGGCGCTATCGCTGGGGACAAGCTGGTCAAGGCCGATCCGACATTCGACCAGCAGACCAACGAACCTGCGGTCACCATCCAGTTTGACTCCGAAGGCGGTCAGAAATTCGCTCGCATGACGCAGCAAAATGTGAACAAGCTTTTTGCCATCGTCCTCGACGGCCAGGTAATTTCTGCGCCGCAAATCCGCGAGCCGATTTTCGGTGGCGTATCGCAGATTTCGGGAAGCTTTACGACCGAGAGCGCGAACTCATTGGCCATTTCGCTGCGCTCCGGTGCATTGCCGGTTGACCTGAAAATTGTCGAGGAGCGCTCGGTTGGGCCAGACCTTGGTGCTGACTCGATTCGTCGGGGTGTGTTGGCTGCGGTCATCGGAACCACGGCAATTCTTGTGCTGATGTTCCTCTGCTACGGTCGCTTCGGGATGTATGCCAACATTGCGTTGGTCATCAACGTTGCGATGATCTTGGGCGTGATGGCCTTTGCCAACGCGACTTTGACGCTGCCGGGTATTGCAGGCTTT
>JBGSPK010000172.1:0-7808 GCA_041738665.1 Sphingorhabdus sp. | reverse complement strand
AAAGACTATATTGCCGCAGGTGACATCTTTCAGGTCGTTCTTGCTCAGCGCTTCACCACATCCTTTGCGTTACCGCCGGTCGACCTTTACCGCGCGCTTCGCCGTATCAACCCTTCGCCTTTCCTCTATTTCCTCGACCTTCCCGATTTCGCGATTGTCGGTTCAAGCCCCGAAATCCTCGTCCGTGCGCGCGGTGGCGAGGTCACAATTCGCCCGATTGCAGGCACCCGTCCAAGGGGCAAAAACTCAATTGAAGACGCCGAAAACCGAGCTTCGCTGCTCGCCGACCCGAAGGAACGCGCCGAACATTTGATGCTGCTCGACCTTGGCCGCAACGATGTTGGCCGCGTGACAAAGGGCGGCAGTGTGACAGTGACCGACAGCTATATGGTCGAATTCTACAGCCATGTGATGCACATTGTGTCCAACGTCGTCGGCGAACTCGCGCCCGACAAGGACGCCATCGACGCGCTGTTCGCAGGCTTCCCCGCTGGCACAGTCAGCGGCGCACCCAAGGTCCGCGCCTGCGAAATCATCGCTGAACTCGAACCCGAAACCCGCGGAGCTTATGCAGGTGGTGTCGGTTATTTCTCGCCCAATGGTGACATGGACAGCTGCATCGTGTTGCGCACGGGCATCGTGAAAGACGGCATACTCCATGTACAGGCAGGCGCAGGCATCGTCGCCGACAGCAACCCCGAATATGAACAGCGCGAGTGCGAAGCCAAAGCGGGAGCGCTGATCGCAGCAGCGCGCGAGGCGGTCAAAGTCGCCGGAGAGGCAGGGTTCGGCCAGTGATCCTAGTCATCGACAATTATGACAGCTTCACCTGGAATTTGGTCCATTATCTGATGGAGCTTGGCGCCGAGGTTGAGGTTGTACGCAACGACGATATGTCGGCGGGACAGGCACTGTCGTCTGGGGCGGAGGCTTTCCTGATTTCGCCGGGGCCAAAGACCCCAAATGAAGCAGGCGTCAGCCTCGATCTGGTCGCGGCCTGTGCCGATGTTGGAAAGCCTTTGCTCGGCGTTTGCCTCGGGCATCAGACCATCGGGCAGCATTTCGGCGGGCGCGTGGCACGCGGCGGATTGATGCACGGCAAGACCTCGCCGGTAACTCATGACGGCAGTGGGCTGTTCACGGGTCTGCCCTCCCCCTTTACCGCGACGCGTTACCATAGCCTGATTGTCGAGAATGTTCCCGACAGCCTGATCGTCAACGCGACCAGCGATGACGGCCATGTGATGGGTTTCCGTCATGCGACGCTTCCCATTCACGGCGTGCAGTTCCACCCCGAAAGCATAGCGACCGAACATGGCCACGCGATGCTCGCTAATTTCATGCGGATAGCTGGAATGACGGTGAGGGAGCGGGCGTGAAGACCCTGCCCGACGCCTCCACTGCGCTTACCGCCGACCTCGCCGCAGAGGCCTTTGCCAACATTCTCGATGGCAATGCCGCCGCAGACGACATCCAGAATTTCCTGACTGTAATGTCTAACCGTGACGAGACGAGCATCGAGATCGCCGCCGCGGTGCGTGAAATGCGGAAACGTATGATCGCAATCGAGGCGCCCGCTGGCGCTATTGATGTCTGCGGCACCGGCGGCGATGGCAGTCATAGCCTCAACATCTCGACTGCGGTCGCCATCGTCGTTGCCGCGTGTGAAGTGCCAGTCGCCAAGCACGGCAACCGCGCGGCCTCGTCGAAGGCAGGCGCAGCAGACACGCTGGAAGCGCTCGGGCTCAACCTCGACCGCGCGAGCGAAACCGCAGAAGCCACACTTGCCGACCTCGGCATTTGCTTCTTGTTCGCGCAGAAGCATCACCCGGCGCTTGGCCCCCTCGCACCAATCCGCAAAGCAATAGGCAAGCGCACGATCTTCAACCTTACTGGCCCCGCCGCCAACCCAGCCCGTGTCAGACGCCAGCTGATCGGCGTTGCGCGACCTGACTTCATGCCCGTCTACGCAGGCGCGCTGGAGCTATTGGGCTATGACGACGCGATGCTGGTGGCGGGCGACGAGCCGCTCGACGAACTGTCGATTTCTGGCCCGAGCAGCGTTATTCGTCTGGGCCAAGCGGTCGAGCGCATCATGCCTGAAACTGCTGGCCTTCCAATCCACCCAATTGAAGCGCTCAAGGGTGGAGACGCCGCCTATAACGCCGCCGCCCTCACCCGCCTGCTCGACGGAGAGGCAGGTGCCTATCGTGACGCCGTCCTCCTCAATGCCGCCGCTGCACTCACGGTTGCAGGCCATGCACATGACTGGCAATCGGGCGTTGAGGAAGCAGCGGAGGCGATCGACAAGGGGTTGGCGAAGGCGCTATTGAAGTGTTGGGTGAATTACTGATGACCGACAAACTGGCGGAAATCTGCGCTACAAAGCGTATCGAAGTCGCTGCGCGTAAACCACTGGGGCTGTCGCACTGGCCGAAGCCCTCGCCCGTTCGTGGGTTTGAAGCGGCGCTTCGGGCAAAGGCTGAAACCAGCCTCGCGCTCATCGCCGAAATCAAGAAGGCCAGTCCTTCCAAAGGCTTGATCCGTGCCGATTTCGATCCAGCGGCACATGCTCGCGCCTATCAGGCGGGCGGGGCGACTTGTTTGTCGGTATTGACCGATGCACCTTACTTTCAGGGGCATGAAAATTATCTGGTCGCTGCGCGTGCGGCATGTGACCTGCCCGTCATCCGCAAGGATTTCATGGTCGATCCGTGGCAATGCGCCGAAGCGCGGGCGATGGGGGCGGATGCGATCTTGATTATCGTCGCGGCGCTCGACGATATTGAAATGGCCGAAATAGAGGATGCGGCGGTGGCGCAAGGGCTGGATGTGCTCGTTGAGGTGCATGACGAGCCGGAGATGGAACGCGCGCTCTGGCGGCTGAAATCAAAGCTGATTGGTGTCAATAACCGCAATTTGAAAACCTTCGAAGTAGACCTTTCCACCACCGAGCGGTTGGCGGCTATGGTACCCGATGACGTGCTGCTCGTGTGCGAAAGCGGGATTTCGACGCATGGCGATTGTGAGCGAATGGCCAAGGCAGGCGTGCGCACCTTCCTCGTCGGCGAGAGTCTGATGCGACAAGACGATGTTGAACAAGCAACGCGCAAGCTATTAATCGGCGAATGACCAAGCTCACCCATCTCGACGACAGCGGCGCGGCGCATATGGTCGATGTGTCGGCCAAGGATGATACTGTACGTGAGGCGACTGCCGAGGGACACATTACAATGTCTGCCGACGCGCTCGCAGCGATCCGCGAGGGCAGCGCGAAAAAGGGCGATGTACTCGCCACCGCGCGCATCGCCGGTATCATGGCGGCGAAGAAGACGCCCGAACTTATCCCGCTCTGCCACCCGCTGATGCTGTCCAAAGTGTCCGTCGATTTTGCTTTCGAAGATGACGGAATACTTGTCACCACGCTTGTCCGGCTAACCGGCCAGACCGGCGTTGAAATGGAAGCGATGACTGCTGCCTCGATCGCCTTGTTGACCATTTACGATATGGCAAAGGCGCTCGACAAGGGGATGGAAATTTCGGGCGTTCGCCTGCTGTCGAAAAGCGGCGGAAAGTCGGGAGACTGGCGCGCGTGATTGGCGTTGACGAGGCGCAGGCGCGGTTGCTGGCGTTGACGGCTCCGCTTCCCTCGACTTCATTGCCGTTGGCAGATGCGGTTGGGCATTATCTTGCTGAAAATGTGGTCGCCCGGCGCACGCAGCCTGCAGTGGATCTGTCAGCGATGGATGGTTATGCCATTCGTTTTGCCGAACTGCCGGGGCCGTGGCGGGTGGTTGGCGAAAGCACGGCGGGGACGCCTTTTGACGATGCGCTGGGTATAGGAGAGGCTGCGCGTATCTTTACCGGCGCGCATGTTCCGGCGGGGGCAGATTGCATATTATTGCAGGAAGAGGCTGAGCGTCAGGGTGTTATGCTTAGGCTATCTGGCGAAGGTCCGCCCGGGGCTGGCGCGCATATCCGGCGCGCGGGCAGTGATTTTGTGGATGGCGATTGCCTGCTGGAAAATGGCGATATTCTGAATGCAGGGCGGATCGCGATGGCGGCAATGGCTGGCTATGGCGCGCTGGCGGTTGGTGGTCGGCCCAAAGTTACGATCCTCGCCTCGGGCAGCGAGCTGGTCGTGCCTGGCACCCAATGCAGCGCAGCGCAGATACCCTCGTCGAACAGCGTGATGTTGTCGGCGATGCTTGCACCTTTGCAGTGTGATATTGCTGATGGCGGCATCATAGCGGACGAATTGACAGCACTCGAGGCGGCATTGCGAGCGACAGCGGACACGTCGGACATAATTGTCACGAGCGGCGGTGCGTCTGTCGGCGACCATGATTTGGTGCAGGCTGCGCTCCGCAACGTCGGCGCAGAAATCGACTTCTGGAAGGTCGCGATGCGCCCCGGAAAGCCAATGATGGCGGGCCGACTCGGCCACGCGATTGTGCTTGGGTTGCCCGGAAATCCGTCGTCCGCATATGTGACGGCTTTCCTGTTCCTGTTGCCGTTCGTGCGGTATCTGGCGGGGTGCAAATCGCCTTTGCCAGCGGTCCGGACCGGCATATTGAACGACGATCTCCCAACAGGTGGCGCAAGAACTGACTATTTGCGCGCGCGCGTAGAGAACAACGCAATATCAGTATTTTATAAGCAGGACAGCGGCATGCTTGCGCCGCTTTCACAGGCTAACGCTCTCGTCATCAACCCCGTACATGCCCCCGCCCGTTCAGCGACGTCAACAGCGCAATATCTGCCGCTCGATTGAACCGAAGAACACAAGATGTACGATTGTTCTTGACCTGATCTCCTTTGTTCTCTAATCGTTCTTTTCATGTTCAACATGATGGAACCTCATTATGCTCACCGCCAAACAGCATGAACTGCTTCTCTTTATTAACCAGCGCCTCGAAGAAAGCGGCATTTCGCCGTCGTTCGAGGAAATGAAAGAAGCGCTCGACCTCAAGAGCAAATCGGGGGTGCATCGCTTGATCGGTGCCCTTGAAGAACGTGGCTTTATCCGCCGCCTCGCCAATCGGGCACGCGCTCTTGAAGTCACGAAGATGCCTGAAGGCGGCAGCGCGCGTGCTTCCAATGTGACCAAACTGACACCTGCAATTGCGAGTAATAAGGCGCAGGTCAATTTGCCGGTTGCCGCAAACGATGTGATGGAGATTCCGTTGCATGGCAAGATTGCCGCTGGTGTTCCTATTGAGGCACTGGAAGGCCAAAATTCGCTGTCGGTACCAATGGCTCTGCTGGGTGCTGGTGAACATTATGCGCTTGAAGTTTCAGGTGACTCGATGGTCGAAGCGGGCATTCTCGACGGCGATTATGCGCTGATCAAGAAAGCGAACACCGCGCGCGATGGTGAAATCGTCGTGGCGCTGGTACGCGGCGAGGAAGCGACACTCAAATATCTGCGCCGCGAGGGCGGTCAAATCCGTCTCGATCCGGCCAACAGTAGCTATGAGCCGCAATATTTTGCCGCGCACGAGGTTGAAGTTCAGGGCAAACTCGCCGGACTGCTACGCCGTTATCATTGATCAAGCTTTGCCCGCGCTTTTGCGTCGCGGGCAGCTTGTACCCAAGGCATATGTGCGTTGTCGTCATTGACAGCGATGAGCTTTTCGTTGGCCAAGTAAAAGGCTAGGCCGCCGCTTTGCTCCAGCATGTTGCGGTCTGCTTTGACCCATCTGGGCTGGCAGGAAGAGGGCAGCCAACGGTCACTGACGACAATGTCAACGCGCTTGCACGCCGCGGCCATTTCCATCGATGGTACTTGATATGGCGTTCGCGTTGCGAGGACCGACCACTGCCTTTCGCCCCGGTTTATGTCGAGCGCGCACATATCGGCTGAGCACTTTACCCCCGGCCATTGCTCGATGGGGCGAGGCTCGGCATTGGTGCCCGCATTTTCCAACAGCATATCGCGGATGTAATCGCCAGCTTTTGACCGCAATAATGATACCTCGCCGGCCGGATTGACCAATGCGAGATGTTTGCCATCTCCCGTCACCAATAAGTCAGGTCGTGGAGCCAAAATCATTGCAATTATGCCCACGACAAATGGCACGATGCCAATATAGCGCAAGGCACTCTTCAACAAACCAAAGACCAGCAACCCGATAATAATTGCCCCATATGCCCAGTCTGGCATCGCAGGCAGCATCGTTACGGAGCCTGGAAGACCGCTAACCAGATGCGCGATCGCCAAAATCAGGGAAATACCCTGCCCTGCTAGCCACCAAAACGGCCCGCCTAAACCTGCAACATCTAAGAGCAAGGCGAGAGCTTCCATCGGCATGATGAAAAATGTGGTGAGAGGGATGGCTATGACATTTGCCAGTGCCCCATAAAGCCCGGTTTTATGAAAGTGATATAGCGCAATCGGCGCCAAGGTCAGTTCGATAGCTAGACCGGTCAGGACCAACGAAATGAGTCCCCGCGAAATCCGGAATGCCACCAGCTCCTCCCGCCGCTCTGTCCATCGCCTTATTATTGGCAGTTCGTGCAAAATCACGATGGTCGCGACGGCAGCAAAGCTAAGCTGGAAACTGGGGCCAGCCATCGCTTCTGGCCAGAGAAGGAGCACGACCAATGCGCCAAAGGCAACCAACCGCAATGTTAACGCGTCACGCCCTAATGCGAGTGCTGTTAGTATCAACAGAGCTGCTATGCAGGATCGAACTGTCGGAACTTCTGCACCAGTGAGAAGGGTATACGCCACAGCTCCAAGCGCTGCAGCGGAAGCCGCAATAAGCGGCACAGATACACGCAAAGCCAGCCAGGTAAACAATGACAAGGTTCGGCTGAATGCCAGAAAAATAAAGCCGACAACCGCAGTCACATGAAGGCCGCTGATCGACAGTAAATGAGCCATACCGCTGTCGCGCATGGCTTGTGCATCAGCCTCGCTGATATGCCCCTGGTCCCCTGTAACAAGCGCCGCCCCAATCGCACCGGCATCATCGGGCATTTCACCCAAGATATGTTGTGTGAGGCGGGCTCTGCTCGACGAAAATAATGGTGTGGATGGCGCGGCGTCATAAAGTTCGATATCGCCCAATGCAGATCCGGTCGCACCCAGTTGTTGGAACCATGCGCGCCGGGCAAAATCATAGCCGCCCGGCAAGGCAGGACCCGCTGGAGGCATCAATCGCGCCCGTAACCGTATCACCGCCCCCTCACCGAATTCTGGCCGATACTGCTGCTGTGAAAGATTGACTCTCACGGTTGGAGGCAGCTCCTGATACCCGTCCGTTGTTAGTTGCAAACGAACGACGTCGCGTGACGACAGCATCTCGACTTTTTCGATGCGTCCGTAGAACTCGCCGATCCACACTTTGCCTAACACCGGCTGCGCAACCAACGTTGATTTTATCGCGATAGCCGCAAAGCCGATCGCCATACTGACCGCTGCTAACCCCATTATCTGCCGAATTCTGCTCGAGGTTTCGAAGGCCAAGCCAGTTAGCACCATCGCGCAACAGATGACGGCAAGCGACAGGCCGCCGATGTCACCGCGAAATTGCCAGATTGCAACGCCAACCCCAACGCCCACCGGTATCCAAAGCGGTAATTGATCTCGCTCACTGTCGAGCCACTCTTCCAGCAACGCGAGCCACCGCATCGAAGGCCGCTGTTGCGCTATGCGGTCAATAGCCAAAGTGCCAAAAATCCCTGCCACTGCAAGGACGTAGCAGCTTTGTCACATAAGACAAATATCATGCTCCAAACACTGAATAGTTTGCCTTGACGACCGTCTAAATTCCTACCATTGGCGTCCCAACGATAATGCC
>JBGSPK010000318.1:0-6609 GCA_041738665.1 Sphingorhabdus sp. | reverse complement strand
GCCAGTTCAGCCAGCCGGGATTGTCCGGATCAGGGCTACTGTCGAATGCGGGTGTGTCCAACTGTCGACCCGAAATCAGATGTGCCGTTCGGCAACCATCTTCTTGGTCTCGGCAATCGCCTTCGCCGGGTTCAATCCCTTGGGGCAGGCATTGGCGCAGTTCATGATGGTGTGGCAGCGATAGAGGCGGAATGGATCTTCCAGTTCATCCAGACGCTCACCGGTCATCTCGTCGCGGCTGTCCGCCAGCCAGCGATAGGCTTGCAAAAGGATCGCAGGCCCCAAAAACTTGTCGCTGTTCCACCAGTAAGACGGGCAGCTCGTCGAGCAACATGCGCACAAGATGCATTCGTAAAGCCCATCGAGCTTTGCGCGATCTTCTGGCGACTGGAGCCGCTCCTTGCCCGAAGGCTCAGGCGTGACCGTCTGCAACCAAGGTTTAATCGACGCATATTGCGCGTAGAAATGGGTGAAGTCAGGAACGAGGTCCTTGATGACTTCCATATGCGGCAACGGAGTAATCGTGACTTCGGATTTGCAATCCTCGATCGCGGTGGTGCAGGCGAGGCCGTTCTTGCCGTCGATATTCATCGAACAAGAACCGCAAATGCCCTCGCGGCACGAACGGCGGAAGGTGAGCGAGCTATCCTGCTCCCCCTTCATCTTGATGAGCGCGTCGAGCACCATCGGACCGCAATTGTCGGTGTCGACTTCGAATGTATCGTAACGCGGATTTTCGCCGCTATCCGGGTCGTAGCGATAGACCTTGAATTTCTTCACGTTGCCTTCGGTCTTGGCGGCGTGAACCTTGCCCTTCTGGACCTTGCTGTTTTTGGGAAGGAAGAAATCGGCCATCTTTATGTCCTGCTAATCCGCTGTTGTGCCAACGCCCTAATCAAGCGTCCGCGCAATCACAAGCCCTCAACTGCGTCCGTCCTGCTTGCTTTTTCTGCAAGTCGCACGCGCAGCTTATCGATTTTGCGGCCATCCATGTCGACAACCTCAAAACGCCAGCCTTGATCGGTGAACGATTCGCCCTCTTCTGGTAGGTGACGCAATATGTGCAGCACATGCCCCGCGGCGGTCGCATAATCGCGGTCGTCGGGTAGGTCGATGTCGAGCGCTTCGGCCATCGCATCCGCAGACATCGCGCCCGACACCAGCATCGATCCGTCATCGAGCGTGATGATGTTCGGCGCGCTGCCTTGGGCCTGATCCGAAGCGAACTCGCCGGCAATCGCCGCAAGCAGGTCGTTGGGTGTTACAATGCCCTCGAAATGTCCATATTCGTCATGGACCAACAACATCGGTACATCAGACGACCGCAGTATTTCCAACGCGTCCATTGCGTCCAATTGGTCGGGTATGATTTCGGCCCTGCGCATCAACGCGCGTATATCGAGCGACTGCCCTTTGATTTGCGCGGCGACAATATCGCGTGACTGGACAACGCCAATAATGTCATCGCCGTCATCGCCGGTAACGGGCAACCTTGTGTGCAACGAATTCACCAGAGCGTCGCGTACATCATCTTCGGAGGCATCGGCGGCTATCCGATCAACATCGGTGCGCGGGGTCATCACTTCGCGCACAGGGCGGTCGGCCAAACGCACAACGCCCGCAATCACTTTGTGTTCATGCTCTTCGATAATCCCGGCATGGGTGGCCTCGGCAAACACCATCCGCAATTCCTCGGCGGTTAGCGCATCGCGGCTGTCACGGCGAAGGCCAAGCGCGCGAAAAATGATAGCGCTCGATTTGTCGAGCAGCCAGACGATCGGAGCAGTCACCCGCGCCAGCATTTCCATAGGCCCTGCCATGATGACAGCGATCCGTTCGGGGGCAATCAGCGCAAACTGTTTAGGCACCAATTCTCCGACGACCAATGATGCGTAGGTCGTGATGCTGATGACGATGCTAAAACCAAGCGTGTCTGCCCAGTCATCCTTGATGCCAAGCAACTCCAGTCGCTCGGCCACAGGCTGGCCCAATGTCGAACCCGAATAGGCGCCAGCAATGATACCGATAAGCGTGATGCCGATTTGCACAGTCGACAGAAACTTACCCGGATCGCGCGCCAACCGAAGAGCTACCGACGCACCCCGCTTGCCGTCATCGGCCATCGCTTTCAGTTTAGCAGTACGCGCTGAAACGATGGCGAGTTCGGACATCGCAAAGACGCCATTGATAGCGATCAGCACCAATATCGTTGCGGCATCAAACCAGGGGAAAGGATGAAGAGGTTCCATGTGGAAGATTGCGCCATAAGGCCAAATATGCGGCTTTGGCAACAAAATGAGCAAAAAAGCGTTATCGTCAAAAGTTGTAACCCGAAAACAAAATAATCTCTGGTTCAGCTTTGGTCGCGTTAATTGGACGTGACATCTGAAAGGGAAAAATCATGAAAAAGACTCAAATTATATCACTCGGACTTGTTGCGGCCATGCTGCCATTGTCAGCCTGCGTAACCGATCCCGAGACTGGAAACCGCACAATTTCAAAGGCAGCCATTGGCGGCCTTGGCGGTGCTGTAGGCGGTTATTTGCTCGGCGATCTGATTGGCGGCAAGCGCGACCGGACAGAGAAAATCCTTGGTGCCGGAATTGGCGCTGTCGCTGGTGCGGGTGTTGGCTATTATATGGACGAGCAGGAAAAGAAGCTGCGCGAACAGACGGCCGGTACCGGCGTTGATGTTATTCGCGAAGGCGACAATCTGGTGCTTGATATGCCATCGGGAATCACGTTCGGCGTAGACAGCTCCACTGTCCAGCCATCGTTTCAGGCTACATTGGACAAGGTTGCCAGCACGCTGACCCAATATGAAAAAACCTATGTCGATGTCATGGGTCATACCGATTCGACCGGGTCCGACGCCTATAACCAGGCGCTGTCAGAACGCCGCGCTTCGGCTGTTGCTGGTTATCTTACCTCGCGCGGTGTGCAGTCGGCGCGTCTTGCGACCAGAGGCTATGGTGAAAGCCAGCCCAAGGCGAGCAATCTCGACGAAGCAGGCCGTGCGGCGAACCGCCGGGTGGAAATCCGGGTTGTTCCTGTAACCACAGACTAAACCGTAACGCCCTGCAATAATTTGGGAAGCGCGCCGCTTTCTCCCCGTGCCTCGGCCATGAAAAAAGCCTTGGCCGGGGCGGCGCGTTGTACCATTCCCATTCCGAAACGGCGAACCGCAGATGCTGTTTTGCCGGGGATGGAGAAAAGACGGTTCAGTCCGTCGGTTGAAGCCGCCACCAAGAGCGTGTCGACGCTGCGCCAACGGCTATAGCGGTCGAGAAGTTGCGTATCTCCGAAGTCGAGACCCAGCCGCATTCCATCAACCAGCACCTCGGTCAGGGCTGCTACATCGCGAAGGCCCAGATTCAACCCCTGCCCGGCAATAGGGTGGATGCCGTGCGCGCTATCGCCGATCAGAACCAGCCGCTCTCCGGTGATCGCGGCAGCGTGATGGAAGCCAAGCTTGTACGACGATAAAGGCGCGGCGAGCTCGACCGCACCCAATATGCCGCCCATAGATTTTTCAAGCTCGGCTGCATAGCCGCGCGGCGACAATTTTATATATGCTTTGCCATCCGTCTCGCTGACCGACCATACAATTGCGGAGCGATGGCGCCCATCTTCAGCGTCAAGCATCGGCAACACTGCGAAAGGCCCCGAGGGATAGAAAATCTCATATGCGACATTACCGTGCGGCTTTTCGTGAAAAATCGCGCCGACCATCGCGCTATGCCTATATTGCCAGTGCGCTATCTTGATGCCCGCCTCGTCACGCGTCTGGCTCTGTCGTCCTTCGGCCACGATCATCAGATCTGCAGTCAGCACCTCACCGGTTTCCAGCGTCACTTTTGAACGCACACCGTCGCGGCTTTTGCTGGCTATACCCACTGGCATGTGCAGCGTGATCGCATCGCTATCCCTTGCAGCATTGTACAAGACGCTACGCAAGAAACGATTCTCGAACATCTGGCCCAAATAACCATCATCAGCGCCGGGTACAAAATCGAGTGCTCCGGCCTTCAGCCCATCACTCACCCAGATTTGTCCGATCGGACAGCCTTTACCCGCCAACTGTTCCGTAACCCCAATGGCTTCGAACATTTTCATACTTGAACTGGATATTGCTGAAGTCCGCCCGTCGAATCCTGCGGCCAGCATGGCCGCCGGGTCGGCGCGGTCGATGACATGGCTGGTGATACCGTGTGCGGCGAGCGCCAGCGCCTGCGTCAGGCCGATCAGGCCGCCTCCGATGATGAGTATATCTGCTTTTTCGGTCATATTACTCTTATGGCGCAATCGAAGGACGGACTCAAAGGAGGATTTTGCCCGTAACGCTTGACGGCGAGTCCACCGAAGACGAAAAGGGCGTGTTAACCTTATAGAGCAGTATTTCCGATGGCATCGCGCGTTTCCAAAATCACCTCAAAGACCAACATGGCAAACTGGCGACAGATGATGCGCGCGTCCTTAATTCGCAGCGGCGCGTTGATCGGCGCGGCCACGCTTGGACTGTTTGGGCTTTTCTATGGCCTCTCGGTTCTCAGCTATTCCGCTGCAGATGCCGCATTTAATAGCGCAGCTGCGAACGTCCAGCACAACTGGATGGGCCAGACAGGTGCATATTTGGGCGATGCTGCCTTGTTTCTGTTTGGTCTGCCAGCGATATTTCTTTTGCCGCTCATGCTGATTTTCGCGCGGCGGTTGTGGCGCAATGTGCCCCAGCCGGAATGGAAACGTCAGCTGGCGCTGTGCCTCATCGGCATGCTCGTCATGGGGTTCGGCATGTCCTTTTGGCAACATGGCAGCGATATCGGCTTGCCAGCAGGATGGGGTGGAACGATTGCCCTGCTGGCCGACAGCGTCATCACACCGCTTGCAAGCCAGATTGACGGCGGTCTCGGCACGCTCGTCCGTCTGCTGCTCATTTTGGCCAGCTTGTTTGGTGGCATTGCGCTTGTGATTCGTTCACTCCAGCTGGAACGACCGCTGTTTCGGATTCCTGCAATCGCGATGCCCCGTTTTCCAAGCAGAACTGCCCCCGAAATCGCCGACGAAACCGACTATATCGCTCCGCAAGTTGTCGAAGCCAGGCCGCCGCGCAAGGCGGTCGAGCCTGAAAATCGCAAGCCTCCGTTAATCGACGATCGCAATTCGGCGCCGAAAAAAGCAGCTTTCTCGACCGGTGCCCGCCAAGGGGATTTTTTCGGCAGCTATACGCTGCCTTCGCTCGACTTGCTCGATCCGCCGCCTTCGGTCTCAGTGCCAAAGTTGGACAAAGCTGCTCTTGAGGCCAATGCGCGACTGCTCGAATCGGTGCTTGATGACTTTCATGTAAAGGGGCAGATTGTGGCGGTTCGCCCAGGGCCGGTCGTTACGATGTACGAACTGGAGCCTGCAGCTGGCATCAAATCAAGCCGCGTCATCCAGCTGGCGGAAGATATTGCCCGCAACATGTCCGCGCTGTCGGCGCGTGTCTCGGTCATTCCCGGGCGTACTGTAATGGGCATCGAGCTGCCCAACGCGCATCGTGAGGCTGTGGTTTTTCAGGAAATGGTCGGCTCGGGCGCGTTCGCCGAACAAAAGGGCGCGTTGCCGATAATATTAGGCAAGAATATCTCGGGCGATCCGGTCATTGCCGATCTCGCGCCGATGCCGCATCTGCTGGTTGCCGGAACTACCGGGTCGGGCAAGTCGGTTGGCCTTAATTGCATGATATTGTCTTTGCTCTACCGGCTGACGCCGGACCAGTGCCGGATGATCATGATCGATCCCAAGATGCTTGAACTCAGCAGCTACGACGATATCCCGCATCTGTTGTCGCCAGTGGTGACCGAGCCTGCAAAGGCAATTCGCGCATTGAAATGGGCGGTGGAGCAGATGGAAGAGCGCTATCGAATGATGTCTTCGCTCGGTGTGCGCAACCTTGCCAATTTCAACGAAAAGGTCCGCGCAGCCAAAGCCAAAGGCGCGCCACTGGGGCGCAAGGTCCAGATCGGCTATGACCCGATGACCGGACAGCCGCAATATGAAGAAGAAAGCTTGGCGTACGAGCCGATCCCGCAAATCGTGGTGATCGTCGACGAGCTTGCTGACCTGATGATGACTGCCGGTAAGGAGGTTGAATTTCTTATCCAGCGGCTGGCGCAAAAGGCGCGCGCGGCCGGAATCCATCTCATCATGGCGACGCAGCGGCCTTCGGTCGATGTTATTACAGGGGTAATCAAGGCCAATCTGCCGACGCGCATCAGCTTTCACGTAACGTCGAAAATCGACAGCCGGACGATATTGGGCGAGCAGGGCGCTGAGCAACTGCTCGGTAAGGGCGACATGCTCTATATGGCCGGCGGGCGTGGGCTGACGCGTATTCACGGGCCGTTTGTCTCCGACGACGAAGTCCGCCGCGTCGCTGATCATTGGCGCGGGCAGGGGCAACCAGAATATATTCAGGCGGTTACCGAGGAGCCTGAAGACGGCGGCTTCGACTTTGGCGCGATGGGCGGCGAAGATAGCGAAGAGGATGCGCAATATCGCAAAGCCTGCCAGATCGTGTTCGAAAGCCAAAAGGCCTCGACCAGCTGGATTCAGCGACAATTGCGGATT
>JBGSPK010000295.1:0-10170 GCA_041738665.1 Sphingorhabdus sp. | reverse complement strand
TGGAACGCTATTTCCGGCATCGTCACTTTGTCGGTGCCATCGATATTGCCCCTGAACCTGTAAGCGTCTATCGGGTGAGTTTGCGGCCAAATTAGGGTGACAGGGCGACCATAAGTTGAAATTTATCACTGCCACCGACCGCTACATCTTCAAGCTTGTATTGCTGCCACTGCTCGCGACGCTCGCGATTGCGGCGTCGTTGCTGCTGCTTGAAAAGATGCTCAATCTGTTCGATTTTGTCGCAGCAGAGGGCGGACCTGTGAGCGTCGTCTGGCGCATGCTCGCCAATCTGATTCCGGAATATCTGTCGCTTGGCATTCCAATCGGCCTTTTGCTGGGTATCTTGCTGGCCTTCCGGCGCCTTGCAACCTCTTCGGAACTCGACATTTTCCGTGCTGTGGGAATGAGCTATTTCCGGCTGCTCCGGGTGCCGTTCCTGTTTGCGATCACACTCGCGGCTGTCAACTTTGCCATTGTGGCCTATATTCAGCCGAGCGCGCGCTATTTGTACGAGGAGTTGCGTTTCGAACTCCGCTCTGGCGCATTCGGGGCGAAAGTCCGTGTCGGCGAATTTAACAATGTGGGCAAAAATTTGACCGTCCGGATTGATGAGAGCCGGAATAATGGCAATGAGCTATCGGGCATGTTCGTCTATGCAAAGAGCAATGGCGGCCAGTCAATTGCAGTAACAGCGGAGGAAGGTCAGTTCCTGCGTACCGACGATCCCGACACGATATTGCTGCGTTTGGAAAAAGGTACGCTGGTGCACGATGCACCGACTTTCAAAACACCTCGCGTTCTCAGCTTTACCAGCCATGATGTGCCGATCCCGCTGCCGCAAATCGAAAATTTCCGGACCCGCGGCGGCAAGGACAGGGAGTATCTGCTTACCGAACTTGTGAAGATTGGTGGCGATTCGGCACGGCCCGCCGTGGAGCGCAATCAGGCGTGGGCCAACTTCCATTTCCGGCTCGTCGAGGTGGCGATGATGCTGCTGCTGCCGTTCCTTGCGCTTGCGCTGGCTATCCCGCCCAAAAGGTCGACCTCGGCGTTGGGTGTGTTCCTTTCGATTGTGATGGTCGTTACTTATCACAAGATCAACGAATATGCCGAAGGCGTTGGCGGCATGGGCATTGTCGACCCGTTCATTGCTTTATGGGTGCCGTTCCTGTGTTTTGCTGGCCTGATATTGTGGATGTACCACGTCATTGCGCATGTACCCGGGGGTCAGCCGATTGGCGCGCTTGAGGTAATTGCCGACAAGGCTGGCAAGTCGATACGCAAGCTGTTCCGCTTTGGCCGTAAATCGCGGCTGGCGACCATCGGCATGCCTGGTCAGGACGCGCAATAATGCACTTTTTCCCTTCCAAAAACATCACATGGTATATGGCCCGGCTGTTCGTTATTCGCAGTCTTGCGGTGCTGGCCATGCTTGTGCTTGTGTTGATGACGCTCGACCTGCTCGGCGAGAGCGGCAAGATATTGTCGGTTCCGGGCAATGATCAGGGCGATGTCCTGCGTTATGTCAGCATGCGGGCACCACAGATAATCGCGCGGTTTCTGCCATTTTCCGTACTGCTCGGTACGCTGATTACATTTGCGGCGCTTAGCCAGAATAGCGAAGTTATCGCGATGAAGGCGGCGGGTCTATCGGCGCACCAGATTCTGGCGCCGATGTTTGTCGCCAGCCTAGGTGTCGCGATCCTCTCTTTTGCCTTCAACGACACGGTAGTCGCACCCAACACTGCGCGTTTGAAGGTCTGGCAGGAAGCTGAATATGGTACAGTGCCGCCCGATACTGGGGTGAAGACCAATGTGTGGGTGCGCGAGGGGCAGGATCTAATCAATGCGGGCACCGTGACCGGGACGGGCAATGCAACGCTGCTTGGCAATGTCAGCCTGTATCTGCGCGCCAATGGCGGGTTGCGTCAGGTGATAAAGGCGCAGGAAGCCCGCTATACCGGCGAAGGCTGGCAACTTAAAAATGTGAAATCTTTCGATGTTGCAACCACCGAACAGAAGACCTTTGAAGGCTTGGTAATCGGTAAGGGGATTTCGCCTGACCGGTTCAATTATGTGAAAGTCGACGGCGACAGTCTGGCCTTTTTGCCGCTGATGGGAGCGATCAATGATTTGAAAGCCGCGGGGCGGCGAACCGACAATCTCGAAGGAATATTGTGGCATAAATTGTCGGCGCCGCTTTCGACGTTGCTGATGCCTCTGCTGGCGGCGGTGGCGGCATTCGGTTTGGCGCGTTCGGGAGCTTTATTCTTGCGTGCCGTAATCGGAATGGCGCTTGGTTTTACCTATTTTGTCGCCGACAACTTCGCGCTCGCGATGGGGAATCTGGGAGCTTACCCTCCGTGGATTGCAGCTTGGGGACCGTTCCTGCTGTTCCTGCTGATTGGCGAGACGGTGCTGGTCCGCACTGAAGAATAAGGAATAGAAATGCCCGACATCGTCATCCGGCCTGCGCTCACCATAGCCGACAAAAAGGCGTTCGTGGACCTGCCATTTCGCCTGTATGCCAACGATCCCAACTGGGTTCCGCCGTTGAAGGACGAGGTCCATGGTCTGATTACACGGGGAAAAAACCCGTGGTTCGAACATGGCGAAGCGGAGTTTTTCTTGGCCGAGCGGGGCGGGCAAGTGGTCGGGCGTATTTCCGCGCATATCGACCATCTGGCGCTAAAGCAGCCACCAGAGCAGGGCATGGGTCCTGGGTGTGGCAATTGGGGGATGTTCGAGGCCGAGGATGGAGCCGTGGCTGCAGCGCTCATTGCCCGGGCTGAAGACGCGCTCCGCGCCAAAGGCATGACCCGGTCGATGGGACCGATCAGCCTTGCGATGTGGGACGAGCCGGGGTTGCTGGTCGAGGGGTTTGATCATCCGCCGACCGTGATGATGGGGCATCATCAGCCTGCCTATCAGGGCTGGGTTGAAGGGGCAGGCTACGCAGGTGTCAAAGACCTGTATACCTACGCGATTCCCATCGATGTGCCGTTCCCTCCATTGGTAGAGCGTATTGTGGCATCGGGTGAACGCAATGATCGCATCGTCATCCGCCGTGTCGATAAGAGTAAGTTCAACGATGAAGCTGAGCTGATACTCAATATCCTCAACAACGCATGGAGCGATAATTGGGGTTTTGTGCCGTTCACCGATGCCGAGATCGCCTATGCAGGCAAAAAGCTGAAGCCCATCGTGTATGAAGATCTGATCCGGATCGCCGAGGTTGACGGCGAGCCTGTTGCCTTCATGATGACGCTGCCCGATTTGAACGAGAAAATTGCGGGTTTTGGCGGGTCATTGCTGCCATTCAATTGGGCAAAGCTATTGTGGTGGTTGCGCAAGCCCTCGGTGCGGACAATGCGTGTACCGTTAATGGGCGTGCTCAAAAAGTTCCAGTCAACTCGTATGGCAAGCCAGCTGGCCTTCATGCTTGTCGAATTGATCCGTCAGGATTCGGTCGCAAAATTCGGTGCCGTGCGTGGCGAATTTGGCTGGGTGCTGGATGACAATGGGCCAATGAAGTCGGTCGGCGAAGCGATTAACGGGAAAATTAACAAGATATACCGCATCTATGAGAAGGCGCTGTAACGCCACTTCAGCGTTTGCGACATTTTCATACACTTTCAAAGTTGCGTTGTGAGGCGGTGGGCGTAGCATTGCCGTCGAGTGCAGGGCTGTTTGCCCAAATGTTCGGGAGTGAACATGACAGTCGAAGCCGCAATAGCTGCCAACCGTTTTGGCCTTGGTGCCAGACCGACCGAAGCCGGAATAGCTAACCCACGCTCTTGGCTGAAAAACCAGATATCCAGTTTTGAGCCATCTCCGCCTGAACTGGCTGGGCAACCGGCCCGTGCCGAAATTGCTGCGGAATTTCGCGAGTATCAGCTTGACCGCAAAGACCGGCGCGAAGCCAAGAAGGCGGCGGCGATGCAGACCGATCAGGAAGCAATCGATCCCGCCAAAATCGAGAAAGTCGTCAACAATTTGCGTGTGCGCTATGTTGCGGCGGCGGATGCCAGGGTCGATGCCGCGCTCGCCAGCAATACCCCATTTGCCGAGCGGTTCGTGCATTTCTGGAGCAATCATTTCGCTGTCTCCATCGACAAATTGCCAGTTCTGGCGTTGGGGGGCGATTTCGAATTCAACGCAATCCGGCCCAATGTCATGGGCAAATTCTCCGACCTTCTGATTGCCGCGGTCACGCACCCTGCGATGCTGCTCTATCTCGATCAGGCGCAATCGATCGGACCCAATAGCCCGCTAGCCACCCGGATTGCTGCGCGGCGAAACAAGGAACTTGGTCTGAATGAAAATCTCGCCCGTGAGATTTTGGAGCTGCACACTTTGGGTGTCCGCACTGCCTATACCCAGGCCGATGTGACCGAATTTGCCCGCGCGTTGACAGGTTATACCGTCGGCGGCATGACTAAAGGCCCGGCGCAGCGACTGCTGCTCCAGAATGGCAAACCCGGCGACAGCCTGTTTTTCGAACCGATCCACGAACCTGGCGACCGGCGGATTATGGGCAAAGTTTATGGCGAGCGGGGTGCTGCGCAAGCGAACGCCATATTTGCCGATATCGCGACCCACCGGGCGACCGCGAAGCATATCGCAACCAAATTGGCGGCGCATTTTGTTGCCGATGTACCACCGCCTTTGCTGGTGGCCCGCCTAGAAAACGCATTTCTGCAAAGCGGCGGCGATTTGCCGACAGTATACCGCGCGCTCATTGACTCGCCGGAAGCATGGGCGTCGCAGCCAGCGAAGTTCAAGTCGCCTTGGGACTGGGTCATATCCAGCCTGCGGGCGCTCGACGTGCGCGAACTCGCCAATCGCAACCGGCAGTCAGTGGCGATGTTCAATCAATTGGGTCAGCCGATCTGGAAGCCGGGCTCTCCGGCGGGCTATGCCGATACCGCCGAAAATTGGGCGGGAGGCGCAGCGCTGATGCGGCGCGTGGAAATCGCCAGCCGCCTTGCCGAGCGCAGCGCTAATCGCGTCGACGCCCGGACGCTCGCGCCGCGCGTGCTCGCCGGGCAGTTGGGAAAGACGACAACCGAAAGCATAGCAAGGGCCGAAAGCCCGTCGCAGGGACTTGCGCTCATGCTGCTCTCACCTGAATTTTTGCGGAGATAAGAAATGCTGAACCGCCGCTTTTTCGTCGCATCGGGTCTTACCGGGATTGCGCTTACTTCGCTGCCGGGGCTTGCATGGGCAGCGCCTGCCACGAACAAGAAATTCGTGTTCATCATCCAGCGCGGTGCCGCCGATGGCCTTGCAACGCTTGCGCCCACCGGCGACCCTGACTTTCTGCGCGCACGCGGTGATGAAGCGTCCGACGCGCTTACGGGAACAAAGCTCGATAGCCTTTTCACACTGCACGCCGCAATGCCTGAGAGCGCCAAGCTGTTTTCGGCAAAGCAGGCAAGTTTCGTCCATGCCTTAGCATCCGGCTATCGCGAGCGCTCGCATTTCGACGCCCAGAACATGCTCGAATCGGGGGCCGGACGACCATATGGTAGCGACGATGGCTGGTTAGGACGATTGCTGACCATCCTGCCAAAGGATGAAGCCAAGGCAATGGCGGTCGCTCCTGCTGTGCCGCTGGCCTTGCGCGGACCCATCGCAGCGAACAGCTATGCGCCGTCGCGGCTACCAGATGCCAACGCAGATTTGATGCAGCGGCTCACCAGTCTTTATGCGGAAGACCAGCAACTCGCCCAGCTCTGGAGTGGTGCACAGGCCGCAGAGGCGATGGCCGGGTCGCCTGCCGATCAGGCATTGAAGGGTGGTGCCGCGCTCGGGCAAATGGCGGCGGGTTTGATGGCCGGGCCGAAGGGCGCTCGGATCGTCATGCTCGAAACCAACGGATGGGATACGCATTTCCAGCAGAAGGGACGGTTGACCGCAGGTTTGAAACAACTCGATGCGCTGATTGCCGCGCTCCGCGATAATTTGGGTGCAGAATGGAACAACACGCTGGTGATGGTCGCAACCGAATTCGGACGCACCGTCGCCTTCAACGGCACCGGCGGCACCGACCATGGCACCGCAAGCGCCGCGATGCTGTTCGGTGGCTCGCTGGCGAACGGTGGCAAGGTGGTCGCCGACTGGCCGGGGCTCGCAGCGCCGAAGCTGTATGAAGGGCGCGATCTGAAGCCGACGATGCGGTTTGAACAATTTTCGAGTGATGCCGTCGCCGCGCATTACGGGATTGATCCCGTCAAAACGAGGCGGACCTTGTTCCCTGAATTCACTTGAGTTGCAGAATTTGCGATGCGCGTGCATCAACGGGCGATGACCCGTTGTTATCGGCTGGACAGGCCCTCCCACGATATTGCGCTCACGTTCGACGCGCATCAAGGGCCTGACCCTTGGGGAGGTGGCAATTTGCATCCCGGCGAGTTCGCGCCAGTGATCGTCCGGTCGCAAAAGACGCAGCAGCGCGTTGTCCGCCCGATGGTCTGGGGCTATCCTGCGCCCGATGGCGTTGCGCCAAATGGTGAAGTGAACTGGGTGCCGACGGTCCGCAACGTCGAAAGTCCGTTCTGGATCGGCAATTTGCGGCATAGCGAACTGCGTTGCCTTGTTCCGGCCACCGCCTTCCTGTTACGCGCCAAGGGCAGGGAACATGCTTTTGGGCTTCCCGATCAGCCTTTGTTCGCAATGGCCGGTATTTGGCGCGATTTGACCGACATGCCGGTTTTCGCAATAGTATCGAGCGATGCCACGGGCGAGGTGAAGGACAAGGGGGCGAGCAGTATGCCGGTTATTCTTGATGAAGCGCAACAGCAGCGCTGGTTGACCGCGGACTGGAAAGAGGCGTCTTTGTTGGTTGCGCCATATGCGGGCGCGCTTGCGACATGTGCGTAGTCGCGATTGCCTGGGCCGCTCATCCGAAATGGCGGCTTGTGGTTGCTGGAAACCGCGATGAATATCACGCCCGCGCTTCCGCGCCGCTCGCGCGGTGGGAGGATTTACCGCATATAGTTGCAGGTCGCGATCTGCTGTCCGGCGGGACATGGATGGGGGTAAGCGAGGCTGGTCGGTTTGCCGTCGTGACCAACATCCGCAATCCTGAAGGGCCAGACGCTGCCAAGATGTCGCGCGGCGCATTGGTAAGCGACTGGTTGGCGCAGGGAAGCGCGCCGGATAGGCTGGATGCGTTTAACCCGTTCAACCTCATCCTTGGAGATGCCGATAGTCTCGAATATCTGGCCAACCGTCCGGGCGACGTCCGTGAACCTCTGGCCGCGGGTATCCACGGCCTGTCCAATGCCATCGCGAACGAGCACTGGCCGCGCAAGGACAGGTTGAATTCGATGATGGCCGACTGGCGGAAGGGAGCTGCGGACCAGCCGGAGCAATTGTTGGAGTGCCTCGCCGACGCAAGCGTGCCGGATCGCGATGCCCATCCGATTTTTATCAAAAGCCCGGTTTATGGCACGCGCTGTAGCACCGTTGTTGCGATTGATAACGAGGGGGTAGGGCTGATTATCGAGCGCGGCTTTGACGCAGATGGATTAGCAGTCGCCGAAAGTCGTTTGAACTTCAGCTGGCACGGTTGACCGCAAGCAAGGAACAGCACCTTCACTTCCGCGTTTGCCTTTCCTACCCTCAGGAAGGATGCCCCATGACACAGCCAGATAACAGCCCACCAGCGACCGGCGCTGCTGCGAATGAAAATGCTGAAGATGCCGCGATCACTGCGACCGGTACCGACATTGACAACGACCATGCCGACGAAAAGCCCCTGAACCGTTCGCAGGATGCCCCGGAAAACGACAATGCGGAACAGGATGATGAACCAGCGCAAGCGCAGACCGTTGCCGGTGACGCCATGCGCACTGAGTCCAGCCCTCCTTTAGGGCAAGAGAGCGAACATGGCGGTCACCCCAACCCTGCTCAGCTTGGGGCGGATGACGCTCAGGACGTGGTCGATCACATGAACCAGATGGAACGCAGCGGCCAGATCGACATGGACGCGTATCGCGGTGAACGGAATGATGATGACGAAACCGAGATGCTCGGACAAAGCGGCATGGAGCCGGAAGACCTAGATGAGCATGGCAACAAACCACGCGATCAGCAGTTCACGCCGGTTGAATAGTTTTCCCCAAGGCATTCAATATGGAGTGTCGTAAGGAGCGGAAGGGCCCGTTCTCCCCAACAGGAGGGCGGGCCTATTTTTGCGTCTTGGCTTTCGCCTTGTGCGCCGCAATATCGGCATCGAGTGCAGCGATACGAAGCCGCTCGACAGAATCCTTCGGCAGTCCCTTCAAGCGCGCGGTGGCCCAAAGGCTTCGGCGTTCGGATTCAAGAGCTTTAAGATATAAGTCGGCCATGCCGCTGCCTTAGGCCGATACGTTCACGGCGTAAACAGTGGTTGGGGTTTGGCAGAAACTATAGCTGCCATTGGCAATGCGCCGTAAATATGGGGGAACAAAGCGCCGCCGCCGCGTGACACCTCCCATTTAATCACGCCGTCCAGCATCGCCAAATCGACTTCGGCAATGACCAGATCCTTCTGGCCAGCAAAATGCTTATCCAGCGTGCCCTGTACCTGATCGGCGGTGGACAGGTGGATATAGCCATCTGCAAGGTCGACCGGCGCGCCATGAAACATGTTGTCGGCTTGGAATTGAACCCATTGCTCAGCGGTCAGGATTTTGAATGCTGTGCTTCGATGGAGTGCTTCTGTCATCTCGTTCCCATGAAGAAACAACCGCCCGCAGGCAAGTTCCATCGGCTCATCGCAAAAACTGTGGCAATAAAGTAACACGCGCTTGTTGTTTTATATTCATGAAACGGATCGGGAACCCATTTCGTTTGTTCATTGGCGTCGCAATGCCGGCGTCAGTTTGACAATAAATGGAATATCAAAATGCGTAAGATTCTAATTGGTGCGGCTCTCCTCTCCACCGCACTTGCCACTCCAGCAATCGCTCAGGAAAGCGCACCTTTCACTGGCCCGCACATCGAAGGCCTCGTCGGATATGATGATGTCAGCGAAGGCGAAGGCAATGTCATGTACGGTGTCTCCGGCGGTTACGACTTTCAACTTGGCGGCGTGATTGCCGGTATTGAAGGCGAATTTGCAGACTCCGACGTTAAGGGTACTGCAAATGACCTTATCACCACTGGTGACAGCTTCCGTCTGAATACCGACCGGGACCTGTATGTCGGCGCGCGCATCGGCTTTGCGGTTACACCATCGACGATGCTTTATGCCAAGGGCGGCTATACCAACGCCAAATTCGAAGGCCGGTTTAACGATGGTGCAGGCACAATCTATAACAATGGCGTCACTGCCGACGGTTATCGCGTTGGTGCCGGTATCGAACAGAAATTCAACCTGTTTGGACCAAGCGGTTTCATCAAGGCCGAATATCGGTATTCGAACTACCAGAATCTCGACATTGGCCAGAATGACTTCGATCTGGAAACCGACATTGACCGCCATCAGGCAGTTGTTGGCGTAGGCGTTCGTTTCTAGTCTGACACATTAGCAGCGGGTGTGACGTCCGCTGTGACAGAGCCGCCGGGGTGTCAAACCTCGGCGGTTTTTTTCGAGCTAATTCCTGCCAAGCCGCGCAACAATGGTGACAAAGAACGCGGTTGACCAGCCGAGTAGCAGCAAGCCATTAATGCCCTCAATTGCCGCGACCAGCCGCCATGCGGGCTCGATATAGCGGTCGTCGAAACCGATGCCGGCATAGCTGATCGTTGAAAAATAGACCGCGGTTTCGAGGCTATCGACCGCGCCGATGGCGTCATACAAAAACGCGTAAAGCCAGATTTCGACACCGTGCAGAGTGAACAGCCCGATCACCAGCGCCAACGTAAACAGCATCTTGCGGAGCGACATGGCCTGCAAATGATGCGCCCGCTCGACCTGGACTTCGCTTCGCAAGCTGTGCCCAAGCAACGCCAGCCCACCACCGTGAATCACCACGGTTAGCAACACCATGACGGTCGACACAAAAAGCTGGGTGACCATCCCCCTACATGCAGTCAGTGCAGAGCGTCGCCTCTGGCATGGCGGCCAGCCGGGCGGCCGCAATTTCCTCGCCACAAGACAGGCATTTGCCATAATGGCCAGCGTCTATCCGGCCAATAGCGGCGCGGACTGATCCAATCTCCGCCATCACCATGTCG
>JBGSPK010000282.1:0-3799 GCA_041738665.1 Sphingorhabdus sp. | reverse complement strand
AGATCGCAATGTCCGGCCAGCGCCTCGTCAATCGCGTTGTCCGAAACTTCGAACACCATGTGGTGCAGGCCGCTGCCATCGTCGGTATCGCCGATATACATGCCGGGGCGCTTGCGCACGGCATCAAGTCCTTTCAGCACCTTGATGCTGTCGGCACCATATTCATTCTGGTTGGGGTTGGCGGCGCTGTCGCCAGAAGAGCTATTTTGCGTGTTTTCAGGTGTTTCATCGGTCATGCGCGGACCATAAGGCATGGGAGCGCAAAACCCAAGGAAAAGCGGCAGAATCGCCCTATTTTTCCACAGTCTTTTCAGCTTGATAGCATCAGAGTTTTGTCGGACAGATTATGGGGAAAAAATATGGCGATGAAACTTTGCCTGAACGCGCTAAGCGGTGAGTTAAATCGAGGGTGAGGAAGATACATGAAGATGGACGTTGTTGCCGAACTGGAAAAATCCTTTGGCGATTTTGGGGCTGTAATTGGCGCATGGGGCTTTGAAAAGCCGGACGAGTTGGCGCTCGCGGATAGCAGTGGCGCGCTTAGCTGGGGTGAGTTGTCAGCATTGACATCGCGGATTGCAGCGCAGCTTCAGCGCGACGGACTGGAGCACGGGCAGGCAGTCGCAATTCTCGGCACAACCAATATCCAATATGCGTTGGTCTATCTGGCAACTGTTCGTGCTGGTGGTTGCGCGGCGCCGCTTACAACCTCCGCAGTGCCTGCCCAATTGACGGCGATGTTGAAAGATTCGGGTGCAATGCACTTGTTCGTTGATTCAGCGAAGCTTGCCGACCTTTCCGGGCATGATCTCGGCACTGTCAAAATCGTGATGCTCGACGGCACAAAAGACGGCCATCCGGGGCTTGCCTACTGGATGGCAGAAGAGGGTGCCGACTATACAGCCATCACGCCTGCAGAGACCGACCCCTTCAATATTATTTACTCGAGCGGAACCACGGGCACGCCCAAAGGCATCGTCCATTCGCATCAAATGCGCTGGCACCAGATGGCAGGCGGGTTCAAATCGATTTACAGCCGAGACACGCGCTCGCTGGTATCGACGCCGCTATATTCCAACACGACGTTGGCGGTTTTCCTGCCGACGATGTGTCATGGCGGCTTTGCGCGGATGATGGAGAAATTCGATGTCGCGGGCTATCTTGAACATGCGCTGGCGGACCGGACGACGCACACCATGCTCGTGCCTGTCCAGTATCAGCGGCTGATGGCCTATGACCGTTTCGATGATTATGATTTGTCCAGCTATGTCGTTAAATTCTGCACAAGCGCGCCTTTCCCCGCAGAACTCAAAGCCGATGTAGTGAAGCGCTGGCCGGGCGGACTGGTCGAGATTTACGGCATGACCGAGGGCGGTGTTGTCTGCATGCTGCAAGCGCATAATTTCCCCGACAAGCTGCATACAGTGGGCCAGCCGGTGACAGGGCATGAGCTGATCGTGCTCGATGACGACGATAACCGTCTGCTGCCGGGCTCCAAAGGCATACTCACCGGGCGCTCGCCCACGATGATGTCCGGCTATAAAAACCAGCCGGAAAAGACACGCGAAATGGAATGGCGTGACGAAGAGGGAAATATCTGGCTGAAAACCGGCGATATCGGGATCGTCGATGAAGAGGGCTTTGTTTCGATTGTTGGCCGAGCCAAGGACATGATTATATCGGGAGGGTTCAACATTTATCCGAAAGATCTGGAGGAGCTGCTGGAGGAACAGCCTGAGGTCGCTGAAGCGGCTGTTGTTGGCATGCCCTCGGAAGCCTGGGGTGAAACGCCGGTGGGGTTCGTGCGGCTTGCCGGTAATGCCCCCGCGTCGCCCGACGAGATATTGCAGCGGGTCAATGCCCAGCTCGGTAAAACGCAGCGCATTGCGGTACTGTACGAAATCGACGAAATGCCGCGCAGTCATATCGGCAAATTGCTCAAGACCGAGTTGCGGGAGTTAGCGGCGGAGAAACAAGTTGGGCGATAAGTTCGGACCCGATCTTACGGTCGTCATATCGGTCCTGCAAACCGCCTTGACCCCCGCTTTCCTGCTGGTTGCAGTCGGCAGCCTGCTCAACGTTCTCACCGGCCGTCTTTCGCGTATCGTCGATCGTTCGCGCGACTTGCAACGCCAGCATGCGGAGACTGAAGGCAACGCGCACGAACGCGTTGTCAGCGAGTTACGGATAATCGAAAAGCGGATGCGGGTGGTTGGCTCGTCAATCCTGTTCGCGGTGCTCTCCGCAATTACCGTGTGCATCATGATTGCGGTGCTTTTTCTGATGGGGTTGTCGAGTATTTCGGCAGCATGGGTGGCGGTGGCGGTGTTCATGCTGGCACTGCTGCTGCTTGCGGCATGCCTGTTGCAATTTGTGCGCGAAATCCGGCTGGCAACCTATGCGATTTATGTGCCTGAGGAATATCTGGAACTTCCGCCAAAATCGCCATCACGCACGCGCAAGCCACCTGCAAAGCTGTAGATGGTAACGGTTATCCTCGTCATAGTGGTCGTATCGGCAGCCTTGCTGATCGGCGCTTTATGGGGTGTATATGGCAGGCTGTCCGACCGGACCGAGGGTTTTATCATCGCCATTGCTGGCGGTGCACTCATCATGTCGGTCATTAGCGAACTGGTCGAACCATCCGCAAAAGAAAGCAGTGTCTGGGTGGTTATTGCCGCGTTGGCCGCTGGTGCAGTAATGTTTTCTGCTGCCGATTACTGGATCGACGAGAAACTGAAATCGGACGAGGGCGTCGGTTTGCTGGCCGCAATTACATTCGACGGCGTCCCTGAAAATCTCGCGCTTGGTGTTGCATTGATTGGAGCAACGCCCGGCGAGGTCGCTGCGTTGGCTGGATCCATATTATTATCAAATCTTCCCGAAGCTGCTGGCGGCGCGCGCGGCATGAAAGCAGGGGGAATGAAACCGCGGACGGTATTCGCGCTGTGGGGAGGGGCGACAATCTTGCTCGCCATTGCGGCGTTGGTCGGTAATATCGCGCTGGAGGGAGCCAACGCGCATGTACTCGCGGCTGTCCGCTGCGTTGCTGCAGGTGCCGTCGTCGCCTCGCTTGCAACCGAGGTTTTCCCGAAAGCTTACAAAGAAGATCGGCATATGGCCGGGGTTGCCACCGCCGTTGGACTGATAATTGCGATACTGCTTGAAAGCCTGTCGGCTTAGCTGCCCTTGCGGCCAAGCTTTTCGACGCGCGCCACGACCTCGTCGCGGATTGTCGGGGTAACGAACTTTCCGATCTCGCCGCCATACAACGCAATTTCCTTGACCAGCCGTGACGCAATGGGCTGCAGTGCAACATCAGCCATTAAGAACACCGTTTCGACGCGGTTGTTAAGCTGCCGGTTCATCCCCGTCAGCTGATACTCATATTCAAAATCGGTCACCCCGCGAATGCCGCGAATGACGGTGGTTGCTCCAAGCGATTCGGCGAAATCCATGAGCAGCGAGTTGAACCCGACTACCCTGATGTTGCCATTGCCGATCGCGGCTACCTCGCGCTCGACCATTGCGATCCGCTCGTCATCGGTGAACATCGGCGATTTGGCGACATTGGTCGTCACCCCGATAACCAGCTCGTCGACCAGCTTCGCGCCGCGCCGGATGATGTCCATATGTCCCAAAGTAATAGGATCAAACGTCCCCGGATAAACGCCGATACGATGTGCCATTACCGGTCTCTCTCCGTGATGTAATTTGCAATGGCGCGCAGCAGGTCAGCTTCCGACCCGTAGCTGCCGATATGTTCATTCGCTTGGGCGACCAGCATCGCCGCTTGCTG
>JBGSPK010000265.1:0-3051 GCA_041738665.1 Sphingorhabdus sp. | reverse complement strand
GTCCGACTGACCCGAACCATCAAGGCCGGCCAGTTGCAACATTGTCGTCACGTCGGCTTCGCGTGCACCGTCGAACACAGGCGTACCCATCGGCACGCCGGTTTTGACATTGCCTGCCAGCTCGATGATGTCGGCATCGCTACGGCCGCCAATTTCCTTGGCATAATTTTCGCCATAGGCCTTCACCAAACGCTCGCGCACCACTTCGGGCGGAGCCGCAGCTTCCGGGTTCGGGTTGGCATGACGCCACTCTTCTAGAGCGTCACCAATCTGCATGCCAAGACTGCGTGCGGCCCAGCCGAGATGGGTTTCGAAGATCTGCCCGACGTTCATACGCGAAGGCACACCGAGCGGATTGAGCACGATATCGACTGGCGTACCGTCGGCAAGGAACGGCATGTCTTCTTGCGGAAGGATCCGCGAGATAACACCCTTGTTTCCGTGACGTCCGGCCATCTTGTCGCCCGGCTGCAGCTTGCGCTTCACCGCAACGAAGACCTTGACCATCTTGAGCACGCCCGGTGCCAGCTCATCGCCACGCTCCAGCTTCTCACGGCGATCTTCGAACTTCTCGACGATCAGCTTGACGGCATCGTCATACTGGACCTTGACGGCTTCGAGGTCGCCCTGAACCTTGTCATCGGCAACCGCGATTTTCCACCATTCGTGACGCTCGATTTCAGCGAGATTTTCCTCGGTGATCTTGTCGCCCTTCTTGATGCCTTTGGGCGCTGCTGCTGCGGTCTGACCGATCAGCATGTCCTTCAGGCGGTTGTAGCTTGCACGGTTCAAAATCGAGCGTTCGTCCTCGCGGTCCTTCGCAAGGCGTTCGATTTCTTCGCGTTCGATGGCCATCGCACGCTCGTCCTTGTCGATGCCGTGGCGGTTAAACACGCGCACTTCAACGACAGTTCCGGCAACGCCTGGCGGTAATTTCAGCGAGGTGTCGCGCACGTCGCTTGCCTTTTCACCGAAGATGGCGCGCAGAAGCTTTTCTTCCGGCGTCATCGGGCTTTCACCCTTTGGTGTAATCTTGCCGACGAGGATGTCGCCCGGATGCACTTCGGCACCGATGTAGACGATCCCGGCTTCGTCGAGGCTGCGGAGCGCTTCCTCACCGACATTCGGGATGTCGCGGGTGATGTCTTCTGGCCCAAGCTTGGTATCGCGAGCCATCACTTCGAATTCTTCGATATGGATCGAGGTGAACACATCGTCTTTCACGATGCGCTCGCTAATCAGGATCGAGTCTTCGTAGTTGTAGCCATTCCACGGCATGAACGCGACGAGGCTGTTCTTGCCCAGCGCCAGTTCGCCCAGTTCGGTCGAAGGACCATCGGCGATGATGTCGCCAGCTTCGATAACGTCGCCAACCTTCACCAACGGCTTCTGGTTGATGCAGGTGTTCTGGTTCGAACGCTGGAATTTCTGCAGCGTGTAGATGTCGACGCCCGATTTGCCGGGTTCGACTTCGCCGGTGACGCGGACAACGATACGCGTTGCGTCAACCTGATCGACAATGCCGCTGCGGCGTGCGCCGATGGCAGCACCGGAATCGCGAGCCACGGTTTCTTCCATGCCGGTGCCGACAAACGGTGCTTCTGCACGCAGCAGAGGCACGGCCTGACGTTGCATGTTCGAACCCATCAATGCGCGGTTGGCGTCATCGTTTTCCAGGAACGGGATGAGCGATGCTGCAACCGAAACCAGCTGTTTCGGCGAAACGTCCATCAACGTCACCTGATCGCGCGGTGCCATCAGGAATTCGCCGGATTCGCGTGACGAAATCAGCTCTTCGGCAAAACTGCCGTCGGCGGTGAGTTCAGCGTTGGCCTGCGCAATCGTATTCTTCTGTTCTTCCATTGCGGACAGATAGACCACGTCGTCGGTGACCTTATGGTCGACAACCTTGCGATATGGCGTTTCGATGAAGCCATATTTGTTCACGCGGCTGAAGCTCGCGAGCGAGTTGATCAGACCGATGTTCGGGCCTTCCGGCGTTTCAATCGGGCAGATGCGGCCATAATGCGTTGGGTGAACGTCGCGGACTTCGAAGCCTGCGCGCTCGCGGGTCAGGCCGCCTGGTCCAAGCGCCGACACGCGGCGCTTGTGGGTGACTTCCGAAAGCGGGTTGGTCTGATCCATGAACTGCGACAGCTGCGAGGAACCGAAGAATTCGCGCACCGCAGCAACCGCTGGCTTGGCGTTAATCAGGTCGTTCGGCATCACGGTCGATACGTCGACCGAGCTCATACGCTCCTTAACCGCACGCTCCATACGAAGCAGGCCGACGCGATACTGGTTTTCCAGCAATTCGCCGACCGAACGCACACGACGGTTGCCGAGGTTATCGATATCGTCGATTTCGCCCTTGCCGTCCTTCAGGTTCACCAGTTCCTTGACGACTGCGAGGATATCCTCGTTGCGCAAGGTCGTGTGATCGTCAGCGGCATCAAGTTGCAGGCGCATGTTGAGCTTGACGCGGCCAACCGCCGACAGGTCGTAGCGGTCGGGGTCGAAGAACAGGCCAGCGAACAACGCTTCGGCGGTTTCGCGCGTTGGCGGCTCGCCGGGACGCATCACGCGGTAAATCGCGTCGAGGCCCATGTCGCGGTTCTCAGCCTTGTCGGCCTTGACCGTGTTGCGGATCCACGCACCGGTAATGACATGGTCGATGTCGAGCAGCTCGATCGCATCGATACCTGCCTTGTCGAGCGCTTCCAGATTTTCGGCGGTGATTTCGTCACCAGCCTCAACGTAAATCCGTCCGGTCTTTTCGTCGATGAGCTCATAGGCCGAGTAACGGCCGAAGATTTCTTCGGTCGGGATAAGCAGCTCGGTAAGGCCGTCCTTGACTGCCTTGTTGGCAGCGCGCGGGGTGACTTTGGTACCGGCAGGAAATACGACTTCGCCCGATTTGCCGTCGACAAGGTCGAACATCGGCTTAGACGCGCGCCATTGCTCGGCATTGAACGGAATGATCCATCCGCCCTTGCCGCGCTGGAAAGTTACGGTGTCATAGAAATGGTTGAGGATTTCCTCGTCATTCAT
>JBGSPK010000242.1:0-11794 GCA_041738665.1 Sphingorhabdus sp. | reverse complement strand
CCAGTCGTCGAAGTCTGGATCGCGCGCACGAATGGTCCAAGCAATTGCCTGCTCCTCAATTAATGAACCATTTGCCGACATCATTTATCCTTCAGCACCAAGACGGAGTCATGTTGGTCATTCCGTATCGAACTCCTTTTTTAGAGCCAGCATCGCGCGATATGCCTTCTGCAAATGCTTTTCCACCGTCGCGAGGCTGACCCCAAGTTCGCTGGCGATGCTCTTCTGTCCGACGCCGTCCATCCTGAAACGCCGGAAGATGGTAGTGGTGGGTTCGCCCAGATCGTCGATCACCTTTTGTGCCTGTTCGAGCATCCCCCGCGCTACCAGACTTTGTTCAACTGATGGCTCGTCAGATATGCCGATAACGGCGCCTCCGCGAGCATCCGACCAAATATGCTCTCGACGGGTCCGCTGCGTATCTGCACGGTGATTGTCGATCATCAGATTGTGGGCGACGCGGAACAGATAGGCTCGGGGATTGGCAATCGGGCCAGTGGCCGACGCTGTTGCGCGCAGCCAGACGTCTTGTACCAGATCTTCTGCCTGGTCGCCCGCACCGCGCGCGCGCAGAAACCGCAGAAGCGGTTCGCGGTTTTCAAAAAATACGGCTTCAAGGCCCTGCGACATAGAACTGGCAACACTCAATCTAGGTGGAGACAGCGCCCCTCTGTCTTTAAAATTATTGGCCGGATTAGGCCATCGCTGCCCCTATCTGCGGTTGACCCCGCCCGACGGCACGGGCCCTTAGACCAACCCGTCGAATGAGATCAACCATATTTTCCAACGCCGAATTATAGCCTTGGTCGCTGACCGAAGGGTCTGTTCACCGCAATTTTACGCATCGATTTTTGGCTTCTAGACACTTCTTTGGTGTGAAAGCCAGCAGTTATGCGACTGCATCTAAACAATCTCCTGGGGCGACTGAGTGGCTGCTATACTCCGCATCAAAATTTGAGCGCATTGTCCGACATCAGAGCTAGGAAGGGAACTACGGCGATTAAAATGACCAGCATTATTATCAGCGCGCTGAGTGCGGTCCCGGTAACCGCTATAACAAGGCAGTTAGCATGAATGTCCCAAGCACGATCCCATTTAGCGCTATTGCTCAATCATTAGGACAGTTGGTGGGACAACACACAGGTTGTACTAAATGGCGGGGCTGAACTGCTTTCCACTCAGAACCCGATAGCCGTCCAGTGAAGATGCGATGGCGCGCGAATAGGACAAGCCATGCGGCTGGATTACGATGGCATCGGATTCGATCCGTGCAAGACCGTGCAAGGCAAACTTGCTCAACGCTGGTGTCGCAGCGCCTAGCAATTCTGCTGGAACCGGACCGGAATTGCCGGTGCACAACAGTCTTTCGATCAGTTCTCCCCGCAATTTGTCGTCGGTAGAGCGTTTAACGCCTCGCGAAGCCGTGAAATTCTGTGATAGCGCAAGCGCCCGGTACACACCGGGATGCTTCTCGTTTTGGATGATGTATCCGGGGAAATTGCTGATTGCGCTCGCCCCGAGGCCAATCATGACCGGGCAATCATCATCGGTATAGCCCTGAAAATTGCGGTGCAGCGTTCCCTGTGCGGCGGCGCGTGACAGGCTGTCGTTGGGCAAGGCGAAATGGTCAAAGCCGATTGCCTTATACCCTGCCCCGGTGAGTTGCCGATACCCCGCGTCAGCCATTGCAAATCGTTCCACCGGACCCGGCAAAGCGCTGTCATCGATGCGCCGCTGGCGCGGGAAGAGCTGCGGCATATGAGCATAGCCGAACAGGGCAATGCGGCTGGGTTGCAGTTCGATTGCTGCATCAAGCGTCTCGCGCAGATCATCCAAGCCTTGGCTCGGCAAGCCATACATCAGGTCGAAATTGACCGCGTCTATACCTACGTCACGAAGCTGGTTGATGCATTCACTAATCATTTCCACTGGTTGAATCCGGCCAATCGAGCGCTGGATATTTTCGGAAAAGCTCTGCACGCCAAGGCTGACGCGGGAAACACCGCAATGCGCTAGCGTTGCCGCCCACTCGGCGCTGAAAATGCGCGGGTCCAGTTCGACCGAGATATTGGGCCGGTCGCACGAAAAGGTGGTAAAAATCCGGTCGACCAGCCGGACGAATTCGACAGGAGCAATCGCGTTGGGGCTGCCGCCGCCAAAGGCGATGTTCCTGACTTTGCCGCGGCCACCTAGTCTGGCCGCTATCAAGGCAATTTCTGCCTCCAGAGCTTCCAGATAGGACGTCAGCCGCTGGGTCTTGCTGGCCGCACCGGTATTACATCCGCAATACCAGCAGATTTGCTGGCAATATGGAATATGCACATACAGCGAAATAGGCTCGTCGGGACCGATAGCATCCAACGCTTCTAACAGCTCCGGCGCGCCCACGCCTTCGTGAAATTCTACGGCAGTCGGATAGCTGGTATAGCGTGGCACATTGCCGCTGAGTAGGTCGGGATAATAAGGCCACATGTCCGTCTTTTTAGGTGGTTCCACACATAACTGTCTTTGATCCTGATCAAGCCGTTTCTTGCTTGAGATCAATGTTATGTGTGGGCCCGACGCGTAACTGCCCCTGTAAGCCAATAACTCAGGAGCAACGAATATGAGCACCACAAATGTTGGAAGTTTCGACCGTATGATCAGGATTAGCCTTGGCGTTATCCTGATCGCGATGGTGTTTGTTGGACCGAAATCGGCATGGGGCTGGGTTGGCCTCGTGCCGCTCTTCACCGGCTTTTTTCGCTGGTGCCCTGCGTATCTGCCTTTTGGCTTTAGGACCTACAAAAGATAATCAACCACTTCCCAAAGGATAAAGTTATGAAATTGTTGAAGTACGGCCTGTTGCCTATCGCCTTTGCGGCGAGCGCCATTGCCTCCCCGGCTTTTGCCGAAGCGGGCGACACCTTTGTTCGCGTGCGCGCCATCATGGTGGCGCCGACCGAAAGCTCGGGCGGAATTTTGCCGACCTTTCCGGCCGAAGAGGTGAAGGTCAACAACAGCATCATGCCCGAAGTCGACATCACCCATATGGTGACCAACAATATTGGGTTTGAGCTCATCGCCGCGACCACCAAGCATAATGCGTCGGGCAAGACCGGCACAACCGGCGGTATCGGCAAATTGGCATCGACCTGGGTATTGCCGCCGACCTTGACCGTGCAATATCATTTTGCGCCAGAGGCAAAGGTGCGCCCTTATGTCGGCGCGGGCGTGAACTATACGATGTTCTACTCGGAAAAGCCTTCCGCCGGTCTTGAGGCCGCAGTCGGGCAGACCGATGTCAATTTGAAGGACAGTTTCGGCTGGGCGGCGCAGGCCGGGATCGACATAGATCTGAACGAGAAGATGTTCCTCAACTTCGACGTCAAATATATCGACATCGATACGACCGCGCGGCTGGCGACCACTGCCATCGGCACGCAGCGCGTGAAGATCAGTCTCGATCCGATTGTATTCGGGGTTGGCCTGGGTTTCCGCTTCTAGAGAGTCAGCGAAAACGTCACGCCACGGGCGGCGCTTCCGGGGGGAGGCGCCGCTCTTTTTGTTTCAGCAGCAACCGTCATTGGTGGTGCCATCGGCCTTTTTCTTGCGCTCATTGGCGGCATGGCATCCCTTTTTGCAGCATCCATGATCGCCCCCTTCGCTGGGCAGCGGTGCTTTGAACGGGATCGAAATGCGCACATCACCTTCGCCACAGACACTGATCGTGATGGATTTAGCGGATGCAGGCGCGGGCGGCATGACCAATATCGTGATCGCGAGTAGGGTGGCGAGCCGCTTCACAGCTCGTCTTCTTCATCAATCAATATTCGCAGTGCTGCGCCATCGGCATCGTCAAACTGGCCGCTTTTGATCGACCAGAAGAACCCAGCAAGGCCTAATAGTCCGAGACCCAGCGCAACCGGGATGAGCAGAGCTAACCCGGTCATTTGGCGGCATTCTTCAGGCGAAGTGCATTGGCGACTACCACCAGCGACGAACCCGACATTGCGGCTGCCGCGATCAACGGCGTGACATAGCCCGCAATCGCCAGCGGCACGGCGAGCACATTATAGCCAATTGCTAATATGAAATTCTGCCGGACGATATGCTGGGTCCGACGCGCAGCGCGGATTGCGGTTGCGACGGGGGTCAGCGCGTCGCCCATGAAAACGACGTCGGCGGCATTCTGGCCTGCATCGCTGGCGGACGCCGGGGCTATCGATGCATAACCAGCGGCAAGCGCTGGACCGTCATTCAGCCCGTCGCCTACCATCAGTACCTTATGCCCTGCCGCCTTTTGCCTTGCGATGGCGTCGAGTTTCTCTTGCGGCAGCATCGAGGTTTGCGCGGTGATGCCCAAGGCGCGGGCTACCGGGCCGACTGATTCAGCGCGGTCGCCGGAGATGATCGAAGACGTCAGGCCGAGGGCTTGAAGCTCGGCGAGAGTTGCAGCTGCATGGGGACGCAGTTGGTCGGAGAAATGCGCCGCGAATGATGGCTGGCCTTCGATCTGTAACTCCGAAGCAAGACCGTCATGTGATATTTCCGTGTCCGGACGGCCAAGCGACACCGCGCGGCCATCGGCGGTGGCGTAAACGCCAGCTCCCGCCACTTCGCGCACCTGTTCGATTTTGGCTGCAGCAACGCCTTCCCCTTCAAGCGCCCGCCTGATGCCTTCGGACAAGGGATGACGGCTGGCCCGCGCCAAAGCCAAAAGGACCGATTTTTGCTCGCTACTTGCGTCCACCAAATTGGTAGGCGTTGGCCGACCCATGGTAAGCGTGCCGGTCTTGTCAAACATCGCCAGATCGACCTCGGCCAGACGTTCGAGCGCGCTGCCGTCTTTAACCAATATGCCAGCGCGCATTAGAGCGCCAGCGACGACGATCTGCGCGGCGGGAACCGCGAGGCCAAGCGCGCATGGGCATGTGATGATTAGCACCGCGACTGCGACCAGCAGGCTTTCATGCCATCCGGCTCCTGCGACCATCCAGCCGAGAAAACTAAGCGCGGCGAGTGTATGGACGGCTGGCGCATACAGCCGCGCGGCGCGGTCCGCTACGCGGACGTAAAGCGATTTGCCCTGCGATGCCTGCTCCATCAACCGAGCGATGTCGGCAATCGCGGTGTCCGCTCCTGCTGCGGTGACGTGGACATGCACGGGCGCGTCGAGGTTCAACGTGCCTGCGTGCACGACGCTGCCAACCACGACGGATTGCGCCGTTGTCTCGCCGGTCAGAAGCGACAGATCGAAACTGCTGATGCCTTCGGTCACGATACCATCGGCGGCTAGCCGCTCGCCAGCCGCGACCAGCATCACCATGTCGGGCTCCAAAGCTTTCGCCTCGATCCAAGCTGTCTTGCCACCGGGTTGCAACACCATCGCGCCTGCCGCTGTCTGCTTGAGTAACGCACTGACCCCGTCACGTGCACGGTCGCGCATCACCGCGTCCAGCCAGCGTCCGGTCAGCAGGAAGAACAAGAGCATCACCACGCCGTCGAAATAGGCGTGTGGGCCATGGGTGAAGGTTTCATAAAGGCTGAGCGCTGTGGTGATGGTCACACCAATCGAAATCGGCACGTCCATATTGGTCCGGCCTTTGCGCAGCGCACTCCATGCCGAGCGAAAGAAGGGCTGCCCCGAATAGGCAATTGTCGGCAAGGCGATGAGCGCCGACAGCCAGTGGAACAGATCACGCGTCACACCGGTCGCGCCGGACCAGACCGACACCGACAGCAGCATGATGTTCATCATCGCAAAGCCGGCAACCGCCATGGCCTTGAGCAGGCGCTTGGCTTCCTTATTGTCGGCATCGCCGCTGTTTTCCGAAATTGCCACCGCTTCGAAACCGACGCCCGATATCGCATCGAGCAGTTGCGGCATTGTCATTTCGGGCAGATGGGTGACGCTGACTCGCTTGGCGGTAAAATTCACCCGGGCATTGACGATGCCGGGTTGCAGCGCCAGTCCGCTTTCCAGTTTAGAAATGCACCCTGCGCAGCGCATCCCCGGAACCGCGAAATCCGCGACCGGCAATTCGATAAGCAAGCGGTTGGGGGTGACGGCGGTCACTGGAGCCGTTCCACAAATCTGTAGATGTCGGCACTCTGGCGCAGCGAAATCTGCACATTCCAGCGTCCGACGGGCAGCGCAGTGGTCGATTGGAGCGTGCCATCGGGCATCGCCTTGAACGCCAGCGGCTGATCGACCGCGCGACCCAGAGGATGCAGTGCATCGCCAATCGCAGTGACGCCCTGCAACGGCTGGCCATTCTGTTGAACATCAATAACAACAAAGCGCTCAGCGGTCATCGTCGTCTTGGTTGTCCAGCCAAGCTTATCCTGCTTGTCGGCGGCGGCCAGCCAGCGGTTGTAATTCTGGCTAGCGACATAGCTGTTATCAACCACCGTGCCGCCAAAGGTGCCAAGCGCCATACGCGCCATGTAGAAATTCACCGCCATTACAACGCCGAAAAACACGACAAGGATTGCGGTCATGTGCCAGCCAGTGAACTTGCCGTTTGTGAGTATTTTCATTCTTCTACTCTTCCTCGTCGTCATCATCCGGCCTTTCGAACACAACGCTGTCACTGTCGCCGCGCTCGTCACCTGTACGCGCCTTGGTGCTGATCATGAATTGGCTATGTTCGGGGCCTTCAGCGGGTGCGGCTACGAACAACTGCACTTTGTGAACGGCATCCGGTGCGACAGGAAAATGTATATGTTGCGTTGCAAATTCGCGCTTGCCGGCAGGTGTCCAGACGACTGCGCCGGGTAGCCCCTCGATATACACATCGACGATACGCGGACGCGTTTCCATGTTGCGGATTTTGAGCGTGTAGTTGTTGCGAATCGAACCGTCGGACAGCCGAACGTAAACCGGATTACGGTCATGCTGAACCGCCAGATCGAGCCGTGTGCGCTGGCCCAATGTGAAAAGCATCGCGAGGCCAATGCTTACCCAAATCCCGAAATAAATGAGCGTCCGCGGACGAAAGAGCGTTTTCAACGCGGGGTGGCCAGTGCCGCCCGCCTTTTCGACCTCGGCATCGTCCAATGTGCAATAATCGATTAGCCCGCGTGGCTTGCCGATTTGCGCCATGACAGTGTCGCAGGCATCGATACACAAAGCGCAGGTAATGCAGCCGATTTGCGGCCCTTCGCGAATGTCGATGCCCGTGGGGCAGACGGCGACGCACTGGTTGCAATCGATACAATCGCCGAACGCAGCCGGGTTGGCTTGCGCCGCCTTCAAACTGCCGCGTTTTTCACCGCGCCAATCCTTGTAGGTCACCAGCAGCGACTTTTCGTCCATCATCGCGGTCTGGATGCGCGGCCACGGACACATATAGATGCACACCTGCTCGCGCATGAATCCGCCGAAGATGAATGTCGTCGCGGTCAATATGCCAACGGTCGCATAAGCAACGGGTGCTGCTTCGCCCGACCAGAAGTCGCGGACCAATGTTGGCGCATCGGCGAAATACATGATCCATGCGCCGCCGGTCCAGAAGGCGATGAACAGCCAAATCGACCATTTGCTCAAGCGCTTGGTGATTTTCTGAGGTCCCCAAGATGCCTTTTCCAGCCGAATCTGTGCGTTTCGGTCGCCATCGATGAACCGTTCAACATGCTGGAACAGGTCGGTCCACACCGTCTGCGGACAGGCATAGCCGCACCACGCGCGACCCACCGCGCTAGTTACAAGGAATAGCCCGATACCCGCCATGACCAGAAGACCGACGACATAATAAAATTCATGCGGCCAGATTTCGATCTGGAACATGTAAAAACGCCGGTTGGCAAGATCGACAAGCACCGCCTGATCGGGCGCATAAGGTCCGCGATCCCACCGTAACCACGGCGTGATATAATAAATCGCCAGCGTGACCGCCATGATACCCCATTTCAGCCGGCGGAAAAATCCGTCGACTGCTTTGGGATAGACGCCCTTGCGCGCCTGGTAGAGCGGCTGGTTGGGGCCGGTGAGGTCCTCAGGGCTGGACATTGGATGCGACCTTTGCCGGGTCGGGTACCGGTGCTGCCGCTGGCGCAGGATTGGCTTCCCCGCCACCGAGCGAATGGACATAGGCCGCCAGCATCTTGATCGTCACCGGATCGAGGCGATTGTTCCAGCGGGGCATCACGCCGTACCGCGCCTTGTTGACGGTTGTCGTCAAACTCGCTTTGTCCCCGCCATAGAGCCAGATACCATCGGTCAGGTTAGGAGCGCCAAATTCGCGCAAGCCCTTGCCGTCAACACCGTGGCAGGACGCGCAATTGTTAGAAAACAATCCAGCGCCGCTGGCCGACTTCGCGCTCGCTTTTTCAAGGCCAGACAGCGAGCGGACATAAGATGTCACTGCGTCGATTTCGCCACTGTTCAACACGCCGGCAAAGGCGGGCATTTGCGAAAAGCGCGTTTCATCATGGTCGGGCTGTCTTACGCCATGCGTCAGCGTGTAATGGATCGCGGGCATATCGCCGCCCCACAGCCAATCGTCATCGTTGAGATTGGGGTAGCCAGCCGAACCGGCTGCACCTGAACCATGGCACTGCACGCAGTGCACCTTGAATGCCGCGCGTCCGCCTTCGACTGCGGCTTGGTACAGCCGCTCATCGCCCGCCAGTTGCTCGACCGGGATGGCGGCGAGCGCGTTCGTGATGGGCGCTCGGCGTAATGTTTCGGCTTTCATCTCTTGTTCGAGCTGTCCACGGCTTGACCATTTCCAGATACCTTGTGTTGCGCCGTTGACCATCGGGATCGCGGGGTACAGCACAATATAGCCCAAAGCCCAGATGATCGTCCCCCAGAAGGAAATCACCCACCAGCGTGGCATCGGCGTATCGAGTTCCTCAATGCCGTCCCATTCATGACCGACTGTCTGCGTGCCGGTAGGCGCATCGATCCTTTTGTTATCAGTCATTTTCGTCATCCCTGAATATGATGTGCGCTGCGTCGTGGTTCCGCGCGGATGCCCCTTTGCGGAATGGCCACAGGATGAGGATGAGGAACAATATCCCCATCGCAACCAAGCCCCAGCTATCGGCGAAGTGGCGAAGATCGTTATAGTTCATCGTGGCTGCTCATAGGCTTTGGCCTTTTCGTGATCGACCAACGTACCGATCATTTGAAGATAGGCGACTACCGCGTCCATCTCGGTAACCTTCGTTGGATCGCCATCATAATCGCGTGCCTGCGCCTTGGGGTAACGTGCCTTCAGCGCGTCGCTATTCGCATTGGGATCGGCCTGGGCAATCAGATCTGCATCGGCCTCTTTTATAGCTTCATCGGTGTAGGGCACGCCGACACGGGACAATGCCGTCAAATGATCCGACATATCGCCGACCTTGACCTCGCGTTCGGCTAGGAACGCATAAGGCGGCATGATCGATTCCGGCACGACGCTACGCGGGTTCTTCAAATGCGCGCGGTGCCACTCGTCAGAATAGCGACCACCGACACGCGCCAGATCAGGCCCTGTGCGTTTGGACCCCCATTGGAATGGATGGTCGTACATGCTTTCGGCGGCAAGGCTATACGGGCCGTAACGCTCGACCTCGTCACGGAACGGACGGATCATCTGGCTATGGCAAAGATAGCAGCCCTCGCGGATATAGACGTTGCGCCCCGTCAGTTCGAGCGGGGTGTAGGGCCGCATCCCCTCAACCTTTTCGACCGTGGAGTCGATCCAGAAGAGCGGCGCGATTTCAACGATACCGCCGATGGCGACCGCGCCCAGTGCGCACAGGCCAAGTAACGTGACATTGCGTTCGAGCTTTTTGTGGCTGAACATTCCGGTTTTGATGGTGTTTGTCATTCTCGTTGTTCCTTATTCGGCCGGAACGGCAACATAGGGACGGTCGGCATCGGGATCATAAGGCGTTTCGGTCATCGCCTTTTCGACGCGGATTTTGCCCGCAACAGTCATCCACACATTGTAGACCATGATCAGGGCGCCGCAGAGATAAAGCAGACCGCCAAAGGCACGGATGAGATACATCGGGAACATCGCGGTCACCGTTTCGACGAACGAGTAGACGAGATATCCATCGGCCCCATATTCGCGCCACATCAGGCCCTGCATGATCCCGGCGACCCACAAAGCAGAGGCATAGAAAACGATGCCCAGAGTCGAGAGCCAGAAATGCCAGTTGATCATGCGCAGTGAATACATGCGTGTCCGGCCCCAAAGGCGCGGGAACATATAATAGAGGCAGGCAAAGGTGATCATGCCGTTCCAGCCCAAGGCGCCACTATGCACATGGCCAATGGTCCAGTCGGTATAATGCGACAGGCTGTTCACCGCCTTGATCGACAGCATCGGCCCTTCGAAGGTCGACATGCCGTAGAAGGCGAGCGCCATCACCATCATGCGGATGATGGGGTCGGTGCGGATCTTGTCCCATGCGCCGTTCAGCGTCATTAGGCCATTGATCATCCCGCCCCAACTTGGCATCCACAGGACAATCGAGAACACCATGCCCAACGTCTGCGCCCAGTCGGGCAACGCGGTATAATGAAGGTGGTGCGGCCCGGCCCAGATGTAGAGGAAGATGAGCGACCAGAAATGGACGATCGACAGCCGGTACGAATAGACCGGACGTTCGGCCTGCTTCGGCACGAAATAATACATCATGGCGAGGAACCCGGCGGTCAGGAAAAATCCGACTGCATTATGCCCGTACCACCACTGGGTCAGCGCATCCTGCACACCTGCGAACGCGCTGTAGCTTTTCGATCCCAGAAAGCTGACCGGCATCGACAGGTTATTGACCAGATGTAGCATCGCGATGGTGATGATGAAGCTTAGGTAAAACCAGTTGGCGACGTAAATATGCGGCTCTTTGCGTTTGACAATGGTGCCGACAAAGACCGCGAGATAGCTGACCCAGACAATCGTCAGCCAGATATCGACATACCATTCAGGCTCAGCATATTCGCGCGCTTCGGTGACGCCCATCAGATAGCCGGTGGCGGCCAGCACGATGAATAGCTGATAGCCCCAGAAAACAAAACGGGCGAGACCGGGGAAGGCGAGTCTCGCCCGGCAAGTGCGCTGGACAACGTAAAAACTCGTTGCGATCAACGCATTGCCTCCGAATGCAAAAATTACCGCTGACGTGTGCAGCGGACGCAAGCGGCCGAATGTGGTATATTCCAAGTTAAGGTTCAGCGCCGGAAACGCGAGCTGAAGCGCAATGATCAGTCCGACCAGAAAACCAGCGATGCCCCAGAACAGGGTCGCGATCACACCCCAGCGAATGGGGTCATCGTCGTATCGCGACTGTGCCGCCGGACCGCCAAGCGCCGGAAAGCGCTGCGTGACAAAATCGAACTTGTTCATCGATGCCGCCATCGCGAGTAACGCCGCAACGCAGGCAATCCCCATATGAACAGAAAAGGCCTGATCGACACCCAATACCATTGCGACAAAGGCCAAAAGCGCAACGACGAACCACACGCCAAAGCGTGCTACAAGCTTATCCATAGTCTTTCCCCGAGCCGAAAAATGACGGCCCCTTTGGTTATCATGCGGCGGCGCAGCATGATCGTCCTTGATTCAGATCAAGAAATGCAAAAAGCGCCTCAGGCGGCGGCGGAAAGATCCTGCAGGCGACGTCGGTTCTGGATCGAAACCATTCGGCGGTCGGGAAGGCCAATGACGCCATCGGCCTTCAGGCGGGAAAGCTGACGACTTACCGTTTCGATAGTCAGCCCGAGAACATCGCCCATTTGCTGCCGGTCTAAGGGCAACGCAAACTCGTTTAATTCATTCTCTTCGATTGAACAGCCAGTCGCGCCCAT
>JBGSPK010000238.1:0-3805 GCA_041738665.1 Sphingorhabdus sp. | reverse complement strand
GCGAGCCCGCATTTTGACGGCGATAAGCTGTCACGTGGCATCGGCATCCGTTTCAAGGGCGAAAAGCGCACGACGGTCGAGGAATATTGCATTTCAGAAGGCTGGATCAAGGTGCAGGCTGGCAAGGCGCGCGACCGCAAGGGCAATCCGCTGTTGCTTAAGCTGAGCGGTCCGGTCGAGGCTTGGTACGAAGACCTCGGCGACGATGCGCCGTTGGCTAAGGCCTAGCCCTTAGGGAATATAGAAATCAGCTTGGCCAACTGGTCATTGACTGGGTCAAGCTGATCATCCTGTGTTTTACCCAATCGCACAATCGTCAGGCGATGCTGCGGCGATACAACGACAAACTGGCCAAGATGTCCCAGCGCCGCGAAAACATCGGAAGGCGCCTTACCCGGGAACAGGACCTGATCGCGGCCCTCGTTGCGCGTCCGGTTAAGCCAGATATGCCCGCCATAGCTGCTGTCATTCTTGCTCGGAGTTTTCATAAAGCGGGTCCAGCTGGTCGGCAGTAATTGCGCTGCCCGCACAGATCCATTGTTGCGCAGAAATTCGCCAAACTTGGCCCAATCGCGCGCCGTTGCGTGGATAATGCTTCCGCCGAGCATCGTGCCATTTCGATCGAATTCGATGAACGCGCTGTCCATGCCCAAAGGCTCAAACAACCGCCCGCGCGCATATTCAAGCATCGCGTCAAGGCGGACTTCGGGGTCTTTGCTCTCCGTCAGCGAGCGCGTCATGATGTCGGCAAGTATGTTGCTGGTCGCGCTGCTATATTCAAACTTCTCGCCGGGATTGGCTTCCAGCGGACGTGTCTCGGCATAGCGCGCAACGTTCTCACGCCCGTCCAAAAACAGCATGCGCGGCGTATCGGCGTCGAAAATCTCGACATCACCCTCGGCCATTTCGGTATGGTCGAGGCCCGATGACATATGCAGCAGATGGCGCAAGGTAATCTTTGCGCGTCCGTCGCGTGGCGTTTGCCACTCTGCAACTGGCGCAGGCTCGTCAAGTGCTAGCCGACCATCAGCTACCATCAGGCCAACCAAGGTCGCGGTTACGCTTTTTGCCATCGACCAGCTGATAAGCCGCGTCTCTGGTCCGTAACCGGGGGCGTAACGTTCCGCAATCACGCGGCCACCCTGCATCACGACCAAAGCGCGGGTTTCACCGAGAGCCGGATCATCGAAAAATGGCGCAATGGTTTCGGCCAGCCGTCCTTTGCCAACCACGGCGTCGTCAACGATCATCGTCGCGCCGGGCACAACCGGCTTTGCTGGCGGCTCTGCGGCACAGGCAGCGAGAGCGAAAGCACTCGTTATATAAAAAGCGGTTGCAGCGGGACGAAATTTGTTTCTAGGCATCACGTCCGCAGTGATGCACCAACTGGAGGGTCAATGGCAACCGCAACTTCGAAACAGCCTGCAAAAGTGCCTTCAGCAAATTGGCGCAATGCGAAGCTTGTTGCTGTGGCGCTTCTGACCATCGCCGCGTTATGGTTCATTTGGAATTGGAGCAGCATCAAAGGTCAGGCCCGCGTTGGTGCCGCTTATGGCGCACATATTATTTGCTCCTGCCGCTACGTAGAAGGCCGCGATATGCAATCGTGCGAAACAGACAAAGAAATCGGAATGGAAATGGTCCGGCTGTCTGATGACCCCGAGAATAAGCGAGTGTTCGCCTCGGTGCCGTTTCTAGCCGAAGCGGTCGCCGAACGACGCGGGGCTTTCGGCTGTGTGCAATTGAATGAAGCGGAGATTGAGGCGCTTTAGGCCGCGAGAGAAATTTCCGTTGCCACCGTTTCTTCTATCCATCCGCCGCCGAGGACACGGTCACCGTCATACAGCACTGCAGCCTGACCGGGTGCGACACCATATTCAGCATCGTCAAAGCGCAGCCATTCACCTTCAAGCGTGGCCGGAACGGGTTTCGCCATTGAGCGGACCTTCGCCGAGATACGCTTGCCCCGAACGTCCGCGAGCCAGTTGGCTTCGACCAATCGTGCTGCCGCCACAGCCAGCGCTTCGCGCGGACCGACAATGACTCGCTGCGTCGCAGGGTCCAGACGGATCACGTAAAGCGGAACTGGCTGACCGCCGACTTCCAAACCTTTGCGCTGGCCGACCGTAAAATGGATCATCCCCTTGTGCTGCCCCAGCACGCGACCATCGAGATGCACGATATCGCCGCCAACTTCGGCGTCGGGCCGCACTTTGCGCACGACGCTGGCATAATCGCCATCGGGAACGAAACAGATATCCTGGCTGTCGGGCTTCATCGCAACAATCAACCCCAGCTCCTGCGCGATAGCCCGCACTTGAGACTTTGGCATACCCCCCAATGGAAACCGCAAATAATCCAACTGATCCTGGGTGGTTGCGAACAGGAAATAGCTCTGGTCACGCGCCGGGTCAGCAGCGCGGTGCAATTCCGCGCCTTCGGGTCCTTCAACGCGCCGGACATAATGCCCAGTCGCTAGGCAATCGGCCCCCAATTCCTTCGCCAAGCGGAACAGGTCGGTGAACTTCACTCCCATATTGCAGCGCACGCAAGGGATAGGCGTTCGCCCCGCCATATATTCATCAGCAAAATGCTCAATCACCGATTCGCGGAACCGGCTTTCATGGTCGAATACATAATGTGCGATGCCAAGCTTATCGGCAACGGCGCGTGCGTCGCGGATATCCTGCCCGGCACAGCATGCCCCTGCGCGCTTCACCGCGCTGCCATGATCGTAAAGCTGAAGCGTAACGCCGATGGTTTCGGCCCCAGTACGTGCTGCCAGCGCCGCAACAACCGACGAATCAACGCCGCCCGACATCGCCACCACGATTCGCTTGCCCGTCAGATCAGGCCCCAATGGAAAATCGCTAAGATAAATATCGTCAATCATTTGACGTCGCCCATAGATATGAATCTAGAGAAATGCCAGTTTTGCGTTGGGCATTCTCAAACTGGAACAATCCCGAAGCTAAAAAGATAATGGCCGTTAACCTCAACTAACATCAACTGAACGCGGCTTTTACACAGTGTTATATATGTCTGGGTAGAGGGGTGTCATGGAAATGACATTTCCCCATCACGCGCTGCGTCAGGATTCGGTCGGTGAGCCAAAAGATTACCGAACGCTACTAGGCGTGGCAATCGCCCGGCAGGCGAATAGCCGGACCGTGCGTGCACTGCGCCAAGCCGAGTCGGCATCGACCTTACAGGGCGACGATGTAGACCAGCGCATGCACTATTTTGCAGGTCAAGATGGTCGAAAAATGGCTGTTCGCGGTGCATTTTGGCGAGATGCGGAAGTGAAACGAAATCGTGAACTGGACGTTTACCAAGCCGGTTCAACGAATATCAAAGTCCAGCCGTTAGAAGACCAATCAACTGGGGAACAGTTAAACCATGCGGGGCATGGAGCATCGAGGAAGTTATGATTGAGAACCAGAAAATTCGCCCGGCACAGGTAATCGGCCCCTTGGGGGAACCGTTAACGCTGTCCAGCCTTCCCCCTGCGGGTACCACACGCTGGGTTGTACGTCGCAAGGCGGAAGTCGTTTCTGCGGTCAACGGCGGGTTACTGTCGATTAATGATGCATGCGAACGTTATGACCTGACGCTTGAGGAATTTGCTTCGTGGCAGCGCGCAGTAGATCGGTCAGGCATGCCGGGTCTTCGCGTGACCCGCATCCAGCATTATCGCGACTTGTACGAACGTCAGCAGAAATACTGAATTCACAAACAGCGCGAGTTTGAAATCGCCCCCGCCTGACCAGCGGGGGTTTTTCTTTGTTCCCAGAAGTTTACATTC
>JBGSPK010000236.1:0-47712 GCA_041738665.1 Sphingorhabdus sp. | reverse complement strand
ACCGCCTCGCAATATCTTGCCGCCCGACGATGATTTCTTGGCAAGGTTCATCATCGCGCGCTGGCGCTCTGGATTGTCCGCCGCCTCTGCCTCGTCGATCATCACGGCCAGCGTGTCGTTGTTCAGCAATTGCCGGATTGCCGCCTCGCTGGCATCCTCGGCGCGCAACACCCAATCGTCGTGGATTGCGCGAATGACGCGCTGCAAGGATGATTTACCCGATGCGGTTGGCCCTGCCAGCCAGACATGCGACCGCCAGTTGAGCGTGCCGCAAATGAACATCTGCCCCACCATGCCAAGCAACAGATATTCGGCGGGTCCGGGCTTGCCGTCGCGCCCGCCATCGACAAAATACCATTTGGCGAACAGCTTTAGCAGCTGCTCGGCCTCGTCGCGGCTCGATGCCTCTGCGGCGGGTGGCGGCAAGGCATCATCGGCGGGATAATATTTGCCGCTTATCATGCCTGCCGAATGGCGTTCGACGTCGATCCTGTCCTTGGCGACCTTGCCCGAACCGCGCCGCCAATCGCCCGCGCTCACTGTCAAAACACGGTTGCCCATGTGCAGGATCATCTGCTGATCGTCGTCGCGGCCCCGATGCGCGCCGCGCCCGAATACCTTGCCTTCCGGCTTGAATATGCCCTTGACGCGGCACGCGCCGATGATCGCCATCTGCGCGTCGTTCTGGTCGAAGCCATCGACGAAAAATTCTGCTTTCTTGCCATTCTTGCCGGTGCCGGGCACAAGCCGTTCCTGCGGAAACGCCTCAGTCAACCATTCTTCACCGCACAGCAACGACAACAAGCCCTTGCCCAATTCCTGCGGCTTCACGCATGTTATCTGGTTGCTTTCGTCCAGCAGCCAGATCGAAACGCCATTTTTGCCCAGCGGCACGATCGGCGCGTCGAGCGGCAGATAAACCGGCTTCTGCCCTTCCTCGCGTTCTTCCTGTGATTTTGTCTTGCGCTTGCGCATATCGGGCGCGGGCTGCGGCGTAGCAGCAGCGGCGGCAACGGCATCGAGGTTGCTTGGGTCAGTCATCCGCTAAAAGACGAGCCTGCAATTCCGCTGGCGAAAGCGGTAGCGAAGGGACTATTTCGGTGTCGAACCATTGTCGCGCCTCTGCGCCACGAAAGCGTTGCGCCATTTCCCAAGCCAGTTCGGCATCGTCGATCAAACCGATAGTTTCGCGCACGTCGATGCGCCCCGGGCGAAGTAATGCAGCGTCAAGCTTGTCCGCATAATTGCTGGTAACGATCAAAATCCGGTTTTCGCGGCTAGCCAGCCCGTCAATCGCGTTCAGCAAACCGGCCATCGTTACCGCCTTGTCCGGTTCAACCGATGGCGGCCCCTGCTTAATTTCGGTGCGCTGATGTGTGATTTCGGCGGCGTCGATATCTTCGATCACCGCCACCGCACCGCTCTGCATACTGTTGAACGCATTTTGCAGCCCCGTGTCGCCACCCGCCGTTGCTAAATTGATAATGTAAATCGGTCGGTCCAGCAATCCGGCCAACACGAAGGCCAGTGTGGTCTTGCCAGTGCCGGGCGGACCTTCGAGCAAATAACCCCGCCGCCAAGGCGTGCCGCGATGCCGATAGATTTCGCGCGCACCTTCGAAGCGGTGAAGGTCGTTTACAAGCCGATGTTTCTGTTCGGCGGGAATGAATACCGAATCCAGCGACCTTTTCGGCTTCTGATCTGCCAACAGATAATTGCCCATGTGCCAGATGTGGACCTGCACCGTGCTGGCCGTGCGGTGGATATTTTCGGCGCGGGACATAAGTGACCGCATTGGCGCTTGGTCGCGACCCAGCATTCGCACCGTTACCGTATCGCGCTTCTGGATGCCGACCGACGACGAATTGACTTCGATGTTGCGGTGAAACAGGTAAAACCGGCCTTCAAATCTGAAATAATGGGTGCCCCCGCCAAAGGTTGGCAACCACTTCCAATTCCGCTCTTCCTCGCAATAGCTTTCGACCATGCGCAAAAACCGGGCGCGATCTACATATTTGCTTTCCGTCAGCAGCAGCAGGAATCTGCCCAGCAAGGCCTCGTCATTTTCCAGCGTCATCGTCACGATGAATTGGCGCTCGAACCACTTCCAGAGCAAATTGGGGAGCGCCCGCGCCTGATATAGCACCGCCGACATGCCTGCCCCGCCCGCAATGCCAGCGAAAACCGGATTTTGCGCCAGCACTTCGAGCCATCCAATCATAAAACCCCCTCCATCTTCACACCGCGCAGCACGTCGTTAAAATCCTTATATTCGGGCGGTGGCCAAAGGATGCTGACTCGGCGCACTTCGCCGTCTGCGCTGGCTTGCGCGTCCGCTTGTTCCTGTTGCAGCGCGATTTGCCGTTCCAGCGCTTCGACCGCATCGGTCGGCTTGTCGGGCTGGCGCTTGTCCCATTGCCCGACGATCACCAAGTCGCCCGCTTGGGTTGGCAGGATCAGCGAACCGATCTTGTCGAGCGTACCAGCTGCCAACACGCGCCGCGTCGGGTCGGCCATCGCGATCGTCAACGCGTCCTCGATCCCCTCGCTGACATAGACCGCCGTGCCCGCGTTGATATCGCGCAACGTCTTGGTGCAGCTGCCCTTGTGGATTGGCATCGCCGCGCCCTTGAACGCGCCTAATATCGACTTCGGCGTATCGAGCCGCGCCTTGGTCCACTTGCCGCCGACATATTCCAGGAATGTGCGGTGCGTGGCGATATGCTTGCCGTCCAACCCGATGATCCCCGTTACCATCGCCGGAATTTCGCGGCGCAGCTCGGCATTGTAGCAATTGTGTCGATAGCGGATTGAATTGGGAAGCTTGCCGATCTTGGCAAAGTCTATGCCTCTGCCTTCAAGATAGGCCATCGCGGGCGTGTCCTTTATCGGCGCGGCAAATTGCCAAAGGCCCCGCGCTGACTCCTGTTTCTGCCGCGCCGCTTCCTCGTCGCTCTTTTGCCGGTCGAGGCGGCGCTGTTCGACCTCAGCGCGATTGGCCGGCGTATCGAAGGCTATGCCAGCATCGGCGGAAAGCATCTTGGCCGCGCTGATAAAATCGATCGACTTGCGCTCCATCAGATATTTGAAGATATCGCCATGCCATCCGCAACCGAAACAATGCCCGAATTGCTTGTCGTCATTGACCGAAAAGCTGGGGGTGCGTTCCCCGTGAAACGGGCAACAGCCCTGATGTTCGCGCCCCTTTTTGGTCAGCTTGATATCCGCGCCGACAATATCGGACATGGCGATACGGTCTTTGATCGCGGCGACGTCGAATGTCGGTTTGTTGGCTCCCACCCCCATGATGCTGGCCTATCCTGTCGTTTCAGGTGTGCGGGCACCCACGGCGAATTCCCGTTCCTCGCAGGTGCCCGCGTCATGTGTCCGCCAGTCCAGGGGAGTGGGAGGAGTGGGGTCGCCGGACCCATGATTATTGCCCCCGCGCACCCGCGCGAGGATTTCCGAAACTGATTTGACCCTGTGCGCTTCGGTCCCGCGCTTGCGCCCCTTCGGGCCAAAGCCGCGCGATGATTCCATGCGCTTGCGGGTTTCCCACCCCTTACGCGACCGTTCGCTAAAGCCGTTCATTCTGACGCCACCGGATCGCCAGCAGCGCAATCTGAAACGCCGCCCCATGCAATAAGGTCAGCTTCTTCGTCTGCGTCCAATTTTATGATCGGCTGCGCCATCAACCGCGCCCGTTCGGGCACGCGCCGCGCCGCGGCTAATTCCTTTTCCAACTGCTCACAAAGCGCGGGCGGCATTTCGATGGCTAATTGCCCGTCAATATACAGGTTCACCATGCCGCTGTTCTGGCACCAGAGCGTTTGCAGGCTGGGGTCGTTGCTCATGCTGCCCTCTCCATCTGGCCAACTTCGCGCCCGACATTCGGGCAATTCGCGCGTGAACAGCTGCGCACATTGGGATCGTCGCTGCGCAGGTCGCAGACCGTGCAAAGCAAGGGGCGCTCGTAAATCGCGCCTTTCTCAAACCAGTCGGCGTGCGCCGCGATGCCCATTTCGGCGATGCGGTTCATCGTCGGCCCGCTTGGCACTTTGCCGAACCGCTCCCATTGCTGCACCGCGCTGGCCGTGACCGAACCGATCCGGTCGGCCAATGCCTCGCGCGTCAACCGGGCGTCGCGCTGGTCGCGAAACGCCTCAATCTTTTGTCCAGCTTTTGTGGTTAATGCTGTAGTCACGAGGTCGTTTTATTCTTATAGAATATATTTGTGCAAGCAGTAATTTACCATTTTATTCAGAAAAGGATTTTTACCATGACGGCACAGGTGATAAATTTCGCCTCTATGGCACGGAAAAGCAAGACTCTCGACAACGCCCCCAATCGCATTCGCGAAATGCGGCAGCTACGCGCATTGACCCTTGAGGAACTGGCGCAGCGCGTCGGCGTCACCACCGGGCACATGCAGAAGTGGGAAGTTGCAGGGCGCAATATCTCTTACGAACGGCTCAAGCGGATCGCCCGCGCGCTGAACGTCACGATGGCGGACTTGCTGGCGCCAGAGGACAACCCCGATTCGCTGACCGATGCGGAGCGCAAGATCGTCGCCGCCATGCGTGAAGATGCCACCTTTGCCCATAACGCACAGGCATTGGCAGAGGCACGGCAAAGCTTCAAATCGGCCCCTGAAATTCTACCCTTTCCAAAACGAGCCTAAGCCACAGGATTGAGCGCAACTCGCATTCTTGCCTGTAGGAATATTTTGCCTCTTGCACATTTTATTCTAGTGGAATAATAACGCTCCAACGCTTTTCGCCTTGGAGGATAGTATGACCCGTTCAATTTCCGTTGCAGCCCCAGCTGGCAACATTGGAAATATCGCCCATTTGCCATTGACCCGTGCCGAACGCGACCGCGCCGTATCACGCGCTATCGCGGTTCCGCACGGGCCGGTAACGGTAATGGAAATCGCCCGCCGCTTTGCTTTGTCCGATGGCCATCACGGCGCAAGCCGTCGCACCATCATCGCACATATCCGCTTGCTGCATAGCCGCTATGGCTTCCCTGCCCCCGCGACGGCGCGTTTTGAAAATGGCGTGCGCCTGCATGACGAACGCGCGATTATATGGCGCAGCAAATGGGCGCGCGATCTGGTTGAGGCATGGTTCGGCCATGACGATAATCCGGCAAACGCGGCTTTGGCAAAAGGGGCAGGGCAGGAACGCACCCGCAATGCGCTGGCTGACAACGCCCGCCGCTTGCTGGCAGGGGTAAGCGCATGAGAAAGATCGCGCTCGAACGGCTTTACAGCTTCCTCGAAAACAATCTGGCGGTCGGCTATTTCTGCCTGATGATTGCCGCCGCTGGCATCGGTGCCGCTTGGGCAAAGTTTCAATCGCTTACCGGACAGCTTCCCCAATGAACCCTATTTGGCGTGCCTTCGAAACGCAGCCAGATCGTGCCGCTTTGCCCACCCCGGGTCAAGGCACGTCCACCCTGTCCGCGCCTTGCTTTCCCACCTTCGGGATGATGGATTTCGCCAGCAAGGCGCGGGCTTTTTTTGGGGGCAGCACATGACAGATGACAAGCTAAAGCCGACGAAAGATGACCGACTAGCCGCTTGGCCATATCGCCCTAGTTGTTACAAAGGCAACGAAACTTATACAAAATGGATGAATGGCCTTTACGACAGTTGTGCGCCGGTAATCCAAGCCTTCGCCCGTCACCGCATAGCCGCAACAGACACACAGGTTAGTAAGCATAGCGAACTTGCTGACAGGCTGGAACGCGCAATGAGGCCAGTTAGCGCACGGCAAGGCGGGTTGTTTCTTCAATGGAAAGAACTGGACGCCATCTTGTCAGCCCTTCGCCAAGCCCCCGATGCTAAGGTTAGCGGGTTGCCTGAAACGCACTATTCAATCACCTGGCTTAGTCGCCCACATCTTTTCAAAAAACCATTACGCGAAGATGGGCGCTCGGTTGGCAAAGACAGCCGCAAGACACTCGGCGATGTCGTAAAATTGTTGCGCCGCGAAATAGATGCAGGTGGCGAATTGGTTGAAGTCAAGCGTGTCGAAACGTTCCGAATTGACGTAACCGATGAGGCTCTCGCTGCTCTTGATGGTGTGGGGAGTAAATGCGGTGAGTGACACCCGCCAGCCAATTTCCCTATCCGAAAAGCGCCGCCGCGAACGGCGCAATGCGCAGCAACGCAGCTTGAATTGGTGCCGCAATTTGGGCGACGCCAGCGACGTCAACCGCAGGAGCAACCAATATGGACAGATACGCCCATAGCGATGGCAGCAGGCAACGCAGGCCGGTCGAATCCGACCCGGCCAATGCAGACCTGTTCGACGGCACCCCCGCCGCGCCGCCGCGCGTCAAATCCCGTGACGAATTGAACAGCGCACAGCAAGCGACATTCGACCGCCTTGTCGCCAATCCGGTAGCATTTCAGGACGTCAGCGCGCGCCGCTTCGAACAGGTGACCAAGCACGGACACAGCGACGAAAGCGATGCCGAGGAACGGCTAATCCACATGGTCGGTCGCACCCGCGAACGCCTCACCCACGCAATGGAATTTGCCGGGCAAAACGAGGCCAGCCACTTCGATTATATCCGCCGCAAGCTGGCAATCAGCGCCGCCCTGTCAATGGCCGCGATGGACTGGATCGACAATTTTCAACCAAAGAAGGAAAACTAAATGGCCGAAGGTAATGTAGCAACCGACCAATTGCGCTTGTTCATCGAGCGTATCGAACGCCTTGAGGAAGAAAAAAAGGGCAGCGCCGACGATATTCGCGACGTTTACAGCGAACTGAAATCACAGGGCTATGATGCCAAAGTCACGCGCCAGATCATCAAGCTGCGCAAAATGAGCAAAGACGACCGCGCCGAAATGGAAGCGATCCTCGACACCTACAAATCCGCGCTGGGGCTGGTGTGATGCACATAGAAGATTTCAACCAAATCACGCCAAGGCTCGAACCCGGTGCATCGGCAGGCGGCGGCGATACCGAACCTTATCTGGTTTCCATCGCGATCAGCCTCAAACGCATCGCCGATGCGATGGAGCCGATTATCGTGTCAGGGCAAGACCTTGAAAAATGGCCAGCACGGCCACGTTAAAACCCGTCTGGACCAAAGTAATACTTTGGTCCAAACTACCCTACCGGAAAGGTGTCCGACATGCCCGTTCAATCCCCATATCCCGAATTTGCCGACGTGCGCCGTTATATCTCGCGCATCGGCGGCCATGAAGAACTTGCCAAGCGCCACAATATCGACACCCGCACCGCGCAGCGCATCCTAAGCGGCAAGCTGACCCCCGGCAAAAGCCTGCTGGCTGAAATGCTGGACGCATACCGCCATTATGTTGAAACCGCCGATCATTCAGCACTGGCCCTAGCTTACGGACTCGCCGGAATGAACGGCAGCAAGCGCAATGCCTAAGCTGCGGCGCACCCCTCGCTATTTTCAGCCGGTGCCGCGCGCCAAGGGTCGCGTTACCTATAAATGGGAACCGTCGATTGCCCTACGCCGCAAGGGCTGGGCAACTGTCATGCTGGGCGACGATTATGTTCCGGCCATTACCAAGGCGCAAGCGCTCAATGATGAACTCGACGCATGGCGCGCGGGCGCAGCTGGCCATGAATCCGAAGCAAAACCCATTGCCCCCGCAAATCGCTTTCACGCCCGCTGGGCCGACCTCGATCGCACTTATCGCACCGATGACAAGAACGGGTTACTTGCCCGCAAGCCCAAGACGCAAAAGGAATATGACAGCCGGTTGAAATGGCTTTCCAAATGGGCAGAGAATGGCAACACGCGGCTTTCCGATATCACCCGCGAAGTCGCCGAGGATTTGCGCGATCAGCTGGTCGACCATAGCAGCGCCTATAAGGCGGCGGCGATCCTGCGCGTTTTCTCCCTGCTTATGGGCTATGCCGAAAAGAAGGCGAAGATGCTGCCCCGTGGATCCGATCCATCAAAAGAGCTCGACGTTCCGACACCGCCGCGCCGCAGCAAAAGCGTCGCAATGGAAACTGTTGAATTCTTGGCCGCGACCGCGCGCGCAGACGGCATCGAGCGCGTCGCGCTGGCTATCGAATTGGGCTTCTTCACCTTGCAGCGCCCCGGCGACCTGCGCACCGCGACGCCGATGCACTGGCGGCGAATGAACGATCTGGACGCCAGCGACCGCGCGGCCTTGTGTGGCCCCGATGGGCTTGTCTATGGCTTCCGCTTTCAACAGGCAAAGACGCGCGCGTGGATCGGCAACGCCGTTCACCATGATATGCGCGTGAAGGTGGAGGCACGGCTTGCCGCGATGCACAGCGCCGACGCAGCCTATATCCTGTTTCACGATGGCGCTGGCCAAGGCGCGGGCAAGCTATGGCACGAACGCGAATTCAACCGCGACTTTCGCAATGTCGTCAATTCCGCGATTCTGGCCGCGCGCGAATCGGGCGACAACTGGCTGACCGATCAACTCACCGGACTGCAATTTCGCGATATCCGGCGAAGCGGCATGGGCTGGCATAAGGACATGGGCGCAAGCAAGGAACAGATTGCATCGCGCAGCGGCCACAATATCAGCGAGGTCGAAGATATCCTGGCAACCTACATGCCCGCCAACGAACGCGGCAGCGCCGCCGCCTTTGCAAGAGCAATCACCGCCAGCCAGGACCGCAAGCAGGAAAGGAATGAAGCGTGAGCGGCAGAATGACATTGCGCGATGAATTCGTGCTGTGGCGCTTTTTTAAGACTACTGACGCGCGCGCAAAAATCGCGGTTTCACCTCGGCTTTATCGCGCAATGCGGCACCACCCTCATTTTCGTTTTTTCATGTCGCGCGTCCGAAAGCTCAACAACTCTCGCGAATTCAAATTTACCCTACCATCCAACACCTATGTTCCGCATTTTTGGATGGATGAAGCGATGCATTTGCCACCGGATTTTTTAAAGGAGTCTGTCCGACAGACTCCCAAAGAGTCTGTCTGATTTCCATTTTCCCCACTTGACCCTAGCATTTCTGCGCCTTACAGGCGACGCATAATCCCCGGTCGTCTAACGGTAAGACTACGGACTCTGACTCCGTCTATTGAGGTTCGAATCCTTACCGGGGAACCATTATATAGCAGCAATATACTGTAATATAATCGTTATTTCTACATCTTTTATAGTCGTGCCCACATTCTATCCCACATTTGGATTTTCTTTAATTTTTTGCTTCGGCGATAAATCAAGTTCAAACTCCGTCTCGGCAAATGATTTTAACTAGCAACGCTCTGCTAATTGCCCCCTTTCGCAAGTATTCGTCGCGGGCTCAAGCCAGCCGTCATTTAATCAGTTCCAATTGTCGATCTTGACATCTCCGGGATGTGGAGAGCCCCTGCCTGTTTCATGCACTGCTTTAAGGCTCATAAGGAATACCGCCCATTTGGTGCTGCAATGGTGCATGAACTCAACGGGAGCCCGCCATCCTGCATGCTTAAATAATATGATGGCGTATCCGTCTTCAGATTTCAGATCGAATTGCACATTGGTGTCAATCCACTCTTCTGGACCGTCGGATACTCGCCAAACCACCTGTTTCAATGGGTCGATACTAACCACCTGCATGTCAAAACCGCCCCCATCGAAGCGAAACTTAAGCACCTCCCCCGTGCTTGTCCCAATGCCAGATGTGTCGGCCGTCCACCACGCTGCTAGCTTATCACGTTCGGTAAGTGATCGAAATACATCGATAACGGGTGCTTCAATTCCAATTCTGTGAAGTATATCTACCATAGTTGCCCGCTCCATTGCCTGCTTTTGCCAAGTGATCTCGAATCGGCTATTGCGCGAAAGAGGCCGATCAATCGGCTTTGGATAGCCGCTGTTCGATTGTGGCTTCGGCTTCAGAATGCAGCGCCCAGAAATCAGGGACAGTGTCGCCGCCGATACGCCTCTGGAGAACAGCCAAATGCGTATACCAGCCTCCGCCAAAATTGAGTGCATCGTTGCTTCCACGCAGCCCAGTATGAGTCAGCACGAGCTTTGTTCTTCCAGCCTCGTCGTTCAATTCAAAAATTACCTCTCCGGCCGCACCCTTTTCCCATGTGAAGGCAAGCACATGCGGTGGTTCGATGCGGGTGATACGCTCCTCCCAACGGTGGCCGAGGTAGGACCGATAGCGTTCGGGAGTGGCTACCTCGCTGTCCGACAGCCGATCATGGTTCATAGTCATGCCGATAGCGCCACCCACTTTGGCGTCTGTTGGTCCGCCCATGAACCAGCGAGCGCGGAGTTCGGGATCAATCAGATACTGCCAAACCTTGTCGATTGGCGCATCTAACAGTCGCTCAAACCGCAAAGTCTTTGGTGTGACGAGATCCAGTTCGTTCATTTCAAATCCTTTTTTAGAACGGCTTCCAGATTGTCGAGACGGATCGTCCAGAACCGCTCCCATTGCGCGAGCCAGTCGCTCGCATCTTTCAGTCTATTTGCATTCAGCCGGCAAAGCTGCTGTCGTCCGACTTTTCGGCGTTCAACGAGCCCTGCCCGCACCAACACATCGACGTGTTTTGAGGCACCGGCGAGACTCATCTGATGAGGCGCAGCAAGCTCGCTGACCGGCTTCTCACCCAGTGCGAGGGTCGCCAGCATTCCCCGGCGAGTCGGATCGGCAAGTGCATTAAATGTAGAATCGAGATTATTATCAACCATGTGGTTTACTAATATCGATCCGCCCAGATTGTCAACCATTAGGTTTAGCTTTATCAGAAAGGGGTTTTTTGCAAGTTAGTGTACATGGGCAGCGTATTGAGCTTACAGTTTGAACTATGAATCAGCTGCCATATTATTCTGTCTGGTTCTGAGCGTTGAGCGGCAGGAACGCTGTCGTGTCCGGCCAGTCAGCTTTTATAGCATCTTGTCGGAATACTGCCCTTCGTTCAGCCTGTGAACCAACGGCAGCTAACGAGAGCTTGAACTTTTTGCCTGTATGACTGGAATGTTTTGGGAAGCGGACATAGGTCGGGTGCACTATAGATGTCCCGGCAACCAAGCGATTGCTTCCAGTGCATCATCTCTGGCCGCTTGGGCCGTCTCGAAAATGGCCGAAGTGTTGCTCCTCTTCCAACGGCCCTCGACTTGCATATGCAAGAGCATCGACGACGTTTCGCAGTCCTTGGGGTAGGAGCCTTGCTAAATGCAACCGGAATGCAAAAGACGTCGGGAAATCACCTTCTGGATAGTAGATGATTTCAGAGTTCTGCTGTGTCGACTGTGTCACCAAATAACGGCGTTGCCTGCATAGAATCGCGTTGCGTAAATGCATCGAACCAATCGCTCAATCTGCTATGCTCGCGAAACGTTGGGAGACCGCGAAATTCAAGCCAGTCAAGCGTCGTTGCTAATGCAATATGGCCAATGTGAAGATCAGTATCAAAATCCATTTCGGCTTCTAGCCACGCGAAACTTGTGACCAGTTTTTCGGTATAGCCATCGCGCAAATCATTATAGCGTAGGGCTTCGGGGCGGCGCACAGTTTCCCAACGCACGGCAATGCCAGACTCCGCCAGACCTTGGGCGAGCGTCTCTAGCTTTAATGCCTGCCACCGTTCTTCTCCGCCCGATGGGTACAGGCTTGGGCCTGTATGTAGCGTGTCGAAGTAGGCGCAAATGACGCTTGAATCGAATATTGCTGGCAAGCCGGGGCGAAGCAGCACCGGAACCTTGCCGAGCGGATTATGCCCGAACACTTGCTCGTTCCGCGCGGTTGGGCTGGTTTCGTGATGAACGACATCTATCTGATGCAATATGCCCACCTCGTGCGCGAAAACCAGCGCCTTGCGCGCGAAGGGTGAGTGGGTTTGGTATAACAAAGTAGCGGTCATGGGTTCGGTCTTTCTTAAAGGGGGTCAGGCAGATTGCTACGCCGGATCAGTTGGAGCAGCGTGAATGATCGCGGCGATTACGTTAGTGATCCTGATGGCGGTCGGAACGTGCAGAAATTCGTTGGGGCCGTGCGCATTCGACTGTGGTCCGAGAACCCCGGTCACCACGAACTGTGCTTCTGGGAACCGCTCCCCCAGCATATTCAAAAACGGTATGCCGCCACCGCCACCGTAACTAACGCAGGTTCGGCCGAATGCCTTTAGCGAGGCATCTTCGAGTATGTCGACTAGCCATCCTGCCGAGAGCGGCGCATGCCAACCAGGCGAGGTGAAGTCGATGTCGAATGACACCTGGCAGCCATAAGGAGGATCCTTCTCAAGAAGCCGCTTCAGCGCGCTTCCGGCGGCGGTATGATTCAGTGTGGGCGGTAACCGAAGGCTCAGTTTTAGCGACGTTGCTGGCAGCATAACCGACGCCGCATTGCCAACCGCGGGCAAGCCATCCGCTCCTGTCACCGCAAGTTGGGCGCGCCAGGACCGTTCGGTGAGAAGGCTAGCGACATCGTCACTCACCGGCGTCGCACCATCAACAAACGGCATACTGTCATAGGCTGCCGCGCCAAGAACATCGGCTGCGGTGTCGGCTTCGCGCAGGCGTACCGAGGGGATCTGGACAATGAACTCGGGGGCGATGATGCGGCCCGTTGCGGGGTCCTCAATCCGGGACAGCAAGTGGGTTGCGATCCGGAAGCTGGATGGCACGATGCCGGAAGCCTCGCCCGAATGGATCGCTGCGTCGAGGACGCGGACGGTTAATCTGCCGGCGACCTGACCGCGTAGCGATGTTGTGACCCAGAGCTGGTCATAATTACCGCACATCGAATCGAGTGCGATTACCAGCGACGGCGAACCGAGCCGTGCCTCGAGATGTTCGAAATAATAAGGCAGATCCTCGCTGCTCGATTCTTCGCAGGCTTCGATAAGCAATATGCACCTAGGGCGAGGGAGGTTTTGTTCCTCAAGCGCGAGAAGTGCAAGCACCGCGCTGAACAACGCATAGCCATCATCGCCGCCGCCGCGTCCGTACAGCCGGTCACCTTCCAAACTGGGCGTCCAGGGCAACCTGCCTTCGCTCCAACCGTCCATTTCCGGTTGCTTGTCGAGATGGCCGTACAGGATAATTGGGTCACCCTCTGCAGCAGAGGCCGGAACATCGATAAACAGTAATGGCGTGCGTCCGCGCAAGGTTTGAATTTCCACGGAGACACCACTTATCGGAACCAAATGCTTACGCGCCCAATTGGCGAAAAGCTCAATCGCTTTGGTCATATGACCGTGAGCGGCCCAGTCGGGGTCGAATGCCGGAGAAACACAGGGAATCGTAATATATTCGGTAAGTACCGGCATTACATCCCGGTCCCAATGTGCTTCGACAAATGCCTGTAGACTGTGATTATCCATTGCTGTTTCCTTTTGCTGAACCATTAGGATAATGCACGGAGGCGCGGCCAAAACGCGAATTGCTCGCGTAAAATGCCTATTTTCGGCATATTTTGATGTTAGGCTGCGGTTATGGAACTGGACTCATTCGATCACCGCTTGCTTCGGCTGCTTCAGCAAGATTCTGGCCTAACGGCTGAGCAGTTAGCAGAAGACGTCGCGCTTTCTGTTTCCGCAATTCAGCGCCGCATTCGGCGCATGCGGGATCAGGGTGTCATCATAAAGGACATCGCGGTCTGCGACCCTAAAAAATTGGGACGACCCACTTTCTTTATTGTTTCACTTCAGGTCGAAAGAGAGCGGCCCGAACTACTGGCGGAATTGAAGCGGTGGTTGAGTAAGGAAGAGCAGGTGCAGCAGGTCTATTACGTGACCGGCGAAGCCGATTTCATACTTGTCCTGACTGCGGCCGATACCGAAAGTTATGATGACCTAATGGCGCGCCTGGTCTCGGCCAACTCGAATGTGCGTCGCTTCACGACAAATGTCGCGCTTGGGGTGGTAAAGCGAGGCCTGGCTGTCACTATACCCGATCCTTTATAGGCGACTAATTCCGTCATGATGCAGATTTGCAGAGAGAATCGTCCTAAGGCAGCCGTCCTGCCGCGTTTGCTGGCCAATATTGCGGCCAACATGCTTCGACATGGCCCATAATGTTGCGATGACCAATGACCCTATTATCCGCCTTCGGCACGAATTAGCCACTATATGGCCGGACCTTCAACCCACGCCACTAATTGATCTTCCAGCAATTGCGGCGAAGATTGGTATTGGCCATGTTTTCGCAAAGATCGAAGGGGAACGACCTCTCGGCAATTTTAAGTCGCTTGGCGGCACTCTGGCTGGCCTTCGAGCATTAGCCCGGGAGAGCGGCGTTGCGACGATTGCGGACCTGCTTGCTTTCCCTTGGCTGACTGGCAGCTTGCCGAGGCTTTTATGCGCTAGCGATGGCAACCATGGTCTATCGGTCGCGGCCGCTGCACAGCGCGCAAGAACACAAGCGATAATCTTTCTACCATCAAGCGTGGACGCAATCCGCACGGCGCGGATCGAGGCGGTTGGTGGTGTTGTCAGACACGTCGTTGGAACTTACGACGAAGCGGTACTTGAGGCGAAGGCAGCTGCGGCGCGCGGCGAAGGAATCCTAATCCCCGATACCACGCAAATTATTGCTGATCCTGCCGTGCTTGATGTAATGACCGGCTATTCTATCATCACCAGTGAGTTGATCGACCAATTTAGAACGTTCCGGCAGTGGCCTTCGCACGCGTTTATTCAGGCGGGGGTTGGTGGTCTTGCGGCCGCTGTAGCCGATGGACTCAATACTTTGCCGATGCACTTGGCTGTGGTTGAGCCGACCAATGCTTCTTGTGTCGCGACCGCATTGAGCCTTGGTAAACCAGTTCAGATCGAAGGAAATTTGGAGACATCTGCCGATATGCTATCCTGCGGTTTGGCGTCAGCTCCTGCGCTGAAGATTTTGCTTGGACATGGCGCCACCTCGGTCCTCGTAGAAGAAAAATTACTACAAATCGCCAAGGAAAAACTTTGCGAATATGGTGTCAGGACCACGGAGTCGGGAGCCGCGGGCCTTGCCGGTCTCATGCGGGTTTCGGCAGATAAGTCCCTGCGCCGGTATCACAAGCTCGACGCGTCAAGTATCGTGCTGCTGATCATCAGCGAAGCGGCGCCTAGCCCATGCGGTAAACACTACGCATCTGGAGATACCGAAGATGTTCAAGCTTAATACAGATGTTGCTCTACTATTACGACAATATGGCCTTTTTATCCTGCTTAGCGTTGCCCCTTGTGCAACTGCGGTTGGCGCAACGGTTGAAAGAACCGCGATCGTGGGGGTGAAAATCTATCCATCGCCGCACGAGGAGGCAATCGATGACGGGGTCATCCTGATCGAAGGTGAACGCATCAAACAGTTAGGGCCGCGAAGCTCTACGCCGGTGCCACCTGGTTATCGTGTCATGGACCAGACTGGACGGATCGTCACTGCAGGCTTTTGGAACAGCCACGTCCATCTCACCACGCCGGTTTTTCTGCAGGCAAGCAAATCCAGCGACGGCGAACTAACATCTGAAATGGAACGTGCTTTTACGCGCTGGGGCTTTACCACCATTTTTGATCTTGCGTCGACAACTGCGATTTCCGGGGAAGTCCGTCGACGTATCAACTCGGGGAATGTCATCGGACCACGTATTCTCAGCGTCGGCGAGCCCTTTTACCCAGCCGGAGCTACCCCGGTTTATGCCCGACCGTTTTACGAGGCATTTCAACTTCCTTCCGCTGAAATCTCGTCGGAACTTCAAGCGGTGCGACGGGTCGACGAAGCTTACTCGAAGCGACTTCGTCGGTGCGTGATACGCGACATAGAAGCTGTATGGCTGGGCAATCAGATAATTGAGGTTAGTCCGGTCGACCGCGATACTAAGCGAGCCGTCGGCATTGAGGGCGCGCTCGCTTCCTTTGAGTTGGACATGGAGCCGGATATTGGTCGCTTGGCCGTCAACAACCACCTCGATCTGACAGTCGGTGCCATAGTCCCTCCTGTCAGAACCTTGCAAGACGAAGTCGCCGCTCCGTGAAATCAGTGACCGGAAAGCCGCCTCAGCCTCGTCCTCCAGCGCGTGGCTGCGATCGCGTTTGGGTAAGTTATCGTACGATGTCATTTCATCACTTTCAACCAGTTCACCAGCATAACATCCAATGGTTGGGCTAACTGCCAGATTCACTTGTGGCAATGCGCGACAAGTTTTGCGACCGAGATCACTGGGCGGCGCTTCAGCGATGAGACATGAATTCTGTCAGCTGCTGACTATTCGGATCCTTACGCTCAAGCTTTAGCTGGCCGCTAATCGCGCTGCCGTTGAAGCGGTAGATGCCCCAATAGTCGAGCTGGCCACCCCAGCCATTTTGGTGCGGACGCCCCCCGTGTGCGCTCTTCTCTCCGAGGAAAATCCAGATCAGCTCCAAGCCATCACGTTCAAGCAATGCGGTCAAAGCAGCGCGATCAACGACGGCTGCGCTATGGCCAGCGGCTTCGGCGGACGGATCCTTGAATTGGATATTGCCTTGCGCATCACAAAAGGCGAGCGAGCGACCGTCTGCCAGCCTGAGGTTAAGGCCTCGAACCAGCCGTGGTCCTGGGATCGACAGGTTAAACGATTCCTCGATCGAATAATTATGTCCGGATCGCTCAACATACCGATTGGCTATAGTTCCGAAGACCTCGATCTTTGGCTTACCCAACTCCCAATCACCATGCAGATGATCATACGACGGATGCCAAGGATACTCGCCAAGGTACGCACGCCAAGGCAAATCAATCTCGGGCGGATGGTCGCGGTCTCTCTCCGACCTCATGAGAAGACTTACAAGTCGATCGGCATCGTTTCGCGCGACGAGAAGCGAGTGGACCTTATGCCAGGTCATGCGCAAGGTTATGGACTCGCCATCGTCTATGACCGATTGATTGCGGGTCGCGCCCATATCGAGGACCAGCCAGCGTCTGCCGTCGGTATCGGTCACGTCCAACTGCTCAAGAACATCGGGCACATCACGGCTCTCGTCGCGCATCCAAGCGAGCCGGGCCTTAGGCGGATCTTCTCGCCAGCGCGGCGCATGCGGTGACCACCAAGTCGCTGGTTGCCGGCTGTCACCCCGTTCCTTTGTCCGTGTGATCAAAATCGAGGGATCCATCTCGCGTGTATCGACCTGCCAGGGTCCGCGATACGACTGGGGTTGGTTGCGGAAGCCGCCATCGACCGCGACGATATCAGACAGTCGGCCAGTCAGCTCATGATAAGCGATCCATTGATATTTCTTGCCAATCCGTTCGATACTGTGTTCCATATGACCTTGACTGGGCATATTGCGTTCGAATTGGGCAAAGCGTCCGGGTGTCCACCCGAGATTATGGGCGCGCCAAGCCACCCAGCGCCGCGCCGTCAGACCGCTGAAATTCGGATGTCTTGGCGACGCATCTGACTTCCACATCCCCTCTTTGACCCAACTTTCAGCGTAGATCTCGTAATCCGTTTGTTCTGTGTCGCTGAGCAATGACCGGAAATCGCCCTCCGCCGCTTTACTTGCTGCCTCGACGGCCTTTCGCGTTGGCTTGCCGTCGTCGTTGGTTGCAGCGTCATTAACATCATCGAGCCACCGGCTGAAATCGTGAGGTATGGCGCTCAATCGTCTGGAAACATCTATTAGACATTCCAAAGCCGCCTCGCGATCACAACGACCAGCGATGGTGCGAAGATGCCACTCTTTGTAGCGCACCTCGTCCAAACGACCAACTTCATTGCGTGGCAGTTTGAGGAAACGATGCGCAAGTGGGTCAATTTTATAACGCGCAAAGTCACCGTCCTCGAACGCCGAACTCATGATGTCATCGCGAAAAAATGATCCCGAATAGTTTTGAACGAAGCCAGCCAACACTTCGTCGCTGATCGTTTCTAACGGTGATCCGCTGGAGTACGGTGGCCTGACGCGATCGAGCGACACGCTCGCCGGGAGCGCGCCACGGTACGCGGCCAATTCGATGACGCCCCTAGCATGGTCGCGGATCAAAGCATGAGCCGGAACGGGATCAATCGCAAAAACCGCCGAATAAGCGGCTTCGGCCAACGTTCCGAGCCCGTCGATACTGCTGCTACGCGCTGCCCCGCCATAGGCAGCTGCCAAGACACGATCGACAACATAGGCATCGTTAAGACCGGCAAAGCGACCGATGAGATAGGCGCCTAATTCGCGTCGATTAACCAACAGCACCGCGAGCGCCTTGGTCGCCATGTCGCGGATGATGCGATGACTAAGGCTGGTGAGCCAAGTGAGAGTGAGTGCGGCCAACCTCGCACGCTCGGGCTCAATTGGGTTGAGGCCGTTGGCCAAAACCCACTGGATAAGCGTATCTATCGCGTTGCCTTCATTAGCAGCAAGATAGGTCGCACGCACTGACCAAAGCTCGTCCCGCTCCGGCATCGGCAACGGGCGCAACCAGCGGTCGAGATAATCCGCATTGAACCGATTGCTCGGTTCGGTTGCAATCGCGATCAGCGTATCGAGCCACGGATCGTCTTCCAAATAGTCGGCATGTTCATCGATCAGTTCCAGCGTGCGCTCGCGAAAAGTGTCCTGGCGTCGCCACAACAGGCTGGTCCTGAAGCCGGGTATTAGATCGTAGATTGCGGCATCGTCGTCGATGATGTCGAGAAGCTCGATGCCGAAACGTTCGGGCAACTGCACGGCAAAGGCTTCGGCGATGCCGGCAAAGCGGTAGGTGTTAGGTCCGACCACATATTCGCGAAGCGCCCCTCCTGGTGCAAAGGCGGGTGCCGGATCGCTGTCGGTTATCGCCGCGTCCAGCAGAGCTTGGGCGATACGGTGGTCGCTCAAGCGCTCGAAGGTGAAACGGACTAGCTCCAGCATCGTCGATCCGTCGATGAGCGGCTCGACGGTCAAGACACCTTCATTCTCGAGCTGGAAGAAGAGGCTCTGTTCCGTCTGGTTCCCTGACGGGTGCAACTCTTCGAGCAGCGCATTGACCTGTGCAATTGGCAGATAGCCATTGCGCACCTGGACCATTGCTTGGGTAAGCCTTTCAAGAGCCGTTTCAACGATGCGGAGACGCGGGTATAGTCTCATGCGGGCCGTGATCGCATCCGCGACGGCTCCGAAATAGAAATCGAACACGCCTGATACACCGGCCAGCCCACGCGGCAGCTCCTGTTCGCCGCGACGATCAAGCGCGTCGCAGCACGTGCGCAGGAAGAGTGGGTTTTCAAACTCGGGGGACAAGTTTGGCGCCGCCATGCGCACAATGCCACGAGCATCAAGATAACGCTGCGCGGCTTCTGCGGCCTTACCCGCGAAGCCCGGATGAGCGAGGCGGGGCAACGCCGTTTCGTCAATCTCGCGGACGATGTAAGGTAGAAAGGTCGAACGGCAGGAGAGTATCACCGCCACATGCGGGAACCGATCAGCTGTAGCCAGAAACGCTGCGAGGCGGTTGGCCCATAACGCAATCCCTCCGCGTTCATTGATTGCATCGATCATGACGAGCGCACGCGTCCCCGCTGCCTCGCCAGCGGCGTCGAGCGTGCCGAGAAAATCGTCAGGCGTTGTATTCGTCAAACCCAGCTGGTCGGTGACCTGGCGCCATGGTTCACCATCGACAAAGCTACCGCCGAGGACCAAAACTGCTGGGGAACCTTGCGCGATGTGACGGTCTGCCACATCGGCGAGAAGATGCGATTTGCCCGTCCCGGCCTCGCCCGTCACAAGCAACCTATGCTCGTTTGCTAGCTGGCTGACGGGCCCTTTGATCCCCTTCGACACCTTCTCGATCACTTCGTAGAGCTGCTCGATGTAAAATTGTGCCCTCCGCACCTTCTCGCGATCACCGCCTTGCTGAGTTCGGATGTCCCAGATCGCCGCCGAGCAGGTACCCAGCGTCGTGCTCGCTTCATCTAGAACTTCCACCCACGAGTTAAATGGCAAGGGATCAGCCGGACCAATTGACGCTGTTCGAATCAAACGACTGAGCGTCCGAAGCCGCACGTCAAGTTCTGCAACGGACGCGGCTGCGGGGGGATCAGTAAGCAATCTCGCAATGTCGTCAGTTGAGCGATGGCGCGCCTCATCGATATCGTCGGCGAAGCGGCTCAAGCCCTCGATGAAGCTCGGGTCGCGCGCAATCGCTAGAAGCCCGCTGCGGATTGGGAGCTCGATGTTGAGTTCGGGCGTGTAACGCGTGCCAAGTGCTTGGCGAGTGATCTCGAAGCGCGTTTGATACCAGTCCGGCGTAAAATGCAGTAGATCGAACCAGTAGTGCCGCCGTCCGGCGTACCGCGGCTCACTCCGGGATAATCGTTCTATAAGTTGGGTCTCGTCCCATAGCTCGATCGCAACAACGCGAGGAAGAATCGCTTTGGTGCGGGCTTGCACCCAGCTGTTCCATCTATCCCTTTCGGATTTCCGATTGCCGACGCGTCCGTCCGAGAGATTAAAGGGCAAGCTGACGATGAAGAGTGAAAGCTGGGGGTGGCTTGCGATAGCTTGGTTGAGGGATTTCGTCAGCTGCGAAGCTTGGTTGCTGCCGAAATCAAAGAAGTATTTCGCCTGCCAGCCAGTCTCCGACCCATCAGGTTCCACGCGGTAGCATTCGAGCCCACCGTCTGCACCGGCCCCCTTGCGGTAAAATGGCACGCCCGGAGCGGTCTCCAGCGCAGCGAGTTGGCAAACCGCCTCCTCGAAACCGCTATGCTGGCTCCCATGATGTGGTCGAATAGTACGGAAATCGATAGTCGAGGACTGCATAGTCGCTTTCGTTCTGGAAGTCGTGGCATGCGCGGTAGGATTTTGGGGCGAGAGGTGAGGCAAAGCGCAACAAAATAAAACTGTTTCGCTCGATTCCAGTTGGCTTGGAGGCTTCACCAGAACGTCAAAAGCCAAACATTTATTTGCCTTCCTGCCGGTGGTTGAAACGAGATGAAAAATCATGAGTTGCTATTTGGTGTTCCATAATATTCCATAATAGGCGAACTTGAAATGAAATGGCCACACATACCATAGAACCGGCGGCAACTCCCAACGATGTCAATTTCAAATCCGGAAGACCGCTTCGTTGGAGGTTAGCGTAAGGGACGACCAACTCCGCGCGGCCGCTGTCGGCCAAGCTTGACCACTGTCGATATCGGGATGGTAAGGCTCGGTAACGGGCTTGCCATATTCATCGCGCAAATGGTCTATGGCCTGTAAGCATGATCGCAGCACAGAATTTTCAGGGCTCCTAAGCAGATGCTGGAAGGCCGCTCGGCGCAACTGTGGCAATGGCGCGCCGTCCAGTTCGAACGTGTTGGCCAGCCCCTCGATCGGCAGGCGCGACACGGCCGCCTGTTCAAGACGGTTAACCAATATACTCGCTATTACAGTTCCCTCAGGCTCCAGCGCATAAGCGAGGAGCTTGATTGCTTCCTCCTCGTCCATTGTCTGCGCCAGTGCATCGGCAAGTGCCGCCCGCTTCCCGCCATTTCGAGACTCGCCGAGCAGTGCCATGGCCCGGGTCCGTAATTCACCCGGTGGCTCTAGGAGCGCGGCAAGCGCTTGCCGAAGCGCATAGGTGTCGCGCCATTCTTGCGGCTCTTCCGGCGCTGCTTGAAGCGCATTGAGCAAAGTGTGGCCCGCCTCGGGCGTGCCGATCCTGGCAAGGGCTTCCGGCCATCCATTGTTGAACAGCTCGGGTGCGCGACGGAGCAGTGTATCGAGGGCCGCAACCGCCTTCGGAGAAATTGAATAGCCGATCCTGCAAACGAGGTCGCGCGCGCGATAGGGACGCGAGAAATCGACCGGTAACTCGTTAGCTGACGGCAATGCCGCCTCTGTATCGTCGGCAAAGGCGATGAGACGCAACCAGCCTTCGACGCGCCAATAGTCGTTTTCGTGCACCCACTTCATTGCGGCTAGCGCGGCAACGCCTGCTGCGATGCCATGACGAACGATAGCTGCGGGGAGTGGCTCTCCCCGTTCCGCGAAGGCTGTGCAGAAGTCACGCAACAGGCCGTTGTCCTTGCCTGCCTCGATCAGCTTCAGAAAGCTTGCGCCGCGATCGCCGTAGTTCATGAGCGTGACCGGACCGGCGAGCTGGAACGCGCGCGAGATCGATCCGACGTCGCCAATTGCGACCAAAACCTCAATCCTATCGAGCAGCTTCGCCGCGACGGGGTGCGGAGCGCTGGTGCGGCGTTCCAACAAGCGCGCATAGTGCGTCGCAAGATCGCTCATTTTGGGCCCCATCGGACCCTGCTCGACCGGATCAACCTCGAGCAAACGACCGAGCACGATTGCCACGTCATGCTCGCAATCGGGATCGTCGAGCCGCTCGGTCATAACCGCGATGACGGCATCGCCGCCGATCGCTCCCGCAGCGGCGCGATACTGATTGCCATATCCCATATGCGCCTCGCGGGCGCGCGAACTGTGCGGGTCCGCTGCATAGGCTGCGCGCTCATCGGCTTGTTGGGTACGGTCGCGATCCCACAAGGTCATCAGCACGGGCAAGAGGGCGACGTCGGCCAGCCGGTCAATGATCCTGGCGAGCTCGGCCAGATCGTATCGGGAAGGATGCTCCTGCGCGAGCAATAGGGCAGCCCACTGCTCAACGCGGGCAATCAATGTCTCATGATCTTGAGGCGTGATCGCGAAACGCCGCTCGTCGTCGACGCCCCGCCAATCAGCTATGACCGAGGCGAGCACGGCGGCGTGCGTCGCGTCGCCCGCCGCGCGGCCGAGGACGTTGGCGATCAAGAGATTGAGCCGGACGTGACGCAGGACGTCGCGGACCTCTTGCGTTTCAGGTGCACGCATTGCCTCACGGTCGCCGGCGCGCGCCGTCATGTGGTCGACGAGCCCGGCTATCGCCGCGCTCCCCAGAAGCCGAGCGGCAACTTGCCTGCGGCGGAAGTCTCTGTCCTTTTCCTGCGCAATTGCAAGAAGCGCCGACTGCGCTGCTGGCTCGACGTCGCCGAGATATTGCCATGCTTGGTAGGGTAGGCTGCCGCCGTTCAGCAGCCGCGATACCAGCGACGCCTGAAACTCCGATGGGAAACGCTCGAATAGGCGCTGCTCCAGCTCATAGCTGGACCAGTGGCTTTCCGATTTGAAGTCGAGTGCCGCCTCAACGATCGAAGCTGGGGTGGCGCAATCGAACTCAAGGGCGAGATTGATCCATTCCAATCCCTCGGCGCGCTTGAAGCGCTTGCGACGGAGACGTTGCCAGCATGCGCGATGTCGGTCAGTCATGGCGTCAGGCATGCGCTGGCTGGCGAGTTCTATCCACATCGTCTTGGGCAGGCCGTCAAGAAGGCGTTCGAGCGCGGCGCGCTCGTCACGGAAATCGAGATAATCGATCACGCCCGACACCACCTCGCTGCTGCGGTCCTTGGTTGCCGCCCGCAGGCACAGTGCGAGGCTAGCGGCATCGCCTTGTTCGACGATATCGATCAGCAGCACACGACGTGTCTGGCTGTCGAGCTCCGGAAAATATCGATCCCAATCGGGCTCGAGCGCGCTCACTGGAAAGGTCCTGTTCGAACGATGCAAATCGAAGGCGAACTCTCCGGCGCTTTTTAGTCTGGCCCAGAGCCTGTCGGCAAACTGCTTCAGGCCGGTTGCAAGCATGAACCGGGTTGCTCGCGCAGGATCTTCCTCGTTCCAGCGTTCTGCAAAGGCGATTAGATCCTCGTCGAGTGCCGGACCGACAACCGCTCGCACCCGAACGAACATTTCGGCGGCAAGAAATGGCTCAATGCCAAGCGTGATCAGGACGAGCGTGCGCAGGCGAGCTTCGGCGGCCGGAGAGCGGCTCAAACGGTCGACTGCGAAAAGGATCGTCACTGACCAGAAGGGTAAATCGATTAGACGACGGAGCGCCACGTCGACTGTACCATCGCCCTGCGCTTCGATCGTTGCCTGAACGGAATGCGAGGCATACCACTCCTGAATGAGCTGATGCTGAAAGCCGACCGTCCGCTCACCGGGCGCACCGATTCCAACCAGAAGATGGTGGCTGATCAGGAGATCGAGCACTGCTTGCGCCGATAACGGTTGCGCGAGCAGGTGAAGCGAGCGCAGATCGGCCGCGACGCTGCCGATACGCGGAAGCAAGGCCGATTCTGCCAACACGGTCGTACCCTGCGACATCAAGAGATCGGCGATGGCTTGTAGGAAGGCATCATGCTGGCCGTCTAACGCGACGCGCAACTGTTCGCGCCGCGGCGGGGGCCCTCCAGCGCGCGAGACAAGACCGGCAATGACGCTCTCGCGATCGGTCGGCAGATCGCCAGCAGATCCTTGCTGAATAATGGCTGCAAGCAAAAGCGGCGTGCGTAACAATGGCCGAAGTGCGGAGACGGCGCGCGCGCGGATGACGAGATCGTGCCCCGCAGAGCCGAACAATCGCGCCGCCGCCTCGAGTTGACGCGTGCGGTCCAACGGGTGGATTTCGAGGGTCGTCGCTTGCGCAAAGGGACTCGCTGTTCCCGCGCGGGTGGCGATGACCAGAAGCATGGACGGAAAATCGCGCCGCAGCGCGTCTAGTTCGGCCCAACTCCAAAGCCGCTGCTCGGGGTTGAGTTCGTTCCAGCCGTCGAGGAGCAACACTATCTGAGCGGTCCGCGCCAAGCTTGCGAATTGAACCTCGGACATGCACGCGAAGCTGCCTATGCCGCATATTTGTGAGACGATGTTTTTCTTACTGATTGCAAGCGAGGGAAGGCTTCGGACGATCGGGACAAGTCCGGAGTCGGCGAGCAGCGTGAGGGCGATCTGAGCAAGCGCGGTCGATTTGCCGGCACCCGGCTCGCCAGCCACGACCACGGATCGCGACGCACGTAGCTCAGTTTCGAAGGCATCAAGGGCAACGACCCTTTCGGTCGCGTTCCGTCCTTCTCCTTCGTACACAGTGAAAACGGGATTAATCACCTGGGCAAGGCTCTGGTCGCGGAAGCCCGCAAGCTCGCCCGCGGCGCCTTGACGGCCCACCCCCAATGCGTCGGGCAGGTCACTGGCTAATGTCGACAGCCGCGTTCCGAAACGCTCCGCTAGGAGTCTAGTGACCGCGTCGCGATCCACTTGGGCTGCGTGGACGTTGAGCTGCCTTGCCATGGCTTCGAGTACTGCAAACAGCTGGGTCGGATTGGCCCCGTCGGATGGAACAATCCGGCCCAGCGCGTCGATAGCGCGCAGCCGGTCGATCCCGAGATGGTCGGTCGCTTCCAAGCGTCCAACGACGAAATTGCGCCAAAAGAAGGATTGGTCCTCGGCGCTTGGCGAGGCGCCAAGCACGCGGGTCAAAATTGCCGCTACCGCGGCATGTGCCGTTCGAGCCGCACCATCCACCTGTGTGGCGACCGCCGCAGAGAATCCTGCCGGATCAAATTCGCCAGCCAGTGCGCGCAGCTTTTGGCACGCGTTGAGATTGGCCGAGGAGACGATTTCGCTTAGTCCGCCCGCAAGGTCTCGCCGATCAACAAAACCGCCCAGTTGCATGGTTTCCCATGCGTCGGCGACGATTCTGGCAAAATCGGAAGCTGCCCGGTCTGAAACAGCGAGACGCCGCTTCAGCTGCAAATCGAGCGTCCCGTCGCGCCCTGCATCATCCTTCCACCCGATCACAACGTCATCGAGCGGCCGCCCGTTAGGCCTTTGCTGGAGCGCAATGCTGGTAACGGTCCCCGGGCAGACCGGCGCGCGTGTCGCGGTCAGCAATGCCGACAGGTAGGCCGCGATACAGACATGCTCATAGCTGGGGCCAATCCCGCCGGTTGCTTCGGGCGAGGCCGCCCGGGCGGACTGTGCGTCTTCCGCCGTGTCACCGGGTGCTGTCGTCATGCCCTGTCCCCGCGTAACCGGTCGACAAGCGCAGAGGCTTCGTCGCGCAGCGCGCCGCGGGAGTCGGCGGCCAATGCACGCTCGGCATCGGTCGGCTGGTCGAGAAATTGAAACCCGTCGAGCACGCGGCTGACCAATGCCTTTAAGTCGGGGGCTTCATCGCGCCGCAGGAGCATGCGTAAATCGTCGACGTCATAGTCCGCGCTCTTTATGCCGTCCTGGAAGCGCCCAAACGACAGTCTATCACCTACGCCCCACAGCTTCAGGACTGCCAGCGACCGGATGATATCGCGGTCGATCGGGCGTTTGGCGATTTCGGACAAGTCATGAAGATCGCGTACTTTCGAGCGCTGGCTGGCGGCGCGGATCTTCTCTGCGACGATCTCTTCGAACGCAAGGCACGGGATGTCGGTAGGAGTAAAGGGCAGCAGCTTGAAATAATCTTGTTCGAGCTGGCGAGTGAGCACCACCGGAAGGATGGGACTCTCGCGGGTGCTGACCTGAATTTTGACCCGCACGCCGGTCTTGTTGGCTTCGTGCGTGCACAGCGGATTGGCAGAGAGTCCATCCTTGATGCGATACCAATCCTTGTCACGCTCCAGCAGGAAGGTGATGCCTTGATAGGGCGCGTCGTGCAGGACCGTTGCAATTTCGAGCAGGAGATCGTCGCCGTCGATGACGCTGCGCTTGGTGAAATCGAGATCAGTGGACAGGCGACCGCGCGGGCCGAACACCATTTTGCGCAGCATCGTGCCGCCTTTGAACGCGAGATGTTCGAGCAGGCCGCGTTCATGAAAGAGCTGAAGGATGTGCGTAAGGATGATATCGATTTCGACATTGCCAATGTCTCGCGCGCCTGATCGCTTCGCGACATTCCGCAATTCGGGCGTAGTCAGCATTCAGCTCGCACCCGGGTAGGGTCTGGGGACGTCGGTGAGGAGATCGCGCTCGTTGGCGTGAACGAACAAGCCCCATTCGCTGACATAGCCGATGTCGTCGGGCCGGCGATCCTTGCGGCCGAAAGTAGATCGGGCCGAGGGCGCGATCGCCGAGCGCAATTGCACGCGTTCGGCCTCAGATAACGACCACCCCACCCGATCGGCGAGGAAGCCTAGGCGCTGCAGCAGCGACTGCGATTCCATGCGCAGCGCATCTGCGACCATTTCGGCGGCCTCGACGCTGCGCGACGCACCGAAGACTATCCGCGCCACCTCGGAGGGGCCGCCGGCGAGCGCCGGACGATCGACACAGTCGACGACCGTCTTGGAGGGGGTTGAGAGCCGCGCGCTGCGGCCGTAGATTTCGAAGGGTGCGAACCCGAAGAATTTCCGGGGGGCGACCTGGACGAACCTGACGGGGTGCCCTTCGATCGTTACCTCGTCGCGCTGCTTGAGCACGGCCACCAAGGTCTGGCGGGGACGTTGCGTCGTCATGCCGTGAAACGAGGCGGCCGACCACCATCCGACATAGGATTGCTCAACCGCCGCTGACGCCAGCGCTAGCGCATTGTTCTCCCCAATATTCTCGGGGCCGTGCGAAGACGGGAGCACCATGTAACGCCCGCCGACGAGACGGGTGAGCCAGCCCTTGCGCACCAGACTGCGGATGACCGAACGCGCGGTGTTTTCGCTACCAAGAAGGTCAATCGCTTCCGCCGCCGAGACGATTTCGCGATTGTCTTCCGCAAGCGACAGCATCAGCCGGGACTCATTGGGTCCAAGTGTCCGGAGGTTAGATTCCATGCCGCTTTGTATGTGATATGCGCAATTTGGCATAGAGATTAATCTAGCTAAGATTAAAAAAGTGCCAGAAACTGTTGCCAAAAGACCAAAATGGCATACGTATTAATCTAGTGCGCAGGTTCAGCTCTTTCGAGGACATTCGCAAAAGCCGCCAAATTGACGATCAAACTCATACTCTCAGCCATCTATGACGGCCTTGGCGCCACTAGCAACTCGTCGGTGAGGTGGGCGTCGGCTGTTCACTGCCAATCATTGGCCGCCCGGTTATCGGTACAGCACAAACAGATTAGCGAGAAAACAAATCAAGGTTAGTGTTAGCAAGCGCCCGGGCGCACTAGCGAGGTTTCTGGAAATGTAATCGAACTCAAGGTTGACGCCATCGCGAGCAGGCTGAACCAATGGCAAGTTTCAAGGACCGAGGAAGCGCGGTCGAACGGCAGAAATGTTAGCGTTAAGCGCCGTTATGTTCTTCTGCTAAAACGAAGCTCAATGTGGAAATGCGCCCATTTCCACTCCGGTTTTGTCGTGCAAGGCAAAGCGGTCGATAATATCGGCGCTGGCTTCATTATAGCCGATTACCTCTACATCGCGCCCGTCACGCCTTAGCCGAGCGACAATTTTATCGAGCGCACCAACGCCGGATATATCCCAGAAGTGCGCAGCATGGACGTCGATCGTCACTCGCTTTGCGCTGTCTTCGATCAAGAACGCGCGGGTGAAACGGTCAACCGATGCAAAGAATATCTGACCCGTGACAACATAGCTTGCTTCGCTCCCATCCGCCGATGCCGTCCGGACGACGGCAAACATGTTCCGCACTTTGCCGGTGAAGAAGATGCCCGACAGCAAAACGCCGACCAGCACGCCCTTGGCTAAATCGTGCGTTGAAACGACGACGATGACCGTTGCGACCATGACCACAGACGACGTCCATGGATGGCTGCGCATATTGGGGATCGAGTTCCAACTGAATGTGCCGATGGACACCATGATCATCACCGCGACCAATGCAGGCATTGGGATTTGCCCGACATAGGGACCAAGCACCGCCAACAAGAACAGCAGAAATGCGCCCGCAACAAATGATGATAGGCGCGTGCGTCCGCCCGAAGTCACGTTGATGACTGACTGCCCAATCATCGCGCAGCCGCCCATGCCGCCGAAGAAAGCGGCGACGATATTGGCGCTGCCTTGCCCGCCACATTCGCGGCGCTTGTCGCTTTCGGTATCGGTCATGTCGTCGACGATTTGCGCGGTCAGCAAGGATTCAAGCAAGCCAACTGCGGCCATTGTTAGCGAATATGGGAGGATGATCTGCAACGTTTCCAGATTGAGCGGGACATCGGGCAACGCAAAACTTGGTAGTCCCTGTGGTAGCGCCCCCATATCGGCGACCTTGTTCACGTCTACTCCTGTTATAATGGTGATCGCCGACAAGACGATGATCGCTACTAATGGTGATGGCACCGAATGTGTCAGGCGGGGAAACAGGTAAATGATCGCCAATCCGCCAGCCACCATCGCATAGGTTTCCAAACCCACATTTGTCAGTTCGGGTAACTGGGCCAAGAAGATCAGGATCGCGAGTGCATTGACGAAGCCGGTGATCACCGAGCGCGAAACAAACTGCATCATCAGGTCGAGGCGCAGTAGTCCTGCGACAATCTGGATTATGCCCATCAATATCGTCGCCGCAAAGAGATATTGAACACCTTGCTCGCGTACCAATGGGACGACAAGCAACGCAACAGCGGCGGTTGCAGCAGAAATCATGCCGGGACGGCCGCCGGTAAACGAAATCACAATCGCGATTGCTACCGACGCATATAGTCCGACGCTGGGGTCCACACCGGCGATAATTGAAAATCCGATGGCTTCGGGAATAAGTGCAAGTGCAACAACAATACCTGCGAGAATATCCGCGCGTGGATTGGAAAGCCATTCGCGGCGAAGCGAGGCGAGAACTGACATAGAAAATCCAAAATCAATACGGGCAAGCTGTGTGCCCAATTGTCCCGGGGATAGGCGCCGGGCCGAGCCACCCGGCAAGCCGGGTCCGTCGAATGGCCGCTTATTGGATGATCAGTGGCGATAATTCAATCTGCAAATAGCTGCAAAAGTCGACCGGATCTAATTTACCTTATCCACCCCAACCGGTGGAATGCAATGCTCAGCTCCTTAACTGTCGTCAAAATTGGGCTGAACGAACGACAGCTATTGTGTCGCGTAATTAAGCAATCGAATGTCTGCATAGTTAGCGGAAGATGTCGACTTTGGTGACCTAGCATGCAACGTAAGTCGTTGGTCAAAGATATGGCATGACCACTGGGGAACGAATTATGGTAGGTGCAATTTTGGGGGGAGCGCCGGCGTGGGTTTACGTCCTGCTTGTAGTGCTCATCGCACTTGGTATTCGCAGGTTAAAAGTACGCGAGGTGCCAATCATCGTCGCATTGATCCCCGTTTTTGCGTTTTCCGCGTGGAGCGTAATCGGGGTGATCACGCTTGTAACGAAGCACGGAGCCTATCCTGCGGTCGCAGCATGGATCATCGGCCTTCTGATTGGCGTTATCAGTGCGCTGATCCTGCCTGAGGCCCGCGCCACCCGAACGGCTGGTGGGCGTATCCGCCAGCTAGCCTCGTGGAGCCCATTGATCCTCTACCTGACAGTCTTCGGCGGTCGCTTCGCTTGTGGAGCATGGGCATCAATCGAGCCAGACCGAGCATTTACGGCTGACGCGGTCGGCACCGCAATTGGTGCGGCGATGACGGCACGCCTGATCATTTCCGTTTTTCAATGGCGCACCGATACGCCGAAACAATCAGAACTGAAACCTTCACGATAAAGTCACTGTGACGTCGCGATGCTTAACCTATGGCAGCTTTCATGTGGAATGACACACGCCGCGAACGACAGCAGAGTTAGCGGAAGCGGACGCTTGCAATCGTTCAGTCTGGGCCTTGCCGGCTCTACCTCCAGTATCTGTTCGAGACGGGATTGCCCTTACAGCCGCATCAAGTAAGCAGACACTTTTTCCAATGTCCGTAGCCTGGGTTTCCTCCCTGCCCGCAAGTCCGTTACAAATCTTGGATCACGAACCACGATCCGCCCGAAGCGCGTCGGCGACAGTTTTGTCCGCACAAGATATTGCTCGATCTGTTCCAAAAGTTGCGTTTCCATCCGACTCAAATCCCGCTTGCGTTCTTGTTTTGTTCGTAATAGGATGATTTCCTAGAGTCTAGGATTAAATCCTAATCGTGACAGAAGGACTGGCAAAAATGGACGACCCCAGAACAGCGCTCGATGAGCTGATCCGCAAGAACCATGATGATTATTCGGGTATCTCGCGGCTTCTTGGGCGCAACGCTGCTTATATCCAGCAGTATATCAAACGCGGTTCGCCGCGATCTTTGGATGAACGCGACCGTGCGGTGCTTGCACGCTATTTTGGCGTGGATGAGGTAATTCTCGGCGGCCCGACACGGCGAAGCGGCCCTGTTGTCGATTTGGTCCATGTACCGGTACTGGATGTCGCGGCTTCGGCTGGTCACGGCGCGCTTGCTGAAATGGAATCCAAAACCGCACAGTTCGGGTTCGACGAGGATTGGCTTAAAAAGCTGACCCAGAGCAAGGCAGCAAGCCTGTCGATCATTCGGGTGCTCGGCGACTCTATGGAACCAACATTGTTTGATGGTGACGAAGTCATGGTCGATCTGGGCGACGGACAATCTCGCTTACGTGACGGGATCTATGTTCTGCGAATGGATGATATGCTCAATGTGAAGCGGATCGCAATCGAACCAAAAGGCCGCCAGATATCGGTGATTAGCGATAATCCCTCTTATCCCACCTGGCAGAGCATGGAACGCCGTTCGATCAACATCGTTGGCCGGGTGCTGTGGTTTGGGCGCAAGCTGCAATAGCCATTCGACTTAATTCAGAGACAATCCAGACGCTTGGCCGAAAATGGCAATGTTATCTGGGGCCGCGACGATTCCGTGCAAGTTTATTCACACATTCAGGCGCATAAAGGAGCTGCGACCCGAAGGGCTCGACGTTTAGCGACGCAGAGTTCTTTCACCTTCCAGACCCGCCTTCACCGGCGGGTCTCTTTTTTGGATTGCCATCCATTGTTCGCATTTCCAATTGCGCGACCTCATATCCCAATTTCAAACGGCTTGACGATTGACCGGTCCCGCTCTGGTGGCTCGCGGCCCTGCGCTGGTACTCTAGCTTTGCCTTTGGCAACGCCAGCAGCCGCTGCATCTTTCAACAAGCCGGTTGTCTCCAATGCCGAACGCTTCATGCCCGTGTTCTGCTCCACCGCCTTTTCGAGCTTGCTGGCGTTATCGACGTATAAGGTCAAACCATCACGCAGACGGGTGTACGCTATGATAGATAATCTTGACTCAAATATCGGTCGGATATTGAATGCTCTCGAAAAGGCAGATATTGCCAAAAATACAATAGTCGTTTTTCTGTCGGACAATGGCCCAGCCTTTCCTGGCGGTATCTCTCGCTACAATGCTGGAATGAAAGGCTGGAAGGGCAGCGTCGATGAAGGCGGCACCCGAGTGCCGTTTATTGCGTACTGGCCAGGAAGGATTGAGGGGGGAAATCGTCTCGATATCGCAGCACAGCATATCGATCTATTCCCGACCCTTATGGCGTTGATCGGAGCGCGTGCAGCAAAGCGCCTCAGATTAGACGGACGCTCGCTTGCGAAGGTTTTGCGCGGGGGCTCGCCTAATCCAACATTGCTTAATCGCTTACTTTTCACGCACCATTTTCGCAACACGCAAAAGCCCTCTGAAGTTGCAATCAAACGCGGTCCGGGTGCGGTGCGGGCGGGTGATTTCTTGGCAACAATGGACGCAACCGAGAAATGGTCACTCTATAACGTCAAGCGCGATCCAAGTCAGCTGGTGGATCTTGCCACTCAGGATTCTATCCGGCTCAATCGCCTCGTCCAAGAATATGACCGATGGTTCAAAGACGTGTCTCGGAACGCCGGGGCAAGAATTCCGATTGAAGTTGGCATACAAGGGCACCCTAAGGTTTTACTCCAAGCCCATGAAGCCTCATTGTTTGGGGAAGGCATAAAATATCAGTCTGGTGCTGGATGGGCAAATGACTGGATTAGCGATTGGACTAGCAGCATTGGTTTTGCTCAATGGCAACTTCGTGTAGTGCGGTCCGGCTACTACAGAGTTACGCTATCCTACTCCGCATCGCCGTTACAGGCCGGCGCGCGGGTAGCGGCTGAATTTGGTGGTACTTCCGTTGAGCATAGGCTTCCGGCTACCCCTCCATCCAAAGATGATTGGGGACGGCGTCTCTTTTTCACCGATGAAGCCCCGGAACGCCAGTGGCATGAAATAATGCTCGGTGACGTTTACCTAAAGAAAGGGTTGCTATCATTGAATCTTAGGGCCCAAGATATTACGCATGATGGAGCCGGTGACATAAAAAGCATTCGCATTGACCACATCAAAAGTTAACTGAGTGAACCGGTTCAAACGATAGTATACCACCGAATATTAGGCTAGCAGGCCATTGTAAGTCAACGCAATTTAATTTGAATCTGCGTTAAACACTGTTTTTTTGCAGCCTGAGAGATTGGGAGAGTAAAAATCGATTACGCCCATTGAACGCTCAGGCGATTGCGCTCGAGGGCCCGCTGCCGAATATAGAGCAACAAACAACCCAGAAAGAACTGCGACCTACACTAATGGATTCGATCCTTCTTCCTCGCCACGCCGTCGCCAAGCCTTGGGGTCAGAAAAACCTGCCTGCAGCGATGCATGTGGGTGGGGAGCGGATCGGCGAAATATGGTATGATGTGCAGGAACAATCGCTGCCCGTGCTGATCAAATGGCTGTTCACATCGGAAAAATTGTCGGTGCAAGTACACCCCAACGATGATCAGGCGCGAGCTTTGGGCCTTCCATCTGGTAAGGAAGAATGCTGGTTCGTCGCAGATGCGCAGCCTGGCGCAGTGCTGGGTATCGGCACTACAAAGGCCTTGGACGCCAGAGAGTTGCGTCGGGCAGCTGCATCCGGCGAGATTGCAGACTTGTTGGATTGGAAGCCAGTTAAGGCGGGAGACTGGTTTTACATTGCCCCAGGCACAATCCACGCAATCGGAGGCGGTATTACGTTGGTCGAGTGCCAGCAAAATGCCGATGTTACGTATCGACTGTATGACTATGGTCGACCGCGTGAATTGCATCTGAACGAGGCAGTTTCGGTCAGTGTTGCGTGCCCGTATCCCGACATCTTTCATGGATCCGTGGACGACGACTTTCGATTCCGCAAGTTACTTGAGGCTAGGACTTTTTCACTTTACTGCGGCCAGGGCGATGAATTTCTCTCTCTGTTAACTGACGCCGATTATTGGCTTATACCCTTGGCTGGCAGCATTCAGGGATGCTACGGTAGAGCAGCTCGCGGAGACGTAGTTTATGGGTTGCAAAGCGCCAACGCTAGGCCAAGTCATGATTTTCGCTTTCTGGTGGCTACCATTTGTAAATAGTCTTGCTTGGCGCGACACTGATCAAGAACGTCGGAAAAGTTGTCGTGTCCGGAACGGCAACTTTCAAACCGCAAACGCAAATTTCAGGCTTCAAGATGCCCGAAGTGGCAATGGCGGCTCACGCTAACATTTTTGCCATTCAATTGGCTTTGGCCACGCGCCGAAACTTTCCATTTCGTTCAGGTGGTGCCTGACTGTAGATGTTAGCCGACGGCGGGCGGTCAGCTTATAGCCGATGAGGGCAAAAGTGTGAGGGTCACTCTTTTCCGTCCCCTTCGACTATTTCAAGGAAGATAGCGGCATATCTGATACAGAACGAAACGTAATTAGGCCGTTCAACCGACCATCGGAATGGCTATTCCCGATGGTGGTCAACTTAGCGGTTAAAGCTTGACCCGCAGTCCTACGGAAAACCGCCTTTCAGACAACGCATAGCTGTTAAGTGCTGTTGGATTAAAATTGCTGATTTCAACAGTTGCAGAGTCTTTTGGAATCAGATTCTGCGCCTGGAATGACAGAGCAATACGTTTGGTTAGATCAATACCAATTTGAGCGTCCAGTTGCGAACGGGCGGCTATGACTTCAGGCCGGCCCTGAGTGAACTCAAACACCGCATCGTCGCGCCAGTTATAAGCGAGACGGGCAGAAACTGGCCCCTTTTCGTAAAGCGCCACTAGATTGTAGCTATGCTTTGACGTCGCAACCAACGGGAAGCCATTGCTATCCTTGCTATCAGCATAGGTGTAGTTAGCGATGATGCCAAAGCCGTCGAGCGGCGAAGGCAGGAAATCGAAGAACTGCTGCACGCCGAGTTCGAAACCTTTGACCTTGGCTGAAGCGATGTTGAAGGGTCGCGAGGTCCGGTAAGGACCATCGGATTCAAAACCGGGAATGATTTCCTCGATTGTGCCGGTGGCAATGAAATCCTGCACGTCCTTGTAAAACACAGCGCCGGAAATGAGCGAACTTTTGCTGGTATAATATTCGAACGAGACATCGAGGTTGCTCGAAATTGGCGGTGTCAGTTGGGCATTTCCCCCGCCCGAGGTCAGATTGGTCTGATTGATAAATGTGCTCGGCGCAAGGTCGGCAAGACCAGCGCGTTGCAAAGTCTGTGAGGCCGACAAACGAACGAGAAACTCGTCGGTAAGATTGACGATAAGATTGGCACTTGGCAGGACATTTGTATATTTGTTGGTGTCGGTCGTGGGTGTCGGCACCAGCGTGGTGACATTGTTGATTCTGCGGGTAATCAGGGCAATAGTATCAACCGAAAAGTCGGTGTTCGAGATACGAACACCGGCGTTGAATTTTGCCGGACGGCCAAAGACTTCGCCTTCGCCCTCCACCATCAGATATCCGCTGATGGTCTTTTCGTTGATCTTGTAATCGCGCGAGTCATTGCGAAGATAACCATTTGGCGTGCCGACACCGGGCTCGGTCGCCAGGACCCGGGGAATCAGGAAACCGGGGTCTGGAAAATACGAAGCAAACGCGCGGGGAAAGTTTCCTGAGATACTGCCCAAGAAATTGGGATTACCCGGTGCCAGGAACGGCAACAATTCACCTGCTGTCGCTAGGCCGCGGCTTCTATAAGCCTCGGATATCGCGCGCAGGTCAACGTAGCGCACACCAGCACTAATTTTAATGCCGTCGCCAGCATCATAACCGATATCAAAGCGGCCGGTATATTCTTCCAGCGTCGCCGGCAATAGGTTAGCACGTAGGGTTAGAGTACCCGACGTCGGGTAGAGATAATTGGCCGGATTGTTCGGATCGAATGCGGTGCCAACGGGCCTTTCCAGTGTGAGGCTGGGAATTGTCCCATTGCGGAAATCATAATTACCGATGACATTGGCTGCGGTATCATTAACTATGACTTCGATTTTCTGTCGAAGCGTGCCCTTGCTATAATAAGCATCACCCTCGAGTGTCAGGCTGCCATTGTCATATTTCCCGTTTAGTCCGAATAGGTAGCTGGCCGTGGGGTCTTTACGGCGCTGGTTTTGAACGCGGACGGTACCTGTTGCCGTTCCTGCAACAAGATAGCCATTCTCATTTATCGCGTTGCGGATGATCAGAGCAGTTGTGCTGGTGGGCAGGTTAAACGTGATTGCCTGATTTGTCCGGTCAGCATCCACCCGCGAATATAGGCCATCAAGCGTCAACACGAAATCGTCGCCAATTCGTGCTTGAACTGCACCATTCACGCCCAAACGCGAGCGGTCGATGTCGACATTTTCATATTGCAGGAGCAATGGCGCGAGCAAGGTTGTCGTGCCGCCATTTCTCCGGTCGAGCCAATTATTCCGCTCGAACAACTGCAATTTTGACGTGCGCTTTTGATATTCGCCCGATAGCAGCACGCCAATGTTGCCATCGGCGAATGTGGTCGTGAACAAGCCTGACACCGTTGGCTCGAATTTGTCGGCTTCTTGCGAATAGGTGCCTTGCGCGCGCAGCGACACTGTCGTCTTCTTGAAGTCGAACGGCTTGGGAGTGACGAGATTTACCGTGCCGCCGAGACCACCTTCAGCCTGATTGGCGAGTGGCGATTTACGTACTTCGAGCCTGCCGAAAACGGAAGACGGCACAGCATCTAGTCCTGACGATCGTCCGAGATTGTCGTTTTCCGGCGGCGATACACGCGCAGAGAAACCGAGCAATGTGCGGCCATCGACCTCGACGCGAACCTGCTGCAAGCCGCGGATATTGACAGCCTGACCTTCGCCAAACACCCGCGTAATTTGAACACCTGTAACACGCTGTAATGCTTCGGCGACGTTAGCATCTGGCAGCTTACCGACATCTTCTGAAGTTATAACATCGATAATTTGGGAGGATTCACGCTTTATCTCGGCCGCCTTTTCAAGCGACCCCCGGATCCCGCTGACGATAATTTCTTCGCCCTGCTCCTCTGCGGGCGGCGTAGCTGCATCTTGCGCGAAAGCAGGTTGCGCCAAGCCAATCAACGCGGCTGTCGAAAATAATGCAATCTTGGTCCTCATGATAATCTCCTCTCCATTTCCGGCTTTTTGATACCGGTGTCAAAAATACCTAAAAGTTAAATGCCTACTCTAAATCAGACGTCCGCACGCTCCAGCTTTGGTGACAATAGGTGGATGATCATCACAGCGAGAAAATAGACGACGGTGCAGGCCGCGAAAATCAGAGTGTAGTTCTTGTTGGTGGCATCCAGCACAAGCCCTACCGATTTCGCCATGATCATGCCGCCAATACCGCCCATGAAGCCGCCAAGACCAATAACAGAACCGACCGCGCGTTTGGGGAACATATCCGGTGGCAGCGACAGCAGGTTGGACGAAAAGGCCTGGTGACCCGCCAGAGCAACGCCGATGATGAAGACGCTGAGCCAGAGGCTATCGGTGCTGGTGACGAACATAATCGGTAAAACGCAGCTGCCTGCAATGAGCATCGTGACCTTGCGCGCGAAGTTCGGCGTGCGTCCGTTCTGAATCAGTCTTGAAGACAGCCAGCCACCAGCAATGCTGCCGACGTCGGAAATCAGGTACATTATTACCATTGGAATAACGAAAATCTTCAAATCAACATCGAACGTCTGGTTAAAATAGCTTGGCAGCCAGAATAACATCAGGAACCAGACCGGGTCGGTCAGGAATTTCGCCATAGCAAATGCCCAGGCTTCCTTTTTGCCGACGAGTGTAAGCCACCCGATTTGCTTTACCTTTTCCGGCGGATCATGCTCGATCCATGCGAGTTCAGCTTCGCTCACTTTCCCGCTCTCTCGCGGATTGCTGTAAACGAACCACCACAGCACCAGCAGAATTGCACCAAAGGCCCCGGTGATGATGAACGTCGACCGCCAATCCAACCCAAAAAATGTCATGAATAGAGCCAATGTCGGCGCGGTCAGGATGACGCCGATCGTGGTAGCAGAATTGACCCAGCCGATCGCATAAGATCGTTCTTTCTGCGGAAACCATTCGCTGCTGGCACGGACGACCGTCGGGAAATGCCCTGCCTCGCCCACGCCGAGGACGACGCGCGATGCCATGAAAGCGGCGATCGTTGATGAGAAACCATGCGCAACATGGCCAATCGTCCACACGATAATGGCAATGGAATAGCCGATCTTCGGACCGAACTTGTCGATGATACGGCCAAAGATCAGAAATCCAAAAGCATAAGCCGCCTGAAATGCAGTGACGATGTTGCCGTAGTCATCCTCGCTCCAGCCCATTTCCTTGGAAAGTTCTGGCTTTAACAATCCCAGCATCGTGCGATCGATATAGTTTACAGTCGTCGCGAAAAACAAAAGTGCGACAATCGTCCAGCGATATCGGCCCACCTTTTGAACAACGCCTAAAGCCGGAGGAGCAGAATCGAATGCGGTCATGCTCATTTTACCCCGCTCATTTGAAGCGTCGGGGAATAATGTCTTGTTTCACAAGACACTTCGAACGCATTGTCAAAGATTGCGCGCACGGATTGACCAGCCACGATATTGTGAACACCGGTAATCGCGCCCGTTGATATCCACGTTCCCGGCGTCAGGGCAATACCCCTTGAGCTAAGCAAATTTGCCAGAAAAACGGCCGCACCAAATGGGCCATCAAGCATGTCGCACAGCCGGCCTTTACCAACAACTTCTCCGTCCACCACAAGTTTAACGGGTGCCGCCAGCAAGTCGCGTTCCCGCCAGTCATCGATCTGCGGCCCCAAGACCAAGCCAAAGTTATTGCCAAAATCGGAAGCCGTAACCGCAGGTCCATGCTCATTAATGCCTGGAAACGGAGAACTGGCAATTTCAATGCCGAAGCGTACATCATCGATGTAATCGCGGATCGAAAGAATATCGGCGTGTAGGGGAACCGTTGCCCCAATGCGCAACATAAGCTCGGCCTCTGCAGCGGCGAATCCTGTTAGAACCGGCATATTGACCGAGGCCAAATCATCCGCATAAAAAATGGAGTCGGCAAAAATCGGACCCGCGATCCGGTCTGTTCCAACTTCATCCACGAGATGCGGCGCAACCCGGCCAACTTTCCAGCCACCAACCGACTTACCAACCAATCTGATGCCAACATCCTGAATTACATATGCCTCAGCAAGGCCCACAGGCAAAGTGCCCGGATAGTCCGGCACAATCTCATTGCTCCGTCTTGCTTCGACGAATGCTCTCGCCACGCCCTCAAAATCTGCCTGATTAGTCAAAATTGACAATCTCCCCTGCCCTTACCTTTGCAATAAAAGACACCGGTGTCAAAAAGAAATTGCATTTTGGTTGCGATACCGGTGTCAGCCGCGCTCAGTAAGGGCGCATAGCGTCATCGTATGCTTGACCAAATTGCTATTCACCGCCAGAAGACAAGCCGACCATGCCAGCCATTTCAAAGCCATCTGACAATTCGAAGCCAACGATTAATGATGTAGCTGCGCGCGCCGGTGTTTCCAAGAAAACTGTCAGCCGGGTCATCAACGGCTCACCCGGACTCCGAGGTCCGATGCGTGAGAAGGTGCAGGCAGCGATTGCTGAGCTCGGCTTTGTTCCAAATCCGCAGGCACGTGCTTTAGCCTTAAGGCGGAACTTCCTGATTGTGCTTTTTCACGACAATCCCAATGCCCAGACGGTGTTGAACTTCCAGAACGGCGTATTGCAGGCCATCAAGAACACCGATTTTGCATTGGTGGTGCGTCCGGTGGAGCGGACATCCGAGGGCATATTGGAGGATGTTCAGGATTTTCTGGAACGCCAGCGTCCCTGGGGGGCAATGCTGTTACCGCCAATCTCTGAGCGGGATGATCTGGCAAAACTTCTGCGGGACAACGGCGTGCGCTATGTGCGGATAGGTTCTGCGATTTTGGATACACCGGAGCATTGCGTTGCGTCGAACGACCAGCAGGTTGTCGAATTCGCGGTCAAGCAGTTAATCGCAAGAGGGCATCGCGATATCGGTTTTGTGCGAGGGCCGGAGGGATTCCGATCGGCAGAAGAGCGTGAGGCCGGTTTTTTATCGGCAATCCGTGACGCGAAACTGGCATTGTCGCCGGAACGACGGGCTGGGGGCAATTACCGTTTTGAATCCGGCGTTATGGCGGGGCAGCAACTTCTCGACCGGCCAGACCGACCAACAGCAATATTCGCCAGCAACGACGAAATGGCCGCAGGCGTCATGCATACCGCGCGCGCTTTGGGAATCAACCTTCCCGATGAGCTGTCCATTATTGGTTTTGACGATTCACCCACGGCATCGCATCTCTGGCCGCCACTGACGACGGTGAGATGGCCGATCTATGCCATGGGACAATTGGCAGCACAAAAGTTGCTGCCGGAATTTTTGCCGAATGTGGACGGGAAGAAACTACCCGTTACGTTGGAATCAACGCTGATCGAACGCGCGTCGGTTTCGACTATCGCCTGACATCTCGTGCATCGCTCCAGAACGCTCTTACATCGGCTTCGCTGAAACACGACATATCGCCGGGCAGGCTGTGCTTTAGCACGCAGAGCGCGAGGCCGGTTTCGGCCATCGTCTGACAGTCGGCACCTTTCAGCCATTCATGCAGCACGCCGGCAGCAAACGCATCACCAGTTCCGATGCGGTCGACGATCCCGGTCACATTGATTTCATCGGTTTGCGCATGGTCCTCACGCCTGTCCACCCGAGCGGAAATGCCATGATGGTCAGAATCGACGACATAGCGTGACGTCGACGCTACCAACTTGAGATTGGGAAATTCGGCAAAGGCAGCGTCAACGGCTTCGCGTCGCCGCTGCGGCCCGTCGCCGGAAAACTCGCCGCCTGTGACTAGCGCAATATCTCGGTGGTTGCCGAACAATATATCGGCACAGCCAATCAGTTCACGCAAAACCGCTTTTGGATCGCTTTCCCACGCCTCCCATAATTGCGCCCGATAATTACCGTCAAAGCTAACGGTGACTCCCAATTCGCGAGCCCGTCTTGCGGCGGCGAGAGCGATTTCGCTGCTCGCGGTTCCCAAGGCAGGGGTAATGCCGGAGAGGTGCAACAGACTGGCGTCCGACAAGATCAGATCCAGATCAAAATCGTCCACTATTGCGTTCGCAAAAGTGGAGCCAGCCCGATCATAGGTTATTGCCGACGCCCTTAGCCCCTGACCCGATTCATAGAAATACAGCCCCATCCGGCCTGACGAGACGGCGACATGATCGGTCGAAACGCCGCGCGCGCGTAAAGTGGCCATCGCGAGGGCCCCCAAAGGGTTATCGGCGACGAACGAAATCATGGACGTCTTGCGGCCCAGCGCAGCAAGGCCCGCAAGCACATTGGCCTCGGCCCCTCCGACTTCGACGTCCAGCGCCTGCGACTGCACAATCAGTCTTTTTCCCGCGGGCGAAAAGCGGAGAAGCAATTCCCCCAGGGCGACCACTTTATGGGTCATCGCGCCAGCCAACCGCCGTCGACTGCGAGGATATGGCCGGTCACGTAATTGGATGCGGATGAAGCCAGGAACAAAGCCGCTCCGGCAATATCCTCCGGCCTTCCCCAACGGCCTGTGGGGATGCGTTCCAGAATCTGCCGATTTCGGGTTTCATCGGCCTGCAGGGCAGCGGTGTTATTCGTGCTTATATATCCCGGTGCGATCGCATTCACTTGTACTCCCTTGGCGGCAAGTTCATTCGCCATCGCTTTCGTAACGCCGCCCACGCCAGACTTCGCCGCCGCATAGCTCGGCACGCGGATTCCGCCCTGAAAGGTAAGCAAGGACGCAATATTGATAATCTTGCCGGAACCGCGATCGACCATATGGTGCGCGGCCGCCTGCGACAGGAAAAAGAGCGTTTTAAGATTTGTATCGATCACCGCATCCCAATCTTCCTCGCTGAAATCCAGCAAGTCGGCACGGCGGATGATCCCTGCATTGTTGACCAATATGTCGATCCGCCCCAACCCGTCCAGCGCCTGATCGACCACGCGCTGGAGAGGTTCGATAGAGGACAAGTCCGCCGTGATGTTCACCGCCTTACGTCCAGCGGCAACGATCTGGTCAAGCGTATCGGCTGGCTCGCTGCGTCCGGCAACCGCAACGTCGGCTCCCGCTTCGGCCAGTGCAACGGCGATGGCCTGTCCGATGCCAGTGTTGGCACCGGTGACGAGCGCAGCCTTACCCGAAAGATCAAAAGAAATCGCCATTTCGGTTACTTCAACTGGCAGATGTCGAGGACGTTCATGTCGGTATAGTCCAGATTTTCGCCGCCCATCGCCCAGATAAAAGCATATTTCTTCGTGCCTGATCCCATATGGATCGACCAGGGCGGGCTGATCACCGCCTCTTCATTGCCGATGACAACATGGCGCATGCTATCGGGCTCTCCCATATAATGGAATATCCGGTCATTCGCCTCGGGCAGATCGAAGTACATATAGATTTCGCTGCGCCGGTCATGAAGGTGCGGCGGCATGGTATTCCAGACGCTGCCTTCTTCGAGCACAGTCAAGCCAAGCAGTAACTGCGCGCTTTCGCAAACACCGGGGATGACAAGCTGATAGATTGTCCGCTGGTTTGAGTTGGCAAGGTCGCCGCGCGCAAGCGGATTGGCTTGATCAAGCGTGATATGTTTGATCGGGCAGATCTTATGCGCAGGCAGCGAGGCCAGATAGAAGCGCGCGCCATCGCCTTCAAACGCGACTTCGGCCGAGCCCATTGGAATGTAGAGGCATTCCTTGTTACCCATCTCGAACCGCTGACCATCGACCGTGATTGCGCCAGCGGCACCAATATTGACCGCCGCCATTTCTCGGCGCTCAAGAAAGGGGTGCCCTGCAGCAGAGGCTGGCAACGATTGTTCCGGCAGCTTTATTGGTGAGTCTTTTGGCACCACGCCGCCAATCACAAACCGTTCATTGTGCGAATAATTGAGGTTGACCTCACCATCGACAAACATCCCACCGACCAGATAGCGATCGCGTAATTCGTCATTATTGACGCATTCCATCATATCAGGATGGGTGGCGTGATAGGTTTTCGTGAACATTGGGATTCCTTATGCGCTTGGGGTTATTCTGATTTCGAACGGCGTTTGGCTAATTGATACTCATAGAGTGAGGGTATGGCGGCGGCCTCTGTGTTGAGGCCTTCAACATAAGCCGTCGGCTTGTAATCCACCTCGATCGGGCGGTTGCCATGCAAGTGCACGATGTTAGCACCTGGCCCCTCCAAACCGCTCGTCACCTTCACCGTGTCGCCTTCGGCTGGTCCATCGACGATCAACGCGATATTCCACTGCGTGTTCATGACACCGTGGCCCGGCTTCCAGTAAGGCGCGCCGCCTGAGACCCAGAGCGGATAGCTCCATTTACCATTGGCATCTTGTTTGGGCTTCACCGTCATAGTCAGCTGGTCGAACAGATTCTGGTGGTTGGAACCTGCATGCTGGTCAATGATGGCGTCGCGTAGCACCACCGTGCGTTGATAGACCGAACGGCTGGAGCGCGTATTGACGCTGACCGGATGGATCACCGGATTTTCGACCCGTACATCTTTGACCAAAACGTTGTGCACCGCGCCGACATGCACCGAATAATGCGCCTTGTGCTCGCCATTGGTCGTAATGTTGGCGATGGTCAATGATGCAGCATTGTCGGTCAATATGCCGCTATCTGCATTATGAATAACCAAATTTCTCGCCCATCCATCGAATAGGCCGGTCATGTAGATGCCATTATAACCTTGTTCCAGATGATGCCCGTACCAAGGATTGTCGGGGAAAGTGAGGCGCATATTCTGCACGCCGACACCCGTCAGATGCTCCCAATTGGCGATGTCTGCTGGCTGCTTTGCCGATACATCGTGCAACAGCGGATCGCCGAGCGTCACTATGTTCCCCTTGATGGCCATTATGCGCGTCGATTGTCCGACCACAGGCCGGTTGGGAAAAGTCCAGTGATGCGAACCGATTTTCAGTTCAAGCGACTTGTCGGTTTGGGCAGCGTTCCATTTCGTCAGGTCGCCATACAGCGATTTTAGGATCTGGCTTTTCGGGCCGTCGCCCGAGAACCATTGCACCTGGACAACCTGACCGACCTTCAACGCGTTGGCATTCGCGACCTTCAGCATGCGCCCGAACTGCTTGCCTGCCAGCGCCGGGGTCAAAACAGGATCGCGCTTGTCCTTGCTTCCGTCATAGGAAACCGGCCGCGTGCCCTTGGGGCCAATGGACAGGAACCCGCCCGACCAGCTATATTCGCTGAACAGGAAGTCGATATTCTGGTCTGGCTCGCGCTGATATTTGTCTTCACGCTTCAGATAATTACGCAGTTCATCCTCGCGCGATGATTTGTCGACAATTTTCAATGGTCGCGGGAAGTATAGCTCGGTGCCACCCGGTCCTTCGCCCGCGCCGTCGAGCACGAGCTCGCTGCGTTCAATCGAGATGACCTCGCCAATCTGAGTCCGGCCCTTGGGGAAGCGCAAGGTGACCCTCCCTTTGACCGCGTCTGCCGCAGCCAACGCTTTCAGTACCGCCTTTGCATCGTCCTTGTTATCATCGGGAACCACGCCATGGTAGGTTACATTGATCACCGTGCCAGGGTCGGAAGGGATCGCTGCAAGGCCAAATCCGTAACCCGCATAGCTATAGTCAGGTAACGGGTTTTCAGCTGCCACCGCTTTGTCAGACAGGATCGCGGGGATGCGCGCATTGGATTGCGCCAAAACAAGCGTCGGATTGGTTGCCAATAGCAGCAAGCCCGCCAAAGTTATTTCCGGGACCAACGCCTTCATTATTGCCCTGCTTTCATATCAATCAACGGCGGTAACCAATAATCTTGTGTAGCATTGGTGCTGACGCTGTGACTGGCGGCTTGCTTTTCATAACCCATGTCACCCGTGCCCCAAGCCATCATCCGCAAAGGTTCCACCGCAACCCGCTTAATACTTTCCAGTTTCGAAGGATCGGCTAGCCCGCTGTCTTTATATGGCCATTTTGCCCTATCCGCCTGATAAGGCGCCAGAAAGGCAAATGCTTTGGCCAGACCGCGGCCATCGTTGGTTTTGGCCGACCAGATATCCAGCCCGACACATTCGCCCACCGTGGCAAGCTTGGTCGCCGCTTCCAGCGCAAAGAACGAATAATGCCAGCTTCTGGTCCGAGCCAGTTCCTCGGGTAAGCTGCCATCTTTATTTATCTGCACAGCCAGTCGGCGAGCCGGAAAATCGGCCACGACCTGTATTGCCAGCGGCTCAAGACCCGCAAACAGCGCAAAGTGCGTGATCATATAATCATAATGGATGCCGTGATTATTGAGCTTAGCGCGCTCCTCCTGACCGATAGGGCTGTTGGCCATCCACCCCGCCAAGTCAGCAAACCATGTTCGGAGCGATAAGGTTTCGCTTTCGGTCAGCACCCCGGCTGATTCGATCAGACCGATGCTTTCGACAACGCCCGAAAGCGCGTTCAATTCGATGATGCCTTCGCCCCTGCCGCTATTTACACCCGGCACCGCCTGCCCATGATTGAGACTGGGGTTCATCCTGGTCGCAGGCGCAATAAACCAGACGCGTAGCAGTTTCGCCGCATGTTCGGCATAGCGCAGGTCGCCCAGATGATGATAAGCCAAAGCCAGAACGCGGACATCGCCGCTGAACTTCGTCATCCGGTCCTTGTCAAATTCATTGCCACGGCTTTCCGGGTTCACGTCGCCGTCACGGCGCGAATAGGGTTCGCCATTGGGCTTGCCTTCGGTCGGCCACCAATAAGGGCCGATGGAATAATAGTCATGCCGGTCACCACTGGCGGGCAATTTGGCCTTGTCCATCACCGAATAAGGACCACGCTTTAGCGCAGACTCCGCCGCTTTGCTCAAAGGCCTTGCATAAACAGGGTCGGAGGCAACGCGCTGTTTCTCCAGTGCCAACCATTCCGGCCGCCACAGGAATGTCCGGTACCCACCTGAACTATATCCGCGTGTACCCGCGCACTGGGTTCGTCCTGGGAGGGCTTTAATTGCATTCGGCAAATGCTCGCCAAGCTTTGATCGCCGCGTATCAACAGCTTCTGACGAAGCAGCGGGCAAAACTGTACAGACATAAAAACAGACAATTGCCAAACCGAACGGAAGCTTCATTTCAGCCATTTGCTTTGCGTCTTTATGACGCCCCGTGACGCTGCAAGCTTCATGATGATTATTCTCCTAAATACTGCCGTTTGTTTAAAAATGTCCCAGAATGTTGTGCGCCACTCTCACGTAACAGATGTCAAATTGAACTATAAAGACACCGGTGTCAATCTCGTAGGCGCTGGCGGCATCGGCTAGTTCGTTCAGATTCCCTCTGGCTGAATGATGCGTGCTAGCAAGATGCCAATATCCGCTATCCGTGATGCAGGCGGGACCAAGGGCCAGACATATCTGAGAGGAGCGGAAATGGTTAAGCGATGCGCGTCTAAGCGCCTCCGACATTTCCGCCTTGGTGTGATCGCAGTGAATAGCGGCAAGGAGACGTGCGATATGGCCGTGAAGCGCGAGTTCAGTGACTGGAGCCGAGGCGGCCACCTTGAGCTGCACAAAGGCTGCGTCAATCTGAGGCTTGGCGGTGTAGCGGTATAGGCCTGGGTGCACCGTTTCGAGTGCGCGGATCAGCAGGTCGACATCGCGGGTGGCTTGCTCGGCGGTGAGTTCTCGCGGAGCATATCGCGGGGCGGCGGGGGTGGCGGTCGCGGCCGTTTCAGGAGCGGCAGCGCTCAAGGGAAATGGCAATGTGTTTATGGGTGCAAATCGAACCCCGGCTGGCTAGTGTCACACCCATGCTTTCAAACGACGTCATATCCTGGGGAGCGCCAAGCCTGCGCTCGATGCCATTTAGCGTTTTTCTTGATTTTGACGGAACGCTTGTCGACATCGTCGAACGACCTGAAAGTGTGGTTGTCAATCAGCCGCTAAGAGACCTGTTGCAGCGCTTGCAAGCCACGTTAGCTGATCGTTTGGCGATCGTAAGCGGCCGTTCGATTGCGCAGCTCGATTGGTTCTTTGGAACTCCTGCCAAGGGTCTGACATTAGTGGGCAGTCATGGTGCGGAAATACGGAAAGGCGGAAATACGCTCATATCGCCGATCCGACCCACAGCACTCGAGGATGCCGAAGAATTCTTTAAACAGGCTTTTGCAAGTCACCCTAACGTGGTGATTGAAGTAAAATCATTGGGTGTAGCAATTCATTATCGGATGGATCCATCAGTGGAAGGAATTGCAACCAAAATGGCCGTTGAATTTGCCGATAGAAGCGGGCTCGAACTACAGTATGGAAAGATGATGGTGGAACTGCGGACCGCTGGGCACGACAAGGGCAGCGCGATTAAAACTCTTATGTCAGGCTTTCCATTTACCGGATATCCTCCCCTCTTTATCGGCGACGATTTAACCGATGAACCCGGCTTCGAAGTTTGCGCAGCCAATGGTGGCTTCGGTATACTCGTCGGTCCCCCGCGTGAAACAGCCGCCCGCTACCGGCTCGACAATGTGGCCGCAGTCCATGAATGGCTTGAGACAATATGACCGCTTCCCTTGAACTTTGGCCAATTGGCAATTGTCAGGTCTCTGCCCTGATTGACCGTGCAGGACGGTATGTCTGGGGATGCATTCCACGGGTCGACGGTGATCCGGCATTTTCGTCCCTGCTCGATGATGCCCCGCGCGCTGGCGAAGGCGCTTATGGATTTTGGGAGATT
>JBGSPK010000211.1:0-3062 GCA_041738665.1 Sphingorhabdus sp. | reverse complement strand
CGGATGGCAGACGGATAACGAACTTTGCTGCCACGACACGACGCTGAGCGCATCGCCCGCCGCGCGGGACAAGTTCCGTGCATGGTGTGAAGCGCGTTACGGTAATATCGACGCGCTTAATGCGGCGTGGGGCAATGTCTTCTGGTCGATGGAATATGACTCGTTCGCTCAGATCGAACTGCCGTTTTTCACCGTGTGCGAAACCAACCCCGCGCACCGCCTCGCCTATCGCCGTTTTGCCTCGGATCAGGTCGTGCGCTTCCATGACGTGATGATTTCCGCAATTCGCCGTCACGCCGGGCCGGACCAATGGGTTACGCATAATATCATCCCGCCAGCGACCACCGGCGTGGATAATGCCGCGCTGACACGGCAACTCGATTTTGTCAGCTATGATAATTATCCCTTGGGGTTTTCCGATCAACTGATGGCGAAGGCACCAGCGGAAGAATGGCAGCCCTTCATGCGGACGGGGCACCCTGACCTTGCTGCACTCAATTTCGATTCGGTACGCGGGCTTTCCAAAGGTGCCTGGTGGGTGATGGAACAGCAGCCGGGACCGGTAAACTGGGCCCCGCACAATCCGTGTCCCGCGCCCGGTATGATACGCCACTGGACGTTACAAGCCTTCGCGCATGGTGCCGCTTGCGTCGCCTATTTCCGTTGGCGACAGGTGCCGTTCGCGCAGGAACAAATGCATGCAGGGCTGCGGCGGCCCGATGACGTACCTGCTCCCGCTTGGGCGGAGGTCGAGCAAGTGGCGGCTGAGATGGCCTTGCTCGACGACCTGTCGGCGGTTCCGGAAAAAGCCCCGGTCGCGCTAATCGTTGATCCAGCCTCGACTTGGGTTGACGATATCGAACGACAGGGGGCAGGCTATCGCTATCCCGAAGTCGTTTTCCAATATTATCGCACGCTGCGATCGCTTGGTGTCGATGTCGATTTTGTCCCGGCGGGTGAGGCGAAGCTCGATGGCTACAGTCTGATCGTTGCACCTACCCTTGCGATGCCCGATGATGCGACGGTGAACGCGCTCAACGCCAGCAATGGCGTCATCCTTTTCGGCCCGCGTTCGGGTGCAAAAACGCAAGAGTTTTCCATTAGCGAAGGTCTACCACCCGGGGCGTTGCGTGACTTCGTTCCTATCAAGGTCATTGCCGTCGAAACACTTCGGCCAGACTGCAATGGCACCATCGACTATAAAGGCGAACAATATGAAAGTAGCAGATGGCGAGAGACTATCGAGGCGGGTGTCTGCGATGTTCTGGCAATCTACGAAGGCGGCGCACCGGCCGCTGTTCGGTCGGGCCGAAGCATCTATCTCGCAACACTGACCGACGATGACTTCCTGAAAAGCCTGTTTGTCGACCTGTGCGCCGAAGCTGGCGTTCCGATTACGCCATTGCCGCCGGCACTCCGTTTGCGCCGACGGGGTAATCTGACTTTTGCCTTCAATCTTGCTGGAAACAGTGCGCGCGCGCCTGCCCCAGAAGGCGTTAGCTACGTTGTCGGTGCCGCTGAAATCGAACCCTATGGTGTCGCAGTCTGGCGCCATTCCTAGGCGTTGTCAGCGTTCCTTGGTGGCGCTGAACTTGAGGTCAGGATGCTTTTCTTGCTGGTATCCGACATCCCATGCCGATCGCGCCATAAACACCGGATGGCCATCGCGGTCCTTCGCCATGTTGCCGCCGTTAAACGAAGCGAACTGGCTGAGCGCATTGTCCTCGCCGATTAGCCAGCGGGCGGTGTCATACGGCGCAGGCTCGAGATAGGCATCGACCTTATACTCGGCCTCCAGCCGCGAAACGAGGACCTCAAGCTGCAACTGACCGACCACGCCGATTACCCAGTTCGATCCGATTTCGGGATAGAAAACCTGAATCACGCCCTCTTCGCTCAGGTCGTCGAGTGCCTTGCGTAGCTGCTTGGTCTTTGTCGGGTCGCGCAGGATTACGCGCCGCAATATTTCAGGGGCGAAATTAGGGAGGCCAGTGAAGCGCAGTTCGTTGCGCTCGCTCATCGTGTCACCTACCCTTAGCGTACCGTGATTAGGAATGCCGATGATATCGCCGGGTTCCGCGCTGTCGGCAATCTCGCGGTCCTGCGCGAAAAACAATATCGGAGAGTGGATAGATACAGGTTTGCCGTGGCCCGAAGGGATTAGTTTCATGCCGCGTTTGAATGTTCCAGAACACAGTCGCATGAACGCGATGCGGTCGCGGTGCTGCGGGTCCATATTGGCCTGCACTTTGAAAATGAAACCAGTCACGTCCTTGCCAGCAGGATCGATGGTGCCGATGCTGCTCGGCTGCGGCCGCGGTGACGGCGCGTGTTCGGCAATCGCGCCAATCATTTCCGCGATGCCAAATTCTTTCAGCGCTGACCCGAAATAAACCGGGGTCAAATCACCGTTGCGATAGGCCTCGATATCGAATGACGCATAGCCTGCCTGCGCGAGTTCAGCCTCTTCGCGGAATTTTTTTAGGCCGCGTTCGGACAGATGGTCGGCAAGCGATGGGTCATCCAAGCCAGTATGCTGGCTAGCCTTGCCTTCGAATTCCTTCGATGCGCCGGTCGGTTGCATCAGCCGGTTGCGGGCAAAATCGTAAATGCCTTCGAACTCGCCGCCCATGCCAATTGGCCAGCTCATCGGACAGACATCGAGTGCGAGCTTGTCGGCAACCTCGTCGAGAATATCGAAACATTCGCGCCCTTCGCGGTCCACCTTGTTGACGAAAGTGATGATTGGAACAGAACGCAAGCGGCAGACTTCGAAAAGTTTCAACGTTTGCGGCTCGATGCCTTTGGCGGCGTCGATGACCATAATGGCGCTATCGACGGCCGTCAGTGTGCGATACGTGTCTTCGGAGAAATCTTCATGCCCCGGCGTATCGAGCAGGTTGAAGATAATGCCGTCCTTGGCAAAGGTCATCACCGAACTGGTTACCGAAATCCCGCGTTGCTGCTCGATCTTCATCCAGTCCGAACGCGCCCGGCGCGCCTGACCGCGTGCCTTTACTTCACCGGCGAGATGGATTGCGCCGCCCTGCAGCAACAGCTTT
>JBGSPK010000190.1:0-10379 GCA_041738665.1 Sphingorhabdus sp. | reverse complement strand
TTGGCGATTGCAAGCAATTCGGCCTTGTTGGCGGCAATACTACTGGCCATGGTCTTCGTCTTCCTGTGCTTCGTCGTTAATGGGTTCAGCCTCTACTTCGTCGGCCCCATCGCTGTTGATGGGCGCAGTCGACGCAATCAGGCGGTCTGTCAAGAGCAGCTTGGCGCTACCCATATTGGAAAATGCGAATGTCAGGCGGCCCGACTTGCGGTCGTCGACGAGGATATTCTCGCCATCAATACCAACAATGTTCCCGCGGATATTCTTGCGGCCATCCATCGGCTCGGCAAGCTCAACCTTAACCTCATGCCCCGCCCAATCGGTAAAGTCTGCGAGCCGCGTAAGCGGACGGTCGATACCGGGGGAACTCACTTCGAGGCGATACGCTTCCTCAATCGGGTCGAGTTCGTCAAACTTGTCGGAAATCCGATGCGAAAGCGAAGCGCAGCCATCAATGCCAAGCTGCCGCGTGTCGGGACGTTCGGCCATCACCTGCAAGGTCGGTTCGTCGCTCCCCTGCCCGCCGGTTTCAAACCACGCCACGCGCACTAGCGCAAAGCCAAGCGCTTCAGCTTCGGGCGCAATCAACGCAGTCAATTTATCCAGATCGGGCAACTTCATTCTTTCTGATGCAGTGCAAAGCTTCTGGGTGCCGGCCCCGTATGGCGCCAGCCCTTTCAAAGTCTCACAATGTAAGGATGACATCCGTATATGCCTGTACGGCCTATTATGCAAGTGTCTTGCTATCGGAACAATCACCACCCATTTGCATTCACGATAAAGCAAAGGAGCATCCCCCCAAAATGAAAAAACTTCCATTCCTCGTTAGCGCGTCATTACTGGCCGCCGCTTGCCAGCCAGCGGCAAGTGACGCGGCCCCCGCCAACAGCAGCGATAAACCGTTCGATATAGCTGTGGTTGCTGATTTTGAAGAACCGTGGGCGATGACCTTCATACCTGGAACACCGAACGCACTGATTACCGAGAAAAAGGGCAAGTTGAAGCTTTGGGAAAATGAAGGCGCGGTTGTCGACGTTGAAGGCGTGCCCGCTGTTGCTTATGGCGGTCAGGGCGGATTAGGCGATGTCATTTTGCATCCCGATTTTGCGAACAACAAATATATCTATTTAAGCTACGCCGAAGCTGGTGAAGGCGGATATGGCGCTGCGGTTGCGCGTGGCACGCTCGAAATGACTGGCGAAAAGCCAACTTTGACTGGCGTTCAGGTCATTTGGCGGCAGGAACCAAAAGTCTCCGGCCAAGGCCATTATGGTCACCGTTTGGCTTTCGGTCCGGACGGCATGCTCTATATCAGCAGTGGCGAACGACAGAAATTTCAGCCAGCGCAAGACCTGAACCAGAATTTGGGCAAGATTGTGCGCCTCACCGATGGCGGAATGATCCCGTCTGATAACCCGTTTTACGATCAGGGCCGCGTGAAGTCGCAAGTCTGGTCCTATGGTCACCGCAACCCGCTCGGGATTGCATTCGATGCGCAAGGCCGGCTCTGGAATCAGGAAATGGGGCCGGAAGGCGGCGACGAGCTGAATCTTGTTAAGAAGGCGGCCAATTACGGCTATCCGAAAGTATCAAATGGTCGCAATTACGGCGCATCTACCGACGACATCCCCGATCATGTAGCGGGCGACGGCTTCGAAGCCCCCAAAGTGTTCTGGAACCCAGCGATTTCACCGGGCGGCCTGATGATTTATTCAGGCGACATGTTCAAGGACTGGAAAGGCAGTGCATTCATTGGCGGCCTTGGCGCAAAAGCGTTGGTACGGGTTAAGCTGGACGGCGAAAATGCCAGCAAGGCCGACCAATGGGACATGGGCGCGCGTATCCGCGAAGTCGAGCAAGGTCCCGATGGAGCCATTTGGATACTTGAAGACGAACGCGCAGGATCGCAGGGCCGCTTGCTCAAGCTTACACCGAAGCAATAAGCGGGTGACGGCGCCGATTATTTCGCTGCCGTCACTGTTCCCGTCAAATCAGCCAGGAAAGACCGAACGCGTTTCGCGTTCATGCCAAGGTCACTTACCCCTACCCTGCTGACCGAGCGCATATCCACAACGCTGCCCTCGCCGGTAGCGGTGGGCTTTACCCGCAAAACCACATCGTCCTTGAAGCGGAAAAAAGCGCTTGTCTCGGTTGCTTCCATTCGACCTTCTTCAGGCAATGAAACAGCGATATCCCATCCGCGTGCCTTCGCCAAGCGCTCCGCCTTGGCAATTACCATTGGCACAGGTTCGTTGATGCGTACCGAGCGAATGTCGCCATAGCTTTTTTGATGGACCGTTACCCAGCGCTGCTGGGGCGTTAGGCCCTTCATTTTATCATCGTTCGCTCCAGGAACATTATCCAGGTTATCGGCACGCAATTGAAGCGTACGGAATGAAGGCGGATCAGCTAAATCGGTTGAAACGTCGTGGATGGCTGGGACGGTTACAGCGGCCATCAGGAATGTCCCGACCCAACCAACATAGACAAGTGCAACCAGCATACCGGCCCAACGACGACTACGCGGCGGCGGCGTGATTGATTTACGCGCGCGCCAGCCAAATAATATCCCGAACAAAATAGCGCCCAGCCCGAGGAAAAAAGCCCAGGTCACGCCCTTGAGACCGCTGGTATATTCCCACAATCCCCAGCCCGTGCCCACGGCTGAAACCAATCCCCAGACAAAAGCGCCCACACCCGCTGCGAGAACAAGATTGCCTTGAAAGTCGAATTTCTTTTTTTCCAGCGCGACGCTGTCCGAAGAAGCATGTGGAGCGGGCGGCGGCGTTCCGATCGGATCGGCTGGAATTTCTTGCTCGTTCAAAACCGGTACCCCTAATTTTCTGGTATAACAGCGGCACGCTAATCGAAGTTCCGGCCAATGGCAATTTGCCGCCCCAAAATTTGTGCGCAACTTTACATTCAATTGGACAAAATTGAACGGCGCTGACAGGAGGCGGCATGTTCACCGACCCCCTCCTGCAGAAACGCGCCAAGCGATTTGTTCTGCTGACGGTGTTCATTTACTCGATGGGCTTCGGCATCGTTATGCCGGTTTTGCCTGATCTCATACGCGAGCTTACTCAGGTCAGCCTTTCTGAAGCGACGCGTATCGGCGCGTGGATCGGAGCAGCGTACGGCATTTTTCAGTTCCTGATGGGGCCATTGATGGGCAATCTCGGCGACCGTTTCGGCAGGCGGCCGATCTTTTTGGTGTCGCTCTTCGGATTTGGCGCTGACTTCCTGCTCATGGGATTCGCGCCCTCCATCATCTGGCTATTCATCGGCCGCGCAATCGCCGGCGGTTTTGGCGCGGTATTTGGCCCGGCCAACGCGGCAATGGCCGATATGTCGACAGCCGAAGATCGCGCTGCGAGTTTCGGCAAAGTCGGTGCGGCTTTCGGGCTGGGTTTTATCCTGGGACCAGCGATGGGAGGGCTGCTCGCCGATTACGGCACGCGCTTGCCGTTTTTTGTCGCTGGAAGCCTAGCGTTCGCAAACGGCATTTACGGCTATTTCGTTTTCCCTGAAACGATGCCCAAGGAACGCCAGCGACCTTTTGAATGGAGACGGGCAAACCCGCTTGGCGCGCTTGCGACGCTCGGTAAGATAAAGGGCATATTGCCTATCGCATTTATTTACTTCTTGTGGGTGTGCGCAACCAATATCTACCCTGCGACATGGGCCTTTTTTGCGCCGGCACAATTTGGCTGGGACAGCAAAATGGTTGGCATTTCGCTGACGTTGGTTGGCGTATCGATGCTGTTGTTCCAGTCGATGGTAATCGGCCGTGTCGTAAAACGCTTTGGCGAACGGACCACCGCAATGATTGGGATGGCTTTTGGCCTTGCCAGCTTTACGATCACCGCTTTTCTGACCAATGGCGCAATCGCGCTCACCCTAAATATACTGAACGGGTTTTCGGGTATGGCGATGCCAGCGATAAACGCGATGATGTCGCGGCGCACGCCACCTGACCAGCAGGGCGAATTACAAGGGCTGAACGGCAGTCTGTCGGCCCTAGCCTTCCTGATGGCGCAGCTTGTATATAATAATACGCTTTCAACTTTCACCAGCGCAAGCGCGCCAGTCTATTTTCCTGGTGCACCTTTCCTAATTGCCGCTGGGTTGAGCATCGCCACGCTTTCTGCGCTTTTCCTGCTGTCGAAGCGCGACCCTGTAACTGCGCAGGCGTGATGGCCAATATGTTGCTTCCGCTTTCCAGCGTTCCTGCAGACGATGTCGAAAAGTTGCTCGACGATGCCTTTGGTGCCGACCGGCATAAGCGGACGGCCTACTTGTTGCGGCAGGGCATGCCGATGATCGGGCACCTGTCACTCGCGATTGTCGAAGGCGATGGTTTGTGTGGCACCATTCAGTGCTGGCCGATTTCGGTTGGCAACACGCCGTTGATTCTTGTCGGGCCGGTGGCGGTGTCGACGGCAAAGCAAAATCAGGGCTTTGGGCAACAAATGATGCGCGCAATGTTGGCCGCTGTTGAACCAGACGATGCCCTGATGGTGATGATTGGCGACCCCGAATATTATGGACGCTTTGGGTTTAACGCCGCGCAGACCGGCGGTTGGACGTTGCCTGGGCCTTGGGAGCCAAGGCGGCTGCTGCTCCGTAATCCACTTGGCCTGACGTTACCCCAATCAGGTTTGCTTGGTCCGCGGACAAGCCTTTGACGACTGCATCCTTTGGCCGTATCGCTTGGCTATGCCTTATGACGTACCCGACCTTGCAAAGCTGAACCTGTCGGACGTTGCCGAAATGGTCGCGGCCCGCAAATTACCACCGGTGGAGAGTTGGCAGCCGGAAAACTCCGGTGACAGCGAAATGCGGATCGCCGCCGATGGCAAATGGTACCATCAAGGCGGCGAGATTACACGGCCAGCAATGGTTAGGGCATTCTCTAGTCTCTTGCGGCGCGAAACCGATGGCAGTCACTGGCTCGTAACGCCGCAGCAAAAGCTTTCCATAGATGTTGACGATGCACCATTTGTTGCGGTCGAAATGCAAAGCGAGGGCGAAGGTGAAAAACGTTCCCTCGCTTTTCGACTGAATAGCGATGACCTGGTAATTGCCGGACCCGACCATATTATCGAGTTGCGAAATGACTTACCCTATTTGCATGTGAGAGGCGGGCTTTGGGCAAAGCTATCACGCGCCGCATATTATGATTTTGTAGATATCGCGTTGGACGAAAGCCCGGAAGCCCCGCATGTCTGGAGCAACGGCGCGATGTTTAACGTTGGCGCGCCTGTATGAACTGGCCGATATGAACTGGATTGCCCGTATCGAAGCTGCGCTGGACCCTGCGCTGAGCATCACAATAGAGGACGAACGCTATTTGGGCGACGAAGGCCATCGCGCCGCCGCAGTGCTGATCCCTATTACCGATCGGTCGGAGCCGGGCGTTATTTTGACCCAGCGCCCAGAATGGCTGCGCAGTCATGCCGGACAAGTGGCCTTCCCCGGCGGCAAGGTTGACGAGGTCGATGCCGACGCGATTTCCGCTGCATTGCGAGAGGCAAATGAAGAGCTAAACATATGTCCATCTGATGTGCAGGTTATTGGGGTTGCCGACACTTATTATTCAGGCAGCGGCTATCGCATCGAACCGGTGGTCGGCATCATCCCGCCTGACTTGCCACTGCGCGCTAACCCCGAAGAAGTAGAAGACTGGTTCGAGGTTCCCCTCGCCTTCCTGCTTGACCCCAGCAATGCGGTGAAGAAAGAGGCGATGTGGAATGGTCAACAGCGGACTTATTATGACATGCAATGGGGTGAAAGGCGGATTTGGGGCGTTACTGCCGGGATTATCGCCAATCTGGCGCGCCGCCTGACATGACCAGAAAGCTTCTTCCCAACGCAGATTGGCGGCAATCCGATGGCTTACGCGAAGTTGTTGCCGCGCTTCGAGACGGTCATGGCGGCCCTCGTTTTGTTGGTGGAGCAGTGAGGGATACGCTGCTCGGTATTGACGTCGCCGACGTCGATATTGCGACTGCCTTATTACCCGAAATAGTTATTAACAGATTGGAAGCTGCGTGGATCAAAGCCGTTCCAACCGGCCTTGATCATGGAACGGTGACCGCCGTTGCCGATGGCAGAAATTATGAGATTACCACGCTTCGTCGTGACGTAGCGACCGACGGAAGACGCGCGACAGTGGCATTTTCGACCGAATGGAAAGAAGACGCAGCTCGGCGCGATTTTACGATAAATGCACTCTACGCCGATCCGCAAACTGGCGAAGTTTTCGACTATTTTGGTGGATTGCAGGATTTGGATGCCGGCATCATCCGGTTCATCGGTGATGCCGACCAGCGCATTGCCGAAGATTTTCTTCGGATATTGCGCTATTTCCGATTTCTGGCGCGCTATGGGCGTGGGGTAATTGACGCGGACGCGGTCAACGCCTGCGCAAAGGGCGCGCATGGCCTAACCGCGTTATCGCGCGAGCGGATTGCGCAGGAACTGACCAAAATTTTGTCACTGCCCGATCCGTTAAAGTCGGTGGAGTTAATGACCGAAAATGCCATATTCGCGCCATTCTTACCCGAGCTCTCCGCTTCAGCCGCAAAAGCGCTTCGGACCCTGATGGACCGAGAGGACCGTTATAATCAGCCAATATCCTTGCCCGCGCGGATTCTAACTCTGCTTCCCCACGACCCTGTCGCTGTCGACAAAGTTGCGGCGCGGTTAAAGCTTTCCAACCGCTTGCGTGAAAGCCTTGGCAAGCGGTTGGACGCGCCAGAACCCAATGCAGACAATGTCAGGGCAATTGCATATCGGACAAGCACAGACTGCGCTCGCGATGTTATTATGCTCTATGCCGATGATGCCGAATTGCCCCGATGCCTTTCAAAGCTGGACGAATGGGCCGTTCCGGAAATGACATTAAAAGGCGGCGACCTGATTGGGCTTGGCCTGACTGCCGGACCGTTGGTAGCAAAGACGCTGCGGGCGGTCGAAGCTCAATGGATTACCGAGGATTTTCCCCCACTCGCACGACAAAACGAAATCGCGCGTCAGTTAGCCGCTGATGCCCTGTCGGCTTCCAAAAACGCATAGGCAGCTTCACCGGTCATCGGCCGCGCATAATAATAGCCCTGCCCAACCGAACAGCCAAGGCGACGCAACACTTCTGAAATCTCTTCGCTTTCAATGCCTTCAGCGGTCGTTTTCATACCGAGCGCACGCGCAAGCGACAGCACAGTACGTACGATGGCACGCTTATCTTTATCGACCATCATCTCGGTCACGAAACTTCGGTCGATTTTCAGTACGTCTATCGGCAGCTGCTGCAGATAAGCCAGGTTCGAGTAACCGGTCCCAAAATCATCCATAGCCAAATTCGTATCAAGCCCTTTAAGCGCATTGAGAAGCTGTTTTGCGCCTTCAGGATCATTGATGAATGCGCTTTCGGTCAGTTCAAGCGTCATGCGGTTACCCAAAACGCCAGCGCCGCTGAGCGCCGAAGAAACAGCCTCAACCACATCATCGCGCTGCATTTGTACCGCCGACATGTTGACCGAAATGCGGAAGTCAGGTTCCCCGTTCAACCGAGCGTCCCATTTGGCAATGGTTTTGGCAGCTTCTTCCAATGCCCAACGTCCGAGCGGAACGATCAGCCCGCTTTCTTCGGCGACTGGAATGAAGTCGACAGGAGAAATGGCACCCAAATCGGGATGTTGCCAACGAGCGAGTGCCTCAAAGCCACTTAGCGACCCGGTATCAAGATCAATGAGCGGTTGATAATGCAGCTCGAGCTCGCCGCGCTGCAATGCCCGGCGTAAATCGGTTTCCATGCTAAATCGGCGGCGCGCCGTATCGACCGTACCGGTTGCATATAATTCAAATGCTTTTGTCAATTTTGCGCGCTTGAGCGCGATTTGCGCGTGCCGCAGTGTGTCCATTGGATCGTCGTTACCAACCTGACCAACCGCAGCTGCGACCGCGCATTCGACTTGTATTTCAAGATTTGATAGCTGGCATGGGTCGATAAAAGCGTCGGTCAAGCGCTTGGCGATGCGCTTCGCATCGCCGCTTTCGTCACCCAGCGTAACAAACAGGGCAAACTCGTTACCGCCTAGACGGCATAAGATCTCGTTGCTTCGAATGCGAGAGTTTAGACGGCGGGCAACGGTTATAATTAGCTCGTCGCCAGCCATGGCACCAACGGACTCATTCACTCGGCTAAAGCGTGCAAGGTCAACAAGGATAATCGCGTAGCTGCGATGCGAGCCCGATAGGGTTAGCGCGCCAATTGCCGCCTCGATTTCTTCTTCAAAACCTGTGCGATTACAAAAGCCTGTGAGACTGTCGCTCAACATCTCGCGACGCAGATTGATGCGGCTTACCGCCTCTGCGGTGCGATCAACGATCGAAAGCAGAAGCAAGCTGCCGTCGACGCCAAAACGGGCGATGCTGATTTCCAGTTCGCGCCGGTTTACCAGATCATCCGATTGCCAGCACTCGAAATGCGTGTCCCGTCCTTCATCGACCATTGCAAAAGCACGCTCCGCCAGCGTCGCCATGTCCAATCCGGTTTCGCGTTTGAAACCGAGCGCAAGATCGTCAAATTTACGATTGCTGACCACGCGCCGGACTTCATCTGCATCGATTCGAAAGATGGCGCCCGCGATCGGCAGCGACGACAACCACCCAAATTCTACTTTGGGATCAGCAGGATGTACGGAGCGCCCCTTGTTCAGCATGGCGCTGAAGGGAGAAATATCTGTTGTAGCGCGGCGACCCATATTTTTCATTATGGTCCGCATTAATTACCAATTGTAAAAAATCGTCACTTTGTTTGTGGTGGATAAAAGGTTAACGCGCGCGCTCAGCGCCGTTAATCAAACCGATTATTACGCGGAAATCCTTGTGGTGGCAGCCGCCCGGCGGCACCGCGCGCCACCCGCCAAAGCGACATGTCGTTCTCGGTCCGCGTCCGCCCACTATCACCACCCATCGCCCAGCTCAGCCCTTCGCTAATCCGGAAGCAAATAGCATCGGCAAGTCCGCCGTCCTTATAGCGTTGCAGGGTCACGCCCTGCCCCTTCGCCATTTCGGGAATTTCGCTCATCGGGAACGCCACCAGCTTGCGATTGTCGCCCACAACAGCGACATATTGATCCTTAAGCAGCGCGTCATCGTCCGTTTCACGCGGTGCCATCCGCACAACCTGCAGTTTCGCACCAGGCTTTAACGTGACTACGCCGCGGCCCTTGCGGGTTTCGGCAATGACGTCGCTCATTTTGGCGATGAAGCCCTTACCAGTCGATGCGGCGAGCAACATCCGACCATCCGGCGTCGCTGGGAATACCGAGACGATATCATTACCGGCTTCGATATCTATCATCGTGCCAACCGGTTCGCCAAAGCCGCGCGCGCCGGGCAGCTTGTCAGCGCCAAGCGTGTAGAAACGGCCATTGGCGGTCGCAATCAGGATTTTATCGGTTGTTTGCGTGTGGAAGGCAAAGGCGGGTCCATCGCCTTCCTTGAATTTGAAATCGGCACGAGCAGACAGGTCGGCATGGCCCTTCATCGCCTTGATCCAGCCCCGCTTCGACATGATGACCGTCACCGGCTCCCGCTCGACAAAAGCCTCAAGCGATATTTCGCGCGCCTGCCCCGCTTCCTCCAAGCTTGTGCGGCGGCGTCCGAGCTCGGTTTCTTCCGCATAGCTTTTGCGTAGTGCAGACAAGTCCTTCTTCAACCGCGTCTTTTGCCGTGCCGGGCTCTCGATCAACTTGACCAGCTCCTCGCGCTCGGCCTGCAATGTTTCCAGTTCGCGGCGCAGCTCCATTTCCTCAAGCCGGCGCAACGACCGCAACCGCATATTGAGAATGGCTTCGGCCTGCCGGTCGTTAAGCTGGAATTCCTCCATCATTACCGGCTTGGGCTCATCCTCCGTTCGAATAATTTCGATGATGCGATCGAGGTTAAGGAAGGCAATGATATAGCCTTGCAGCAGCTCCAGCCGCGCATCGATTTTCTCCAACCGATGCTGCGATTTGCGGACCAGCACTTCAATCTGATGGTGAAGCCAGTGCCGCAATACCTCGCCTAGGCCCATGACCTTCGGCGTGCGTTGCGCATCCAGCACATTCATGTTGAGAGAGAAACGCGTTTCCAGGTCGGTGAGACGGAATAGGGCATTTTTGAGGTCTTCAGGATCAACGTTACGGCTTTTCGGCACCAGCACGATGCGGATTTGCTCGTCACTCTCGTCGCGCACGTCATCGAGGATCGGTAGTTTCTTGTCGGCAATCAGCTGTGCGATCTGCTCGATCAGCTTGCCCTTTTGCACCTGATAGGGAATTTCCGAGACAACCAACTGCCAGGTTCCGCCGGACTGCTTTTCAACG
>JBGSPK010000138.1:0-7108 GCA_041738665.1 Sphingorhabdus sp. | reverse complement strand
GAATATTGGTGGCAACGCACCATAAGCGACGGTCGTTTGACGATTAGCCGTCCAATTATCGGAAGCATTTCGCGTCGAAATATTTTGATAATGGCGATGCCGATTGCCAATCGGAGTGGCGTCAATAATGGCACGTTAAGTGCAGCTATCGACGTTAGTAGACTGGCACAATCCCTGGCTCAAGCCTCTGAAGCACAAAAGGGGGCAGCATCAATCATCACCGCAGACGGGCAACTGGTTGCCGGTGGCAAAACCGCAATTCCATTTAAGCTGACCAGTCCGTCGTCGGTTGATGGCTCCAACATGCGTCGCGATTCAGAGGGCAAGCTTTGGATGTATGCGACCGCTTCGTTATACGGATCAGACCTTTATGTTGTTTATGCTGAGCCGCGAGAAAGCCTTTTGGCATCGGCGGTCGCCCAAGTCAGGGTCAGCATATTGCTACCCCTTATCTCGATCCTTTTTGCCTCGTTGGCGATCTGGTTTGGAACCGACAGATTGGTCGTGCGGTGGTTGCGAGATTTGGGTAAGGTTGCCGACAAATTCGCAAAGGGCGATTTTGCCGGTGACCGTCGTAAATTTGATTCAGCACCTGCAGAGATCGCCGAGTTAAGTGCGCATCTGCACTCGATGGCGCAGGTCATTGAAAAGCGTAGCGATGAATTACAACATGCCTTGGACGCGAAGACGGCCCTGACCCGCGAAGTCCATCATCGCGTTAAAAACAATTTGCAGATCATCACCAGCCTACTGACGTTGCAGGCGAGCAGGGTGAGCGAACCACAGTCCCGCGAAGTGTTGGCACAGACAAGAGCGCGTATATCTGCTTTGGGTCTGATCCACCGCACGCTTTATGAACAGGAAAATGATAGTGAACGCGGTGAAGTGATCATCGACAAGCTGCTGTATGAGCTCTGCAGCCAGCTTCGAGCCGCAAACCGTCATAAAAAATCAGTCCAATTATCTTGCAGCTCCAGCGCCCATCCGGTGCCGATTGACTATGCAGTACCCTTGTCGCTTTTTATCGTCGAAGCCGTAACCAATGCCTACCGCCATGCCTTCAACCAAGATGGGGAAGGTCACATCAACGTAGACCTGTCGGACAATGACGATACCGTCATATTAGAAGTGTCAGACAATGGGGCGGGATTCGACGCCAATAACAACACACCTGATATGGGCATGGAGCTCATGCATGCATTTGCTACCCAGGTCGGAGGTGCGCTTCAAATCGTCGGTGATCCCGGCAAAGGTACACGTCTGATACTGACGCTTGCAAAGACGATTTGAGATAGAAGCGTCAGCTTTCGGGATTCAGAGTTCGGCTGATAACCTCCCGCTTTTTCTGGGGCAACAATATCATCGATAAGATGAACGTGGCCGCCGTCAGGCACAAGGCATTGGGGATAATCAGGGCCAATTGACTGCTGAGTACGCCATAAGCAAGCCAAAGGCTGAAGCTGAAAGCGGTCAGCGTATACATGCGTGCTGACAAACCTTGAACGTCATTTGTCCTGATAATTTTCCACGCTTGCGGCAAAAAGCTAGTCACCGACGCAGCAGCGGCGAAAAATCCGACTATTTGCACTGGGTCTACCATGTATATCCTCGAATTTGTCTGATGTGGCGAATTCATGCGCTGCAACATGCACATGGTCAGGCCTTATCAAACTCATTATAGAAAACTCGACGCTGCGGTTTTGGTTCCGCAATTTCAAAGGGAGCGACGGTGTCCGGTAAATATCTCATTAGAAAGCTTCGGGCGTTCTCAAATTTGTCGCAGGTAAGCGAGGGCATAATAGACTCGTACGCCTCACGCCGGGTTGCCGATATTCGCCCGGGTAGTGACATTATCAGTGAGGGGGAGGACCCCAAAACCGTCAACCTCATCGTCAATGGCTGGGCATGCCGTTACAAAACATTGGAGGATGGTCGAAGGCAGATTTTGTCTTTCTTCATTCCAGGCGATCTGGCCGATCTCCATGTCTATATTCTCTCCGCGATTGACCATTCGATTGCGGCGCTAACCCCGCTTCGTTACGCGCTAATCACGCCTGTCGAATTTGAAAAATTGGGCGATGAGAATCCAACTGTGCTTCGCGCTTTGTGGTGGGATTCGCTTTTGACAGCTTCCATCCAGCGCGAATGGCTGGTCACGGCGGGCCAGCGAAATGCTTTGGAAAGCGTATCGCACCTAGCATGCGAACTTTTCATTCGAATGAAGATGGTGGGCCTTGTAGAAAATGGCCGATGTGATTTTCCGCTCACACAGTCCGATATTGCGGATGCGCTGGGCCTAACCCAGCCGCATGTCAGCCGCACAATCAAAGAACTCAATGAAACCGGTATTGCAACGATCAAGCGAGGCTCATTGAATGTACACGATCTTGCTGCGCTGAAAAATTTGGCAATGTTCAACCCAAATTATCTGCATCATCTGTACGAGGCCGTAGAATAAAAAGAAGGTGCGGCGGAAGTTCAATAAAAAAGCCCGCCGTCATCGACGGCGGGCTTGAAGTCAGTGGATACTCAGGATTTATTTATCCTGTGCGTCCGCTTTGTCTTCCATGGCGTCAGCTTTCGCTTCGCCCTGCTCACGTACTGCCTGAGCATTGTCTTCCATCTTCTGCTCTGCAGTAGAATCGACACCGTCGACGGTGGTATCCAAGGTATCGGCCTTGTTTTCCATTGCATCAGCGGTTGCATCGGCATTGTCACGAACGGCGTCTGCAACATCTTCCTGCTTGTTTTCTTGCGCGCTGTCACAGCCTGCAAGCGTAATCAAAGCAACCGATGCGATTGCAGCTATAAAAGTCTTTTTCATATTACTTCCCTTCTTCTAAAAAAATTTAGCGGACGCGGCCGCGACGAACCAGATTGACGATTGCCAAAAGCACTACGGCACCAATGAACGACGATACCAGCGACATGATGTCGAATGCACCGCTAGTGATGGGCGCTCCGCCGATAAGCGGCGTAATGATAAAGCCTGCCAACAAGGCTCCAACGATACCCACGACCACATTCAGGAAAATTCCCTGCTGTGCGTCGGTACGCATTACGATGCTTGCGAGCCAACCGAGGACGCCACCAACCACCAACATGATAATGATATTCATAAAATTTCTCCCTTTCAGAGTGCGGAGTGAAACTGCGATGTTGAAATTAAGTTCCCGGCACTTCGAACGGTAAATTGCACAATTGCAGCGCCCACAGTGCCGATAGAGAGTGGAACTTCTTTTTATACGTCCGGTTACCTTTGCAGAATTCATACTCACACAATGAAAGCGAGGATCGTCATGGCTACCACGAACAACTCCAAAAACGGCGCGGGGACCGGAGTCAAATCTGTATCTACAAAACGGAAACCTTCGGGCCGCGCGACTACAGCGCAAAAATCGGGCACCGCTCGCCAAGGAAACCGACGTTCACGGAGTGTCCCTGAAGTGCCGGGTTGGCTGGCTGCTATTGTCTCGGTCGTCGGTGTGGGTGTAGCTGTTGGGGCGGGTCTATATGCATCGCGCCGCCAGTGGCTTCCACGTGCAGAAGCACTGCGCGACGATTTTTCAGCTGCATTTGCAGATGACGAAACAGATTATGAAAACTTCGACCAAACGCGCCATGCGGGCACAACCGGGATGCGAGATCATCCAGGCGAAGAATGGGACGAAGTCGACGACATCTCCGACGCTTCGTTTCCCGCCAGTGACCCTCCGTCATTCAACCCCGGCACGGCATAAGCCGCTGGAAATAATATGGCCCGAGCCCCATAGCATGTGGGTTCGGGCCATACACATGGCAAAATATCCACATTACAAGCAAATGCCGTTACGCTCCCCACCCGGATAAAGTCGGTTAGAGCGCAACGGAAGACAATTACGGTCAGGATATGTTAGTATCGGGCGGCGTTTCTTCAGGAACCGTTCCGGGAAAATCGGTATCTCCACCATCAGGTGGTACTTCGTCGGGCCATTGATTTGGCTCCTCCACCGGCCTTGGCGGAAATTTAGGATCGGTCATCATTGTTCCTGCTCCATTTAAAATGTTGTCGTAAAAGGCTTAACGCAGGCGTCGTGATTAAGTTGCCGGTTTTAATCTAGAAGGGCCAATAATCTTTGCTCTGCTGCGTTAAGGCCTTGCGCCTTTTTTGCCTTCAATTGCCTGATCCTCTGGCTGGCATTGCCCTCCTCCGCAAGCTGCAGGACGAGAGGATGGACATAGCTTTTGCGGGCAATAGCGGGCGTGTTGCATAATATGTGTGAAGCGGCTTCGCAGGCAATTTTGATTGTTGCCTTGTCCGCGATACGGAGCGCTTCAAGCGCGGCAACGCTGCCGTGCCATGTCCGGAACATTTTCGCGCTGACATTGTCCTGCCCCATGACCGTTTTCAGCCAAGTGTTGACGTCGCCGCTGTCGAGCGGGTGGACCTCTTTGTCCTGACCGATATACTGGAATAGGCGTTTGCCAGGAAGATCATGGATATTTTCGAGTATCTTTTGCAGGCGCCGGTCGGAAACGGTACTCTGCACCTTTTTCCCGCCCTTTGCAGTGTATTTCAATTTCAAGGTGCCATTGCCATATTTGACATTGCGCATCAGCAAGGTGGTTGCACCCTGGCTGGTGCGTGATCGCCCGCCCACCCGCATTGCGGTATGATCCATCAGCCGGACCAACAGGGCAAGCGCGACGTCTTTCCCAAAAATCTCGTCGCGCCGCGCATTGGCAAGTATCTTTTCTATTTTCCGCCTTACTTTCGGCAAGCCTCTGCCAAATGTCGCGAGGCCATCGAATTTTTCCAGGCTGCGAAATTCGGTCCAGTGCTGGTGATACCGATATTGCTTGCGTCCAAGGTCATCCAAACCTGTTGCTTGCAAATGCCCGTTGGCAAGCTGGCAAATCCAGACATTGCGATAGGCGGGAGGCACGGCGAGGCGGCGAATGCGCGATAACTCCTTGTGGCATTCTATCGACCTGCCCTTGTGATCGATATACCGGAAACCCTTGCCATGTTTTCTGCGGGTAATCCCTGGATCGGTGTCCGATACATACATCAGATCCGGCTTCATTCTTTCATTTCCTCCGAAATATGGTGCAGGCCGAACCGCATCACCCGCGCTTTGGTGAGGTGTAAACCCGCCGATATTTCAGATTGTTCCCGCTTGAAAACAGCCGCTCAACGCATCAAAAGACGCTGCGTAATCACTTGTCTGGCGTATAACGGATGTTCGCCTTTCCAGTGACCTGAACCGGCAGGAAAAGCCCTTGTCCGGTCGGTATAACGGTTCCGTGGCTAATACCCGTGATGTTGGCTGACAGCGTAAAATCGCCCTCGCGCCGGGTTGCTATTGCCTTGGCCGCGGCGGCTACGACCTTGTCATAATCCTTCTTGAAGTCCTGAGTCAGCGCGCTGCTTATTTCTGCAAGAACCTCTTGGTCCATGAATAGCGAGAATAAAAGGTTCACAGCCTCACGATCAGTGCGCCCGGCAATCCTGAGGTCGCGGACTTTGATAATCTGCGAATTGGGATCATTATAAGGCGTTGCCGATAGCCAGATTATTCCATTTGTGGCGGCAAGCGGACTCCGCATGACATCAGCCTTGGCGGTTATGCCAACTGCAAGCTTTCCGCCTTCGGTTGCATAGACCGTCACTTTACCGAATTTGACGTCAACTGGCCCAATGCCGTCCAGCGAGATGCCTTTGCGCGCGAGTTTAACCAAAGCACGTTCTATAACTGGTTCAAGCTGCCCGTAATCAGCCACGACCGGGACGTAGAAATTAAGTCCTCGCTCGCCAGCGATGGCAGCGGGCGGTGGAAGCGGCGTAATTTCAGGGTCATCGGGTCGGTCGCCAATAAAGGTTTCGGTGACAGTCTTGGCTGCCAGCGTCATCTCCAACTGACGCCCGTTTACCCGATAGCCGCCAAAGCCCAATTCCTTGGGGGTAATCCGCATCCATGCCGGCGGCTTTTCGCGGTTCAGCAATATCGAAGTGAAGCCCTGATTCCAGGCAGCATTCACCAGTGCACGCGTGTGAACCCGCGATATTTCTGTCGACAGGTCGCGTTCCAACCCGGTTATGACGCCCGCCAGCTTGGCATCTGCTTTTTCGGCAAAACGAATGCGCTGCCCCAGAAAATCAATCCCGGGCGGATCGCGCCAATCATAATCGATATTGACTTTGGCCACCGGTGCCCAAGCTCGATTGATGCCCATTTTGACGGTGGCGCGCACTGTAGCCGAGCCTGTAGCGGTCTCTCTCTTAATAACCCCGCCAACGTCGCGCGCGCTGATGACGGCGGTGACGGGCATCGACAGGTGCAAGGCATCACCGCGCCCCGACATAATGATGCGGCCGCGTGTCACCTGACCCACGATCCGGCAAGCCACGTCCGGCGTGACCTTGGCGCGCTTGACGCCGATCTTGCAGGGCACATTTTTGCAGCGTCGCCTTTGCATTTGCGGGTGTGGACGGCGCAGACCGTCACTCGCTGAGCGGGTACACATTTGGGTTCATACTGGTTGATGGCCCACAGGCGGCTGGGCGTCGTCTGGTTGAGCCTGGCCTCGATATCCGCAATATCGATGGTGAGCGGGACAATGATTGTCGATGCAGGCTTCGGCAGGTTTAGCGGGGTTTCAATCCGCGGCGGCGCGGGATTGCCGACATCCTTGTCGCAAGCAGCGAGCCCCGCCGCCATCGCCAGCGCCAATATCCAGATGCTTTTGCCCCACATCGATTTGCTTCCCCCGTTTGCTTGGCTGCGATAACGCGGCAAAGCCTATCTGCGTTCCGTCGCTGCCAATATCTCCGCAAGTTGGGTATATAGCCATTCTTTGGCTCGCACATCGGCAAAGCTGTGCGAGGCGGTGTCGAGCGACGCGAGCGAAATATGGTCCGCAGCGCGTATCGTCTCGAAAAGCTCGCCTTTCCAGCACCCCATAAATGCCATCGCTGTCGTGTCGCGCGCGGCAATCAGTATGCGCGTTGGTTTGTGGCATTCCGAAAGGGCAATGGCCAACCGGCGGGCAAGCCCACTTGCTTCTTCTCTGCGTGCTGCTTGAGCAATCCCGCCTGCGAGTTTTCCAAAGTCTATCTTGCCGGTCA
>JBGSPK010000087.1:0-8944 GCA_041738665.1 Sphingorhabdus sp. | reverse complement strand
GTGAATTCGAGCGGCTGCCCTTCTGCCAGACCGGTTAGGCCCGCCTGTTCGACTGCGCTGATATGAACGAACACATCGTCAGGGCGATCATCGACCTGAATGAAGCCGAAGCCCTTTTGTCCATTGAAAAACTTGACGATTCCCTTGCCTGATCCAATGACCTGCGCTGGCATTGGTGGGCCGCCGGGGCCGCGTCGTGGTGCGCCGAAGCCGCCACCGCCGCCTGAACCGCCGCCGCCGTAGCTACTGCCGCCACCGCCGCCGCCGTAGCTGCCGCCGCCACCACCTTGGTAGGGGGTTGGTGCGCGGTAGCCGTCATAGCTTTCATCACCAAAACCGTCTCTTTTGTCCCGGCCCTTGCCGGCACGCTTGCGATCAAAACCCATGTCTTACTACTTGCCTTCTCGTCGCCCAAAATAACCGATGTAATGCAGCCGAGGGCGATGGTCCTGCACGTCACAAGCGCGGTCCTTTGTGATCGCGCAAGCCTCAACTATATCGCAGAAAAAGGTTATGGGATAGCAAATATTACGTGGCTTTACCCCGCCTTGGCAAAGCGCACTTTCGTTTGCCTTGGCGCGCGTGGTGGGGCAAGGGGCAGGAATGAGCGTTTATCTATATGAAGAAGACTTGCCCGAAGGCGTTTTGGCCGCTGGGCCAGTCGCCGTCGACACCGAAACCATGGGGCTAATCACGCCGCGCGACCGGCTTTGTCTGCTGCAGATTTCGGACGGCAGGGGCGATGAGCATTTGGTCCGATTTGGTCCCAAAAGCGATTATGTAGCACCCAATTTGCGCGCCGTTCTCGCCGACCCGACACGGCTCAAGCTGTTCCATTTTGCACGGTTCGATCTGGCGGCAATTTCGCACTATCTCAATGTAGTGGCGACGCCATTGTTCTGCACCAAAATCGCCTCGCGCCTTACGCGCACTTACACCGACCGGCACGGGTTGAAGGAACTCGTCAAGGAAATGCTGGCCACCGACATTTCCAAGCAGCAGCAATCGAGCGACTGGGGCGGGCCAACCTTGTCCGAGGCACAGAAGGATTATGCCGCGAGCGACGTGCGCTATCTTCATCGCCTGCACGCGCAATTTGTCGAGCGGCTTGAACGCGAAGGCCGCACGCATCTGGCGCAGGCCTGTTTCGACTTCTTGCCGCACCGCGCCGACCTCGATCTCGCGGGCTGGCCGGAAATCGACATATTCGGTCACAGTTAAGGTTCGAAGGCGTTATACCTCCCAATATGTCAGAACGGGCCGATCTCGAACGCACACAAAGACAGCGATGGGCAATGCCGGGTGGGCGTCATGACCGGTTGATCCGCTCGCTGCGCGTAATATTGCCAAGCGTCATTGGCATATTGCTGGCGGTGCTTGTTTTCAGCCCCTTTTCGGCAACTCAGGAATTGAGCTTTGTCCTTAACAAGAATGAGGTCGACCTGTCGCGTGAACGCATGCGTCTGGTTGAGGCATTGTATCGCGGCGAAGACAGCAATGGCCGACCGTTTAGCCTGCGCGCAGGCAGCGCAGTGCAAAAAACATCAGCGACTCCAGTTCTGGACATGACCTCGCTATCGGGCCGGATATTGCTGAACGACGGTCCCGCATCAATTGTCGCACAGCGTGGAACCTATGATTTGGGCAAGGAAACAATGCGCGTAAATGGTCCGCTTGCGGTTGAATCTCCGGGCTATGACATCGTCGCCAGTAATGTCGAACTGTCGCTGAAAGACAAATCGATGCAAAGCTTTGGCCCGGTTAGTGGCCGGACCAAGGTCGGCACTTTCAATGCCGGCCGGTTAAGTGCCGATCTGGACACGCGCGTTGTCCGCCTCGATGGCGGGGTCCATTTGCGTATCGACCAGAATGCCGTTAAGTGAGCGCATAATGATGATCCGTCCCCTTAATTTTGGTTTGCTTGCAGCAGTTGCCAGTGCAGCGCTTTTATCGTCGGCCTCACCCGCCCAGTCGATTCGCGGCCATAACAGTAATGCGCCGGTCAATTTCGACGCCGGCGCACTTGAACTGCAGGACAGGGCAGATCGCGTTGTCCTGACTGGCGGTGTGACCGCAACGCAGGCGGGCCTGACAATGAAAGCAAACCGGGTTACCGCAGCCTATACGAGCGGCGGCGGTATCGATGTGAACAGGCTCGATGCAACAGGCGGGGTAACGATTACCAAGGACGATTTGCGCGCCACCAGCAATGCTGCGGTTTACGATCTCGATTCGAGTTTGATCACACTCATCGGCAATGTGAAGCTGGTGCAAGGTGCTAACCGGCTGAACGGTGGGCGGCTGGTCATCGATCTCAATTCCGGCCGCTCAACAATCAATGGCGGCGGCGCTGCTGGCGTGAACAACAGCGGCGGGCGCGTTACCGGCACATTTACCGTACCCCAACGCAACAACTAATTACCTCCAAATCGGACAGGCATGAATCATGCCAATTGCATATCGCTCAAGCATTCATTAGCTGTAGCGCGATAAGCACGGCATTTTACGGGCAAATGATATGGACAGCATGACAGCAGAACGCCCGGCGGCAGACGCAATGACTCAGGATGGCCTGCAATCAGGGCTTGGCGTCGTGTCCATCGCGAAAAGCTATGACAAGCGCGCGGTGCTGACCGATGTCTCCTTGTCGGTGGCAAAGGGTGAGGTGGTCGGCCTGCTCGGACCAAATGGCGCTGGGAAGACAACCTGTTTCTATTCAATCATGGGTCTGGTAAAGCCCGATAGCGGCCGCATCACGCTGGACGGTGCGGACATTACTGGCCTGCCAATGTATCGCCGCGCGCTCCTCGGCCTTGGATATCTGCCACAGGAAACGTCGATTTTTCGCGGCATGACGGTCGAGCAGAATATCAGCGCGGTTCTGGAAATGTCGGAACCCGACGCCGATTCGCGTGCGACGCGACTGGAAAAATTGCTCGACGAATTCGGTCTTGGGCGGCTGCGGAGCGCGCCTGCGATGGCGCTGTCTGGTGGTGAAAGGCGGCGGTGCGAGATTGCCCGGGCGCTTGCAGCGAACCCCTCGATCATGTTACTCGATGAGCCCTTTGCAGGGATCGATCCGATTTCGATTTCGGACATTCGCGATCTGGTCAAAGAACTGAAGACGCGCGGCATCGGCGTACTGATTACCGATCATAATGTGCGTGAGACGCTCGATATCGTCGATCGCGCCTGCATCATATATGGCGGTCAGGTGCTGTTTGCCGGGTCACCCGAGGCGCTGGTCGCCGACCCCAATGTCCGTCGGCTGTATCTGGGCGAAAGCTTTGAAATGTGATGGAGTGTTAAGCGGGATTAGCTGAACCTTATGGCCCTCGCCCCCCGTCTCGATCTAGGCCAAAGCCAGTCGCTGGTCATGACGCCGCAATTGCAGCAGGCGATCAAATTGCTGGCATTGTCGTCGATGGAAATCGAAGCGTTCATCGCCGAAGAGGTCGAACGCAACCCGGTACTCGAAACCGGCGGTAGCGACGGTCCTGTTGAAACCCTGCCCGATGATTTCGAGGCACTGCCCAGCACGCAAAGCGGCGACCGGGGAAGCGATGAGGTGTTAAGTGGCAACGATAATGCTGCCTCCGAAGCGCTCGATGTCGATTTCAGCGCAGAGACATTCCACCATGACGGCGTGTCGGACAGCGTTGGCGGCGCGGACGGGATGCTGGGGCTTTCGGGTGGCGGAATGGCATCGGGTTTCGATGGCGACGGCCCCGATTTCGACAGCTTTGCGGCGCGCGACATATCGTTACGCGACCATTTAATGACTCAGGCCGGAACGAGCCTGTCGGGGCGCGAACTGTTTCTGGCGCAGCAGATTATCGAGCAGATCGAACCGACCGGCTATCTGGGCGAGGATCTGCTCGCGATGGCTCACCGGCTTGGCGTGCCATTTGCCGAGATGGAGGGCGCGCTGACTGAAGTGCAGCGCTTCGACCCGACGGGCGTTGGCGCGCGCAACCTGTCCGAATGCCTGGCGTTGCAAGCGAAGGAAGCCGACCGCTACGACCCGTGCATGGCGAAGCTGATCGACAATCTCGATTTGGTCGCCAAAGGCGCGTTCGACCAATTGAAACGTATGTGCCGCGTCGATGATGAAGATCTGCGCGAAATGCTGATCGAGCTGCGTGGTTATGATCCCAAGCCCGGCTGCCGGTTCGAGCGCGAAGATAGCGTCGCGGTAACGCCTGATATCTTTATAACCGCGCGCGGCGCTGGATGGGCGATTGAACTCAATAGCGCCAATCTGCCGCGCCTCCTTATCAACCGCACTTATGTCGCTGAGCTCGGACAGGACAAGGCGACAAAGGCGTGGCTAGGTGAGTGCATGGCGGATGCCAATTGGCTGATTAAGGCGATGGACCAAAGACAGCGCACCATCGTCAAGGTCGCGACCGAAATTGTAAAGCAACAGGATGGATTTTTCCGCGGCGGCGTCGCGCATCTGCGTCCACTGACATTGCGTCAGGTGGCCGACGCTATCGAAATGCATGAGTCGACGGTCAGCCGGGTAACGAGCAACAAATATCTGCACTGCGACCGGGGGCTGTTCGACCTGAAATATTTCTTCTCCTCAGGTGTGCAATCGGCAGACGGTGACGGCGCGTCAGCGGAAGCCGTGAAGAGTCATATCAAGACGTTGATTGATGCCGAGGGCGCCAAGATATTGTCCGACGACACTTTGGTCGATTTGCTCAACGCCAAGGGCTTTGACATCGCCCGGCGCACGGTCGCCAAATATCGTGAAGCGATGGGGATTGGTTCGTCGGTGCAGCGGCGGCGACAGAAAAAGATGGGCCGCTGATTACGCCCGTTGCGATAATATTTGCTCGGCCAGAATATGATCGGCGACTTTATCGACATCGATCGCAGCCACAGGATCGGACATCGACACCAAAGTCGCTTCAAAACCTAGCCGACGGCCTGCTCTCTCCAACGCTTTCGGTAGGCTAATCGTTCGCGTGATTGCGCGTAATGCGAGCCAAGGCCCAAAGTGCAGGAACAATTTCCACGCCTTTTTGCGATCCTGCTCGGCTTCGGCCCACAGATCGAGCGCGACCAGCGACTTGGCCGACATCAAAGCAAAAAGATTGGCTCCTGAATAAGCGCCATCCCAGAAGCGCAACCAGGTGCGTTTGGCATCGGGAAACTGTTCAAGCATCACCTGCCGCTCGACCATCGCCAAAGCGACATCGCCGCTGGCGCTACTCAAAAATTCATCGAGCATGCTGGCGGTCAGCAACGGATGGTCGGCAGTAGTTACAAGCACCGGCCAAGCAAAGCCCATTGCCTCCAGCTGCGCCTTGATGCTCAGCGAAATGCTGTTCCCGCTTTGCACAAGTGCCGCGCCACCGCCGGCTTCGACCGCTGATTTGACCGCATCGATATCCTGAGCAAGGACGACAATGTTGCCAATATGGGGAGACCCGCGAAGCGTTCGCACGACTCTAGTTAGCATCGGCTCACCGGATAAAGGCACCAACGCTTTCCAGCGAAGCCCGAAATGGCCTGCCAGCCGGTCAGTGCCGGGCCGTTGCCCGGCGAGGATCAGGCAGGTCCATTGCGCTGACACGTCGCTTCTCCTAGATGCCATTCAGGAGGCCAAACGCAGACAATCTAGCGCGGCCCGAGGTGGGACTTGGCGGCGCAAAATGAATATTGCAATATATGATCTCGACAAGACCATAACCCGTCGGCCAACATTCACGCGATTTCTGCTGTTTTATGCGCAGCGGCTTTCTCCTCTTCGCCTATTGGCTCTGCCCGTCTGGATTGCCGCATTGGTTGGGTATCGCATCGGTCTATATGGTCGCAAACCGCTGAAGCAGTTTGGAATCGCGATGTTCATGGGGCGGAAATTGTCCGCAGACGCGTTGGAAACCATGGCAAGGGAATTCACCGATGATGTGGTGGTCCACGACCTCCAACCAGGAGCCGTGCAATCTATAGCTAATGACCGCGCACAAGGCAGCCATCTCGTAATCGCTACCGCTGCCGCCGCATTTTATGCAGAGGAGATCGGAAAGCGTCTGGGTTTTGACCATGTCGTTGCAACCCGGCATATCGCAAACCGGGACGGCACGATAAGCAATCATATCGACGGCGAGAATTGTTACGGGGAGGAGAAGCTGAAAATGGTGTCGGACTGGCTAAGCGATCAAAAATTGGCGCGGACCGATTGTATCATATCCGTATATTCTGATCATCACAGCGACGCGCCGCTGCTCGATTGGGCCGACAGGCCGTTTTTAGTCAACGCATCGAACAAGATGCAGCAGCTCGCCAGTCGGAAGAAGTGGCAGGTGCTTACATTTTCAGCGATGACCGAAGCCGGACGGTAACGAGCGTGCAAAAAATCTGTTTCCTATTCAATCACGACCAGACGCATCAAATTGCGCACAGCCTGCCAATTGCGCTGGAACTCATCAAGAGCCGAGCGGCGCACATCACACTGGCTGTTACAAGCCCGATGCTGGATACCGAAATCCGCAGGCTGGGCGGTGCTGGCCTCGTCGGTGCGGATATTGTTCATTTGCAGACCAGATCGGCACTTTCAAAGGCACTGGTGGGGGCTCTTGATGGAATTATTCCAGCAAGAAAGCTCCTGATATACCGTGACAATCTGGATTTCTTCCGGGCTTTCGACGCATTGGTGGTATCGGAAAAATCAAGCCTGATACTCAAAACCCGCTATGGGCTTGAGCATCTGAAATTCATTCACACCCGTCATGGGGCCGGTGACCGGGCCATCGGTTTCAATCCGGAAAGCGCCGAATTCGATCTTATTCTGGTTTCGGGCGAGAAAATACGCGACCGTCTTATCAGCGATGCGCGCGTTCCATCGGAGAAAATCCGGATAACCGGATATGCAAAGTTCGACATAGTCTCACCCGAGCACAAACCGCTGTTCGCCGATCCCGGGCGCAAGACGGTCCTTTACAACCCGCACCCTTCTCCGCATCTGTCGAGCTGGTTTCGGTTTGGCGCGCAGGTGCTTGAGCAATTTTACCAGAGCAAAAGATATAATCTGATATTCGCCCCGCATGTCATGCTGTTCGCGCGGCCGTGGACCGTTACCATTGACAGGCTGTCGATCGCTTATGCCCGAAAGCCTGAGCACCGTTATTTTGCCGCACCGCACATGCATATCGATCTGGGCAGCCCTGCAAGTACCGACATGACCTACACCAACGCTGCTGACCTGTATCTGGGCGATGTCAGCAGCCAGGTTTACGAATTTTTGAACCGCCCGAGACCTTGTCTATTTCTGGATGCACATGATACCAACTGGCAGGGTGATCCAAACTACCGGCACTGGACTGCGGGCCCTGTTAAAACGAGCTCGGATGGGATCATCGACGCCGTAGACAATAGCTTTTCCAGTCACGGCTCGTACTTGGCCAATCAGACCCAGCTGCTTCATGACAGCTTCTCGGTAACGCCCGAAGCCGCATCGACGCGAGCCGCCAAAGCCATAATTTCGTTCATGCAAGATTCCGAAAGCGGTGTGGCATGAGCAAACCGGGTGCCGACCACCAGCTTGCGGCGCAGTCCCCGTTTCGGCGGGTTATGGGCAATATGGGACATCTGTTGTCCGGCAAGGCAGTGGCCGGGATTACCAGCCTGATCTACCTAGCCATGGTCACGCGCATATTGGGTGTCAGCGATTATGGCACCCTTAATCTGGTTCATGCCTATGTTACTTTTTTCGGCACACTGCTGGCGCTTTCCGGCTTCCACGGGATTGTCAGATTTGGTGCCCAGTCGCTGCAAGCGTCTAACTATCACGACTTTTGGGGGTTGGTCCGGTTGCTCGCAATGATCGAGCTCGGAATGGCCGCGCTCGCCATAAGCTGCGCAATCCTGTTGTCGCCGTGGGCGGCAGATTTGCTAAAACTGAACGGCACCGCTGCGCAATTTGTGCCGCTATATGCATTTGCGGTTCTGGCAACAGTACGAACAACACCTCAAGGGATGCTTCAGCTTGCCAACCGGTTCGATCTGATTGGCATTCAACAGGCGGTGATGCCAGTTGCCCGGCTGATCGGCGTTGCTATGCTCTGGTGGATCGGTGCAGGCCTCGTTGGTTTCCTGTGGGTCTGGCTGGTGGCCGCGCTGCTTGAAGGTCTATCCATGTGGATCATGGCCTATGTTGTCGCCCGTCAAAAGGGCTGGATATCGAGCGCGCCGAGCGCTGCCAGAGCCATATATGGTGACAATGCCGGCCTGATCCGGTTTGTCGGCATCACCAATGTCGACCTTACCTTGCGAGATCTCGCGCCCAAGGCGACGCCGCTGATAATCGGGTGGATGCTCGGGCCCGTTGCTACGGGTCTGTTTGTTCTTGCACAGCGCGCAAGCGCCGTATTGGTCCAGCCCGCACAAATGTTGAGCCAGGCAAGCTATTCGGTGATCGCCAAGCTGGCGGTTGAGGGGCAATATGAGCAAGCGCATAAAACCGTCCGCAAGAGCATTTTGACGGTGGCTATGGCTGCAGCAGTGGTCGCCATATTGTTTCTGGTCTTTTCCGAGCAGATATTGAAACTGCTGGGTGGAGCCGAGTTTGCTATCGCTGGCGACTTGCTAATCATGATTGGTTTTGCCTCGGCGATATTGACCGCGGCTCCGACCTTGTCCGCTGCATTGACGGCATTTGGTTTTCCGGACCGCAGCGCAACGATAAATCTGTTTTGCAATCTTGGCATGCTTCCGATTCTGGTCCTGTGCCTTTGGAAGCTCGGCGTAAACGGTGCGGGGATACATGCACTGCTGCAAAGCAGCCTGTTCGTTTTGCTGTTGGGCCTGTCCTACCGGCGTGTTTACGGAAAGTTCGCCACTTATGCAGCTTGAAGGCAAATCGATATGGGTCATGGCCAAGGGATTTGCACCGGATGAAGGCGGTCATCAAACTTATGCCGAACAAGTCGCA
>JBGSPK010000080.1:0-4858 GCA_041738665.1 Sphingorhabdus sp. | reverse complement strand
TGCGTAGAGCGTCCTTGGTGCTTAGCCAATATATTCGGTCGGTCGTCCGCAAGAAAATGTCGTTGGTTGGTCGAATGCTCCATCGCCGCAACTTTTTGGGTTGCGGCGGGTTTCGTCTCTTATGCCCCCGGACTTTTCCGGAATGACTTATCGGAGATGGAATATGGCGAAGACCGAACCTTTTCAAATAAAACAAGGTGTGGGCGGCGAAACACATCAACAGGTGCCCGACAAGGGCGATCATTCCAGCGCAGAAGCGCATCTGACCACCAATCAGGGCATTCGGGTTTCCGACAACCAGAACAGTCTGAAAGCTGGCGCGCGCGGGCCGACATTGCTTGAAGATTTCGTACTGCGCGAAAAGATATTCCATTTCGACCATGAACGTATCCCCGAGCGGATCGTCCACGCACGCGGTTCTGCGGCGCATGGCTATTTTGAGGCGACCGATGATATCTCGGGCCTGAGCAAGGCAGCGTTGTTCGTTAAGGGCACAAAGACCCCGGTCTTTACGCGTTTCTCGACCGTCGCGGGTGGTGCCGGCTCGGTCGACACCCCGCGCGACGTGCGCGGTTTTGCGGTCAAATTCTACACCAAAGAAGGCAATTGGGATCTGGTTGGCAACAATATCCCTGTCTTCTTCATTCAGGACGCGATGAAATTCCCAGATCTGGTTCACTCGGTTAAGATGGAGGCCAACAGCGGCTATCCGCAGGCGGGCAGTGCGCATGATACCTTTTGGGATTGGGCGTCGCTTATGCCCGAAACCACGCATATGCTGATGTGGGCGATGTCCGACCGCACGATCCCGCGCTCGTTGCGGATGATTGAGGGCTTCGGCGTCCATACATTCCAGTTGGTCAATACGGCTGGCAAATCGACCTTCGTCAAATTCCATTGGAAACCAAAGCTGGGCCTTCAATCGACCGTCTGGGACGAAGCTTTGAAATTGCAAGCAGCCGACAATGATTATCACCGCCGCGACCTGTACGAAGCCATCGACGGCGGCGACTTTCCAGAATGGGAGCTCGGCATTCAGGCGTTCGACCGCAAATTCGCCGACGCGCAGCCCTATGACGTGCTCGACCCGACCAAGATCATTCCCGAAGAAGACATTCCTGTACGCATCATCGGTCGGATGGTGCTTGATCGCAATCCGGACAATTTCTTCGCTGAAACCGAGCAGGTCGCCTTCTGTCCGGGCAATGTCGTACCCGGCGTTGATTTCTCGAACGATCCGCTGCTCCAAGGACGCCTGTTTTCGTATCTCGACACGCAGAAATCACGATTGGGGACCGCCAATTTCCATCAGTTGCCGATCAACGCGCCGAAATGTCCAGTGATGAACTTTCAGCGTGACGGCCAGATGCAGATGAACGTCCCGAAAGGCCGCGCCAATTACGAACCGAACAGCCTGGCTGAACATGGCGAGGAAGGCGGCGGGCGTGAATGCCCGATGACGGGATTCGCGTCGACCACCACACCGACTGGTGATGATGAAACCGGCGACAAATTGCGGGTCCGCGCCGAGTTGTTTGCCGACCATTACAGCCAGGCGCGACAGTTCTGGATTTCGTTGACCGATAATGAGCGCGCACATGTGGCATCTTCATTCACGTTTGAATTGTCCAAGGTCGGCCAACTAAATCAGGTGCCGCCGCGTATGGTTGGCAATCTGCGCAATGTGGATGAAGAGCTAGCGCAGCGCGTTGCCGATGGTCTCGGCATCAAGTTGCCCCCCAAAGCCAAAGCGGCGCGCGAACCGGTCGATATGGACCCGAGCCCCGCGCTATCGATCCAGAAGAATATGAGGGAAACGCTGGAAGGCCGCAGCGTCGGTATCCTTTATGCCGATGGGTCTGACGGCGCTGAGATCGACTCTGTCGTCGCTGCAATCACCAAGGCGAAGGGCAAAACCGTCCTGATCGCGCCCAAGGTCGGCGGCGCGAAGCTGGCCGATGGGTCGATTCGCAAGGCCGATGGTCAGCTCGCAGGAACGCCGTCGCAATTGTTCGATGCTGTGGCTTTGGTGCTGTCAGACGCTGGCACCGAAATGCTGCTGAAGGAGAGCGCGGCGGTAGATTTCGTCGCCAACGCGTTTGTTCACTTGAAAGCGATCGGGGCCAATGATGCCGCGCAGCCGTTGCTAGATAAGGCCCGTGTCGAACCCGACGAAGGCATAACCGACCTGAGCGCAAAGTTCATTGCTGCGGCAAAACTTCGCCATTTCGACCGCGAGCCGAAGGTGCGTACGCTCGCTTGATAGGCTAATCCGCCAATTGCCGCCGCGCTAGCAACATCGCGGCGGCAATGCAGGCAGCGAACAGCATTCCTTCTATCGCTCCGGTGACGACTTGGCTGATCGGGCCAAAGCGATCTTCGCCGAAGATTGTGCCGATCTGGTCAAGCCGGAGACGCGATTGCGGAAGCACGTCCGACAGCAACGCAAGACTGCCGCCAAGTAACCGGCCACCCATCACGGGTATCGCAGCCCCCGCTATGGCACCGGCAAGGGCGGCGGGTAGTAACTTGCGGAAGAATGTTCCCTCGACCCGGTTGCTCAACCATTCGCCCAAGCCGACGGCAGCGCCGAGCACAGCCCCTTCCGGCGCGCCAGTAATGTTGCCCGGCGATTGCCCCAAAAGCAGGTTGAACGCATCGAGACCGAGCAGCTTGACGATACCGCCCACGAACAACCCGCCAAGCGCGCCGCCACCAACAGTCCATTGCCAAGCATTGGCATTCACCAAGCGGCCGGCAGCTATGCCGAGGCTAACTCCGGCCGCACCGATCAGCGCAATGAGGACCGACACTGCGGTCAGCACCAACACGATGGACGCCGCGCCCATGCCGGGAGCAAAAGGTTGCGCCGCTCCGGCAAAGCCATAAAATATCCCGCCAAGCAATCCAGCCAAGCCGCCACCGACGACGCCCGCTCCAGCAAGCGCAAAAAAGTCGCGCCAACGATGGTCTGTTATGGCCGGTGCAGCGACGTCGCGCGCCCCTGCACCCTCCACGGTGGCAATAAATCGGTACCCGTGCTTGGGCACCGTTTCGATAAAGCGCGGCCGGGCCGCATCATCACCCAATTCGCGTCGCAGGGCGCGAATGCACTGAGTCAGCGCTTCGTCAGTCACTGGCACCCCGCGCCAGACTTCATCCATGAAGCGGTCCTTCGATACCAGCCCGCCAGCTTCGCTAACGAGCAAAGTAAGAGCATCGAAATAGCGGTTGCTGACATCAAGCGCGGCTCCGTCGCGGCGCAGCATCCTCTCGCTCACGTCGAGCGTGAAGCGGTCGAAGCGAAAACTACCCGATTTCATTTTTCACCAAATGCTCATGCCCCGCTCATGCCGCTCACCCCGCCACGCTAGATGCATAGCCTCCAATTATCAGAAAGGGCAATCTTATAGCATCCTGCTCATAGCAGGCTTTGCGGTTCCATTCCTTCTATCAGGCTTGCTACTAAGATATGCGTCCGCACGGCAAAATCCGGCGAGTGTTTGAAACAACAAAAAGGCGGCACCCTCTCGGATACCGCCCTTTTTAACTCTTAAAACGAGACTGGCTTATTCGCCGTCGTCGTCTATCATTTCAACCGGACCACTGTCTTGGCCCTTGGCCGAAACGTCACGGTCAACCAGTTCAATGACGCCCATTGGTGCAGCATCTGAGCCACGGAAACCAGCCTTGATTACGCGGGTGTAACCGCCGTCACGGCCTTCATAGCGCGCAGCAAGCGTGTCGAACAATTTGACCAGCTGCGTGTCGTCCATCAAACGGCTCATCGCGAGGCGACGGTTGGACAGGCCACCCTTTTTCGCCAAAGTAATCAGCTTTTCGACATAGGGACGCAGTTCGCGGGCCTTTGGCAATGTGGTCTTGATTTGCTCATGCTTGATGAGCGACGCCGCCATGTTACGCAGCATTGCATTACGGTGCGCAGTAGGGCGTTGAAGCTTACGGTGGCCAACTTTATGGCGCATATTTCATTCCTTCGTTCGTAGGGGGCCCGTATGAGGTAGCCCGATCCCGGCCCGCTTGAGGGGGAGCCTTTGCCCTTTATATTGGGCCAAAGCTGCGCTTTGGCCCAGATCGCTTTTAGCCCAAAAGCTCTTGTTCAAGCTTCTTGGCCATTTCTTCGATATTTTCTGGCGGCCAGCCAGGAATATCCATGCCAAGACGCAGACCCATTGATGACAGCACTTCCTTGATTTCGTTCAAGGACTTGCGGCCAAAGTTTGGCGTACGCAGCATTTCGGCTTCGCTCTTTTGGACGAGGTCGCCGATGTAGATGATATTGTCGTTCTTCAGGCAGTTTGCGCTGCGAACCGACAGTTCGAGCTCGTCGACCTTCTTGAGAAGATAACGGTTGAGCTGGTTCGCGTCCGATTCTTCCGACGAAGCCGAAGGAGCCGCCATGCCGATCATCGGCGAAGAAGCTGCCATTGAATCTTCGAAGTGGACGAATACCTGCAGCTGGTCCTGAAGGATGCGCGCAGCATAAGCCACGGCGTCTTCTGGAGTTACGGTGCCGTCGGTTTCGATAGTCAGGCTCAATTTGTCGTAATCGAGCTCTTGTCCGATACGTGCGTTATCGACCTTGTAGGCAACCTGGCGAACCGGGCTGTACAGCGAATCAACAGGGATTAGACCGATTGGCGCGTCTGCAGGACGGTTCGCAACAGCTGGAACATAGCCCTTGCCGCTGTCGGCGGTGATTTCCATGTTGAAGCTTGCGCCGTCATCGAGATGGCAGATGACGAGGTCGGGGTTCATCACAACAATGTCACCCGAAACAGCGATATCACCAGCTTTGACGGTGGCAGGGCCTGTGGCCGAAAGCTGCATGCGCTTG
>JBGSPK010000004.1:0-6487 GCA_041738665.1 Sphingorhabdus sp. | reverse complement strand
GCCGATATACGCGGCGAGAATGTAACGCCGCATCCGGGCGGCAATCGCTTCGATGTCGTTGTGCGGTCACGCGATGGTTCGCAGCGGACTATCGAAGGCATAGAGCTGCCAATGCCGGGTCGGCATAATGTGCAGAACGCGCTCGCTGCTATCGCAGTCGGCCTTGAAATGGGGATGAGCGACGAGGCAGTTGCGCATGGCTTCGACAAATTTGGTGGCGTCAAGCGCCGCTTCACCAAAGTAGGTGAAGTGGAAGGCGTCACGATCATTGACGATTATGGCCACCATCCCGTTGAAATCCGCGCAGTGCTGTCGGCCGCGCGCGAAGGTGCTCAGGGGCGCGTAATTGCCGTGGCGCAGCCGCATCGCTTTACCCGCCTGCGCGACCATATGGATGATTTCCAGCAAGCCTTCAACGATGCCGATATGGTCTTTATCTCGCCGGTCTATCACGCTGGCGAAGCACCGATTGAGGGTATAGATTCGGACGCTCTCGTAAATGGCATAAAGGCGCGTGGGCATCGTTCCGCCGCGATTGTATCGGATGCCAGCGACTTGGCACAGAAACTTGCTGACATTGTGCAGGACAAGGACATGGTTGTCTGTCTTGGCGCGGGGGACATTACCAAATGGGCGGCTGGCCTTGCCGATGCGATAAAGGCTGCGCGCGGATGAGTGTTGCGACGATCCCCCAAGTTCAGGGCAAGCTGACGCATGACGCACCGCTTGCGCCGCTGGTTTGGTTCAAATCGGGTGGTTCTGCTGAATGGCTGTTCGAGCCAAAAGATATTGCCGACTTGCAGGGTTTTTTACGCGACCTCAATCCCGCCACGCCGGTCATGGCGCTTGGTTTAGGTTCAAACCTTATCGTTCGCGATGGCGGCGTTCCGGGGGTCGTCGTCCGATTAGGCAAGGCATTCGGTAAGGTTGAATTGGCGAGCGATCTTGTCCTGAACTGCGGTGGCGGAGCGTCGGGGATTCTGGTATCTTCGACCGCACGCGACAATGGCATTGCGGGGCTTGAATTTCTGCGTTCGATTCCGGGCACAGTCGGCGGCTTTGTTCGCATGAACGGTGGAGCCTATGGCGGCGAGGTGAAGGACATATTGGTCGATTGCGATGTCGTGATGCGCAATGGCGAAATGGTGACGCTTGCGGTTAGCGAATTGCGTTATAGCTATCGCCACTCCGAATTGCCGGACGGCGTGATTGTAGTCGCCGCGCGCTTTCGCGGGAGGCCGGGTGAACCCGAATCTATCCAGGCGGAAATGGACCGCATCAGTGCTTCGCGGGAGGCATCGCAGCCGCTACGGTCGAAAACCGGAGGATCTACGTTCAAAAATCCCGAGGGTCACAAGGCTTGGCAACTGGTCGATGAAGCCGGTTGCCGAGGCTTACAAGTCGGCGGCGCACAGGTTTCGGAAAAGCACACGAATTTCCTAATCAACACCGGCGATGCACCCAGCGCCGATATCGAAGCACTCGGCGACGAGGTGCGTGCCCGCGTGAAGGCAAAATCTGGCATAGAGTTGCATTGGGAAATACAGCGCGTAGGCATTTATGCCGGGAGCGCCAAACAAGCGCGCGTGGGGAAAAGTAAGTGACCGGTCAAATCCACGTCGCAGTACTAATGGGCGGTTGGTCCAACGAAAGGCCGGTGTCGCTGATGAGCGGCAATGGTGTTGCCGACGCACTCGAAAAAGGTGGCTACAAAGTCACTCGCGTCGATATGGACCGCAATGTTGCGCAGGTGCTCGCCGGATTGCGCCCCGATGTCGTGTTCAACGCGCTGCACGGCGTTCCCGGTGAGGACGGCAGCGTGCAGGGAATGCTCGACTTGATGGGCATCAAATATACCCATAGCGGGATGGTTACTTCGGTGATCGCCATCGACAAGGAATTGACCAAGCAGCGGCTGGTGCCCGCAGGTATTCCTATGCCCAAGGGAGCGATTGTCGAAAGCGAGAGCCTTTACATCGGCGATCCGTTGCCCCGGCCTTATGTTCTGAAGCCCATAAACGAGGGTAGCTCGGTCGGGGTCGCCATTGTTAAAACCGACAGCAACTTCGGCAATCCCATCTCGCGCGATGCCAAAGGGCCTTGGCAGGAATTCGGTACGCTACTCGCCGAACCCTTTATCAAAGGGCGCGAGCTTACTGTGGCGGTATTGGGTGACAAGGCGCTGGCGGTTACTGAACTCAAGCCCAAAAGCGGTTTCTATGATTTCGACGCCAAATATACTGATGGACTGACCGAGCACATCTGTCCGGCGCAAATCCCCGCAGATGTCGAGGCGTTCATGCTCGACACGGCGCTGAAGGCGCACCGTCTGCTCGGTTGCAAAGGCGCGTCGCGGACCGATTATCGGTGGGATGACGAACTAGGCCTTGACGGCATTTTTGTGCTCGAAACTAACACCCAACCGGGCATGACCGCGCTTAGCCTTGTACCCGAACAGGCGCGATATGTCGGTATTAGCTATGAGCATCTGGTAGATATCATCGTAAAAGAGGCGCTGGCGTAATGGCAACCGCCACCCGGAAGTCGCCCGCAAAGCGGAGGGCAAAGGCACCGACGCCGCGCCAGAAGGTGCGCCAGATATCTTTGATCGACCGCCTGCTGCGTACGCTGCCTTTCTCAGAAGAGGACATTCAGCGCGCGATAACATGGGTCGTGGTTGCAGCGTTGGCAGTGCTAGCGTTGGCAGCGGCGCAATGGTTCGGACTGATTGCGGCGGCGCACCAGCAATATGCGGAGCTCGCGGCAAAGGCTGGTTTTCAGGTGCAGCGGGTCGAAGTGACTGGAATGGAACGCGTCGATCAGCTGAAAGTCTATGAGCTGGTGTTGGCCGAAAAGGACCGCGCCATGCCATTGGTTGACATAGACAAGGTGCGCGCTGACCTGCTTGAGTATGGCTGGATCAAGGATGCGCGCGTTTCGAGGCGCTTGCCCGACACATTGGCTGTCGAAATCATCGAACGCAAACCGGCAGCGGTCTGGCAACGCGACGGCAAATATTCGCTGATCGATGCGGAGGGCATCGTCCTGCAACATGTAAAAGCCGCGGATGCTGGTGAGTTACCCGTTCTGAATGGTACCGACGCCAATCGCCATGCGGTCGCGCTCAATGAACTCTTGGATAATGCGACTGCATTGAAGGCGCAGGTTACAGGAGCAAGCTGGATCGGCAATCGCCGCTGGGATTTGCGTTTTAAAACCGGGGAGACTTTGGCGTTACCAGAGGGCGAGCGGGCTGCTGCGGAAGCGTTGCTGAACTTTGCACGCATGGATGGTATCCACCGCCTGCTCGGGCGCGACCTCATCCATTTCGACTTGCGCGATCCAGATCGCGCCTATTTCCGCAAGGCACCAAAAGCAGAGCCTGCGAAAGCCGAGAGTAATGAGGTCTCCGCAAAAGACGGAGGCAAAGACGTATGAAAGCTGCGCGCGTTGAAAAACTAATCTCTGCCATTGATATTGGCTCTTCGAAGGTCTCTGCGTTGATTGCAGGGCAAACCGACAGTGGTGAACTTCTTGTTTTAGGCACCGGGCAGCGCGAGAGCCGAGGCGTGACGCGTGGCTGCATCGCCGATATTGAGCAAGCCGAACTGTCTGTACGCCATGCAGTTGAGCAGGCCGAGCGCATTGCAGGCATCAACATTGACCGGGTTTGGGTGGGAATGTCGTCGGGCGGCCTCGACAGCTTGCTGGCGCCGGTGGAAATCGAGTTGGGCGGCGACCGGATCACACAGGATGATGTCGATCAGCTTTTGCAGGCGGGACGCGCGAATATCCACACGGGCGGAAAGATGCCTCTTCATATCCAGCCCACTCTATATTCGCTGGATGGCGTCGGTGGCGTTGCCAATCCGGTAGGATTGCATGCCGACCGCTTGGGCGTCGATATTCATGTGGTGCTCGCCGACCAGTCCCCGGTGCGTAACATCGACATGACGGCGCGCGCAGCACATCTCGATGTCGAATCCGTTGTTGTTGCACCGGTTGCAACGGGTCTGGCATGCCTGACTTCTGAAGAACGCGAACTCGGCGTTGCGCTTGTCGAATTTGGCGCGGCGGTAACCAACGTATCGGTTTTCATCGGAGGAATGCTGGTCGGGCTTGAAACCATCCAGAAAGGCGCGTCGGACATCACCGACGACATCGCCTCGACCTTCGGCATCCGCCGTGCGCAGGCGGAGCGGTTGAAATGTTTCCACGGCTCTGCGCTCACCAGCCCGCGTGACCATCAGGAAATACTCGAAGTCGGCCCCGACGAGAATGGGAATGAGGCTGGCGCACATACGCCCCGCATCACCAAGGCGCAATTGAATGCGGTGGTTTGCCAGCGCGTAGACGGCATTGTCACTGAAATAGGGCAAGCGCTCAAAACCCTCGGCTTTAGCGGGCCGTCCAGTCACCAGATTGTGCTGACTGGCGGCGGCGCGGAATTGAAAGGTATCGCCGAGCATATGCAGGGCGCCCTCGGCCGGACAGTACGTATTGGTCGCCCCTCTGGCCTTAGCGGTATACCCGATGCGCATTCCGGTCCTGCTTTTTCAACGCTCGTTGGCTTGATTCATTACGCCGCGTCGGAGCGCGTCGACCTTAAATCAGGTTATGATTTGCGCGGCGATCAGATGTCTGGTGCGATGCCCAGCTTGATTGAACGCATAAAACGGGCAATTCGTGAGAATTTTTGACAGAAAGCTGTGCAAAAAGGTTAATTTTCGAGTGTGGCGCGTTTGCTTTTGTGTAAGAAGCGTTAAAATTTTCTAACAAGCCAAAGAGGCTAGGGGGATAAAGTCATGAGCATCAATATCGGTCCACCAGTGGTTGACGAATTGAAGCCGAAAATCGCCGTTATCGGCGTTGGTGGAGCTGGCGGAAACGCTGTCGCCAATATGATTGGTGCAAAGGTTGAAGGTGTCGATTTTGTCGTCGCTAACACCGATGCGCAGGCGCTCAACGCGTCTCCTGCGGAATATCGCATCCAGCTTGGTCCCGATATCACGCAAGGGCTCGGTGCAGGCTCGCGTCCGGAAGTGGGACGTGCTGCTGCGGAGGAAACTATCGAGCAGGTCAAGGCTGCGCTCGCCGGTTGCCATATGTGCTTTATCGCTGCCGGCATGGGCGGTGGCACGGGGACCGGCGCTGCGCCGGTTATCGCCAAAGCCGCGCGCGAAATGAACATCCTGACTGTCGGCGTTGTGACCAAGCCGTTCCTTTTCGAAGGCTCGCGCCGCATGCGTTCGGCCGATTCGGGAATTACCGAACTGCAGCAACATGTTGATACGCTGATTGTTATTCCGAACCAGAATCTGTTCCTGGTTGCCAATCCGAATACCACTTTCAAGGAAGCCTTCCTGCTCGCTGACGAAGTGTTGCAACAGGGTGTGCGTGGCATCACCGATTTGATGGTTATGCCCGGCCTCATCAACCTCGATTTTGCAGATGTTCGTTCGGTCATGCACGAAATGGGCAAGGCAATGATGGGCACCGGCGAAGCTGAAGGTGACGGTCGTGCGCTCGAAGCTGCTGAAAAGGCAATTGCCAACCCGCTGCTGGACGGCGTGTCGATGCAAGGGGCAAAGGGCGTCATCGTCTCGATTACCGGCGGCGAAGATATGCGCCTAATGGAAGTCGACGAGGCCGCAAACCATATTCGCGAACTGGTCGACCCCGATGCCAACATCATCTGGGGATCGGCATTCAACGAAAATCTTAACGGCAAGATCCGCGTTTCGGTCGTTGCTACCGGCATCGATAATGATGGCTCGGTAGCCTCGCCTAGCGCGCATGCAACGCGTCCATTCGCTTTCAGCCGTCAGGCTGAGCCTGTTGCGGAACCGGCACCGAGTGCCGCATCGTCGCTGTTCGGGAATGAGCCAGCACAAGCTGTTGAAGAGCCGTTAGCTGAACCTGAAGTAGCCGTTTCAGACGACGATAGTCTGGAACTTGGCAGCGATTTTGTGGCCGATGATTCAGTTGAGGAAGAAACAACTGCTTCCGAACCTTGGACTGCTGAAACCGCCGCTGCGGGCGATGAAAATGCGGATCACGACCTTCTTGAACTGGGCGATGCGCAGATGGCATCCGCCGCCGATGGCGTAGAGGGCGATGAACCTGCAGATGTGACACCAGCACCGGAGCGTCCGGCACCGCGGATCTCGACTGGAGGAACGCTGTTTGAACGGATGTCGAACCTGTCACGGGGGCTTACTCGGTCCGACGAGGATCAACCTGAAGATAAGGATGGCGGCGCAGCGGGTGGTTTGAACATTCCGCGCTTTCTGGACCGGCAGAATAACAACTGATCGGCCGGTCCGTTCAGCGCTGCGTCATTTTATCTTCTTTATGCAACCGTTGGCCGGAGCAGAGTCTAGTAACGCTTTGCATCGGCCAAACGGGATACCAATAGAACAGCATGAATGTGATATTGTTACGTAGCCTTGGGGCAATTTCTGTTCTTGCTCTTTCAGCGAGTGTT
>JBGSPK010000027.1:0-14812 GCA_041738665.1 Sphingorhabdus sp. | reverse complement strand
GCTGGCGCTGGGGGCTTCGGCCCGCCCTCTGCCGCGCGTGCCGGTGCGGGTGTTCGGCGAGGTGCGCGTCACCGACGGCGCGTTCCGCACCGAGACGCGCCCTTCGGCCTATGCCGTGACCGAGATTCCCCCGCTCGAACTGCCGTTCGGCACGCGGCTTGAGACCTATGCCCAGGCCGGCTGGGTCGGAGGCACCGACGCGACCCTGTTCGCCGACGGCCAGGCGAGCCTCACCCGCGAGGTCGATCAGGTCACGGAGCTGACCGACAATGCCATGCGCCTCAGCCTCGGGGCGGGCGCATGGGGCGGGGCGCAGGAGGGCGCGCACCGGGTCGATCTCGGCCCGACGATGCGGATTGATGTGACGCTGGGCGAGGTCCCGGCCCGCGTCTCGCTCGACTGGCGCGAGCGCGTGGAAGGCGATGCCGGCCCGGGTTCGGGCGCGGCGGTGACACTCTCGACGCGGTTCTGATCTTCGGGTTCGCTGGCGCGAACCGCAGACCGCCCGCCCCGCCCCGCGTCAGCCCGTCATGACCAATTGGAAAGTGGATGCGTGTTCAGCGCGGCTTTCATCGCCTGTGCCGCTGGGCTAATCGCTGAGCATGGACGTTTACCTGCCCATCGCGAATCTCTCGGTCAACGGCCTCTATATTGTGCTGCTGGGCGGGTTGACGGGCATCCTGTCGGGGCTGTTCGGGGTTGGCGGCGGGTTTCTGACGACGCCGCTGCTGATCTTCTACGGCATCCCGCCGACGGTCGCCGCCGCCTCGGCCGCCACGCAGGTGACGGGCGCAAGCGTGTCGGGCGTGCTCGCCCACTCGCGCCGCAAGGGCGTCGATTACCGCATGGGCGGCGTGATGGTCGGCGGCGGGATCATCGGCGCGCTGATCGGCGCGGTATTGTTCCGGGTGCTGCAATCATTCGGGCAGATCGATGTCGTCATCAGTATCCTTTATGTGGTGATGCTGGGATCAATCGGAACGCTGATGTTGCGCGAAGCGGTAACCTCGCTCAGGCCCGGATTGCTGGGCAAGGTCGCAGCCCCGGTGCGCAAACGCCGCCACCACCCCTTGGTGGCGAGCCTGCCCTATCGCTGGCGGTTCTATGCCTCGGGCCTGTATATCTCGCCGCTGGCGCCAATGCTGCTGGGGCTGGCGGTGGGCGTGCTGACGATGCTGATGGGGGTCGGCGGCGGGTTCCTGCTGGTGCCGGCGATGCTGTATATTCTGGGGATGAGCGGTAATGTCGTGGTCGGCACCTCGCTGTTCCAGATCCTGTTCGTGACAATGGTCACCACCATGACCCACGCGCTCACCACCAAGGCGGTGGATCTGGTGCTGGCGGGGCTGCTGCTGCTGGGATCGGTGCTGGGCGCGCAGTTCGGCACGCAGATCGCGCTGAAAGCCCGGCCCGAATATCTGCGCCTCGCGCTCGCCGCGCTGGTGCTCGTGATCGCGCTCAGGATGCTTTACGGCCTTGGGGTGCAGCCCGACGAAATCTACACCGTGGCGCCTTTATGAATTTGAGCGGGCGGCTGGCTTTCGCGCTTCTCGCCTGGCTCGCGCTTTCGGCTCAGCGCGAACCGGTGCTGGTGCCCGCGGTCAGCCAGTCATTGATCGAGGTGCGGCAGGGCTTCACCGGGGCACGGCTGCTGCTTTACGGCGCGGTGATCGATCCGGCGGGTGCGGGGCGCACCGGCGAATATGACATCGTGGTGGTGCTCAAAGGCCCGGCCGAGCCGATCCGCATCCGCGAAAAGGAACGCATCGCCGGCATCTGGGCCAACGCGGGTTCAAGCGATTTCCGCTCCGCCCCGGCGTTCTTCGCGGTCGTCTCCTCGCGCCCGATTGCCGATATCGTCGATGAACGCACGGCGGCGATTTACGAACTTGGCACCGATTTCATCCAATTGAGCCCCTCGGGCGAGATCGAGCCCGAAGAGCAGGCGCGCTTCAAGCAGGGGCTGGTCGATCTGCGGCGCAAGCAGGGGCTGTATCAGGAGAACCCCGGCGGGGTCAGCATCAGCGAGAAAGTGCTGTATCAGGCGCGCATCAACCTGCCCTCCAACGTCACCACCGGGCGCTACACTGCGGAAACCTTCGCGATTGCAAGCGGTCGGGTGCTGGCAAGCGGCACGGCGCGGATCGAAGTGGTCAAGGCCGGGCTCGAAGGGCGGGTGGTCAGCGCCGCGCAGCGCTGGTCGTTCCTGTATGGCCTTGGCGCAATTGCGCTATCGCTCGGCATGGGCTGGCTCGCCGGACGGTTGTTCGCCCGTAGCTGAGATAGGTTTGCGGCATTTGTTGACCCGATTTTAACCGAACCCGCCCTATCCCTCTCCCTTGTGTCAACACCGGCGCAGGGAAAGGCGCACATGACCGATCACGGCAGGCAGGATTTCGAACGTTCCACGGGTCCCAATCCGGTCGGGCAGGCAGAGCTTACTGCCGCCGTCGCGGCCAATGGGCACGACAACTCGCGCCTGCCGATTGGCGTGGTGCTCGAAGTTTCGGGCTCGGGTTCGCAGATTGCGCTCGACCTGCAACGCCTCAATGAATGTATGGAGGATATGGATCCTTCGGTCGCGCTGGCTGGACAGGTCGGCAGCCAGATCAAGATCCGCGTCGGCGAAGCCTGGCTGCTCGCCAGCGTCCGCGACCAGCGCAAGGATCGTCGCTCCGAAGGCGGTATCATCGCCCATATCGACTTTCTGGGCGAAGGTGCCGAAGAAAAGCTGACCGGGCGGATCCACGGGTTCAAACGCGGGGTGACGCGGTATCCGGTGCCCGGCGCGATGTGCTTTCCCGCCACGACCAAAGATCTCGAACAGATTTACGCCAGCGATGGCCGCGCCAGCATCACCATCGGCAAGGTGTTCCCGACCCGCGATATCCGCGCCGGGCTGTATATCGACGCGATGCTGGGCAAGCACTTTGCGCTGCTCGGTTCGACCGGGACGGGCAAATCGACCAGCGCCGCCTTGATCCTGCACCGCATCTGCGAAGCCGCGCCCAAGGGTCACATCGTGATGATCGACCCGCACGGCGAATATTCCGCGGCGTTCCGCCAGACCGGGCAGATCCTCGACGTGTCGAACCTGCAGATGCCCTATTGGCTGATGAATTTCGAAGAGCATTGCGAAGTGCTGTTGTCGGGCAGCGGCAATGAACGCCAGGTCGATGCCGATATTCTCGCCAAGTGCCTGCTCGGTGCGCGGTCGAAAAACCGCCTGGCGCAGACGATGGGCAAGATCACGGTGGATTCGCCGATCCCCTATCTCTTGTCCGACCTCGGCAACATCATTCAGGACGAGATGGGCAAGCTCGACAAGGCGACATCCTCCGCGCCGTTCATGCGGATCAAGGGCAAGCTTGACGAAATCAAGGCAGATCCGCGCTACCAGTTCATGTTCTCTGGGATGCTGGTCGGTGACACCATGGCGGATTTCATCGGCAAGGTGTTCCGCATGCCCGGCAACGGCAAACCGATATCGATCATCGACGTGTCGGGCGTGCCCTCGGACATCACCTCGACCGTGGTGGCGGTGCTGTCGCGCCTCGTGTTCGATTTCGCGATCTGGGGGCGTGAGGAAAAGACCCGGCCGGTGCTGCTGGTGTGCGAAGAAGCCCACCGCTATGTGCCGAACGAGAAAAACGCCGATGGATCGTCGGTCGGCAAGATTCTCAGCCGGATCGCCAAGGAAGGCCGGAAATACGGCATCAGCCTGGGCCTGATCACGCAGCGCCCATCCGACTTGGCCGAAGGCGTGCTGTCGCAGTGCGGCACGATCATCTCGCTGCGCCTCAACAACGCCCGCGACCAAGCCTTTGTCCGCGCCGCCATGCCCGAAGGCGCGCGCGGGTTCCTCGATTCCATCCCGGCGCTTCGCAACCGCGAATGTATCATCTGCGGCGAGGGTGTTAGCATCCCCATCCGCGTCGCGCTCGACAATCTCGAAGAAGAAAAACGCCCTGCATCCGAAGATCCGCTGTTCAGCCAATTGTGGCAGGAAACCGGCGGCGAAGCCGAGATACTGGAGCGCGTTGTGCGGAGATGGCGCGCGCAGGGGCGGTAAATCTAAGGCTGCCGCCTCTCGAACGGCTTCAACCCCCGACCCAGCCGGTTGGCACCCAGCGCAATCCGGTCACCCGACCAATCGGCGAGGAACACCGTCTGGCGGTCGACACCCGGCGCAATACTCGCCTCATTGGCGCTGATCGACAGGCCAACGCTCGACTGCGTTCGGCCTTCGGGCGCCACGGTGATGAAGGCGCTGTAATTCTCCTTGCTTGCCCCTTGCACAAATATGTTGCGCGCAATGCTGCCGACCGCGCCGCCTGGCAAATCGATCATGTAGTTGGTTTCTTTGCCCCTTGTGTCGTCGAAGGCGTTGTCGGTGATCGACACCCGCGCGGCGCGGCTTTTGACATAATGCCCGCCATTGCCGCGCTCAAAGCGGCTATTGGTAACGGTCAGCGCGCCATATTCGCCGATATAAATGCTGTGCGCGCAGGAGAGACCCCGGTCGCAGCGGCCAAGTCCGGAAAAGGTCGACTGGTCGATCCGGATTTCACCTGTCCGGTCCTCGGCGGTCAATATTCCCTGCTCGCTGTTGCGGAATATCGCGCGGGTGACGGTCAGGTCGCCCTTTTCCAGCCTGATCCCTGCACCATTGGCGTCGGGCACACGCATATTCTGGAAGATGATGCCGTCAATACTCGCCACGTCGCCGCGTAGGACCAGGGCAGCCTTGCCCTCGCAGGTTGCGCTGTCGAATATGGTCTGTCCGGGAACCGAAGCACGAAATGCAATCACGCCCGCTTTCTGGACGGCGCATTGGCGGAATGTACCGGGCGCGATGATGATGGTGCCTTCGCCCTCGCCTATGGCATCGACCGCTTGCTGCAGATTGCTATAAGAGCGGCCGGTTTCGGCGTTCTGGAACGGCGCGGCATTTTGCGCCGACGCAGCGGCGGACAATGTGATAGCCAATAGGAGCGAGGTCTTCTTCATGGGCTCTGATCCTGTTTCAAGGTCTGCCGCCAGTTTAAGGCGGGATGTTGCTATCAATCCAGCCGATTAACCAACACTGAAACGCGTCGTCCCCTTGGGGGACAGCGCAGCGACTATTCGTTGAGGTTCGGCCTTAGATATTGCCGCGCACGGTCAAGCTCGAGTCCTCGCCGCTGTGCATATTCGGCAACCTGATCCTCGCCGATCCGCGCGACGCCAAAATATTCGGACTGCGGGTGGCCGAAGTAAAAGCCGCTAACTGCTGCCGTCGGTAGCATAGCGAAGCTCTCGGTCAGTGTGATGCCCGTCCTGTGCGTCGCATCAAGGAGATCAAACAGGATTGGTTTCAGGCTGTGGTCGGGGCAGGCCGGATAGCCGGGAGCGGGACGGATGCCTCGATATTCCTCGCGATTCAGCGCTTCCATCGTGAACTGCTCGTCGGGCGCATAGCCCCATAAGTCCTTACGGACATGCTCGTGCATGCGTTCGGCAAAGGCTTCGGCCAGCCGGTCGGCGAGCGCCTTGAGCATGATGTCGGAATAATCGTCGATATTGGCTTTGAACTGCGCCAGATGCGTGCCGATGCCATGGCCAGTGGTGACTGCAAAGCCGCCGATCCAGTCACCGTTCGGGCTGATAAAATCGGCCAGACACATATTGGCGCGGCCCTCGCGTTTGGCGACCTGCTGCCGCAGGAACGGCAACCGCACATGGCTTTCATCGTCAAGGTGGATGACAACATCATCGCCCTTGCGCGTGCACGGCCAAAGCCCCGCCACACCCTTGGCGCGAAGCCATTTTTGGCTGACGATTTTGTCGAGCATCGCCTGGGCATCGGCGAACAGGTTGGTTGCGCTTTCGCCGACAACGGGGTCGGTCAATATGTCCGGATAGTTGCCGTGCAGTTCCCAGGCGCGGAAAAATGGCGTCCAGTCGATATAGTTGCGCAAGTCCGCCAAATCCCAATCGTCATAGGCATGAACACCGGGCTGGAGCGGTGCGGCAGGTTTCAACGCCTCGTCCATCTCAAACGCATTGGCGCGGGCTTCCTCAAGCGTGGCGAGCGGCTTGGCGGTTTTGCCGGCACGCGCAATGCGGATATGTTCATATTCGGCGCGGGTATCGGAGACGAACTTGTCAGCCATCGTGTCGCTGACCAACGTGCCGGCCACACCCACTGCGCGCGATGCGTCGAGGACGTGGATCACGGGACCGGAATAAACTGGCTCGATACGAAGTGCCGTATGCGTTTTCGAAGTCGTGGCACCGCCAATCATCAGCGGCATCGTCATTCCCGCTTTCTGCATTTCCTCAGCCACGGTTACCATCTCGTCCAATGACGGCGTTATAAGCCCGGACAGCCCGATCATGTCGGCGTCATTCTCGTTCGCCGCTTTCAGGATTTCGGACCATGCCACCATCACGCCCAGATCGACAATCTCGAAACCATTGCACTGAAGCACGACACCGACGATATTCTTGCCGATATCATGCACGTCGCCCTTGACCGTCGCCATGATGATCTTGCCCTTGCCCTTGGCGCCAACTTCTTTTTCAGCCTCGATATAGGGGAAGAGATGCGCGACCGCTTTCTTCATCACGCGCGCGGATTTGACCACCTGCGGCAGGAACATCTTGCCCGATCCGAACAGGTCGCCGACAACGTTCATGCCATCCATTAACGGCCCTTCGATCACCTCGATGGGGCGGCCGCCTGCGGTCTTGATGGCGAGCCGCGCTTCTTCGGTGTCGTCAACGATGTGCGCGTCGATGCCTTTGACCAAAGCATGTTCGAGGCGCTTCTTGACCTCCCACCCGCGCCATTCGGCCTCGGCCTTTTCCTGCGCGACATCGGTGCCGCGATATTTCTCGGCAAGCGTGATCAACCGCTCGGTTGCATCGGGGTCGCGGTTGAGGATGACCTCCTCGCACGCCACGCGCAGTTCAGGGTCGATATCATCGTAAATATCGAGCTGTCCTGCATTGACGATGGCCATGTCGAGCCCCGCTGGGATCGCATGATAGAGGAAGATCGAGTGCATTGCCCGGCGCACCGGCTCATTGCTGCGGAAGCTGAAAGATAGGTTCGACAGCCCGCCCGAATAATGCGCATGCGGACACAGGACGCGCAGTTCCTTCAAAGCCTCAATAAAGTCGACACCGTAATTGTTATGCTCTTCAATCCCAGTCGCCACCGCGAAGATATTGGGGTCGAATATAATGTCTTCTGGCGGAAAACCGATGCCGACGAGCAAATCATAGGCGCGTTTGCAGATTTCGACCTTGCGCTGCTTGGTATCGGCCTGCCCGGTTTCGTCGAATGCCATCACCACGACCGCTGCGCCATAAGCCATGCACAGCCGCGCATGATGCAGGAACGCTTCTTCGCCTTCCTTCATCGAAATAGAGTTAACGATCGGCTTACCCGACACGCATTTGAGCCCGGCTTCGATAACGCTCCATTTGGAGCTGTCGATCATCAGCGGCACGCGCGCAATATCAGGCTCAGCGGCAATGCGCTTAATGAAGGTCGTCATCGCCTCGTGTGCGTCGAGCAGGCCTTCATCCATATTGATGTCGATAATCTGCGCGCCGTTTTCCACCTGGTCACGCGCAACCTCGACCGCCGCTTCATAGTCGCCTGCGAGGATCAGCTTCTTGAACTTTGCGCTACCGGTAACGTTGGTGCGCTCGCCGATATTGACGAAACGGGACGAATTCTGGGTCATATTATCTTTTCTGGCTCAGGCGGCCATGACAAAGGGTTCGAGGCCCGCGAGGCGGGTCACGATGGGAGCGGTTGGAATTGCACGCGGCGCGCGGTCTTCGACTGCTTTCGCGATTGCCGCTATATGGGCGGGCGTAGTGCCGCAACATCCACCAACGATGTTGACCAACCCGTCATCGAGCCACTGCCCAATAAGTTGCGCAGTCGTTTCCGGCAGTTCGTCATATTCTGCCAGATCATTGGGCAGGCCAGCATTGGGGTAAGCCATGACCAGCGCGTCGGCTTGCTTCGACAGCGCCGCGAGATGCGGACGCAGCAGATCTGCACCAAACGAACAGTTCAGCCCGATAGTCAGCGGCTTCACATGGCGGATCGCTGCCCAGAACGCCTCGACAGTATGCCCAGACAGATTGCGGCCCGCCATGTCGGTGATGGTCATCGATATCATCAACGGCACGTCGCGGCCCGAGGCCTCCGCCGCTTCCTGGGCCGCCATCGCAGCACATTTGGCATTGAGCGTGTCGAAAATTGTCTCAATCAGCAGAAAATCAACGCCACCTTCGATCAGCGCATCGCATTGCTCGCGATAGACGTCTTTGAGATAGTCGAAATCAATCTCGCGAAAGCCGGGATCATTAACGTCCGGCGAAAGCGAGAGCGTCTTGTTGGTCGGGCCAATCGAGCCAGCCACAAACCGCCGCTTGCCATCTTTTGCTTCGGCTTCATCGCAACATTCGCGTGCGATTTTGGCTGATTGGAGATTCAGCTCACGCACCAGATGCTCGCATCCATAATCGGCCATGCTGATCTTGGTGCCGCTAAAGGTGTTGGTTTCGATCATGTCCGCACCTGCATCAAGATACGCGCTGTGGATCGCCTTCACGATACCGGGGCGCGTGATGGACAGTAGGTCATTATTGCCCTTCTGGTCATGCGTTACGTCGAGCGAACCACGGTAATCAGCCTCCGTCAGTTTATAGCCCTGAATGGCTGTGCCATAGCCTCCGTCGAACACCAATATCCGTTGCGCGGCGCGCGCGGCAAACTCCTCCCTCGCCGTCCGCCCTGAGCCTGTCGAATGGGTCATGCCGCCTTCTCCTCCGCAATTACGGCAGGTCGCTTACCCAGCAAATGACAAATAGCGTAGGACAGCTCGGCGCGGTTCAGCGTATAAAAATGAAAATCGCGCACGCCGCCTGCGTAAAGTCGGCGGCACATTTCGGCGGCGATAGTGGCAGCGACCAGTTGCCGCGCGGGTGGGTGGTCGTCCAGCCCTTGGAACAAATGCGCCATCCACGCCGGGATTGCCGTGCCCGTCATGTTCGACATACGTGCGATTGCTCCAAAATTCGATACCGGCATAATGCCCGGAACGATTTCTGCATCGATGCCCGCCGCCGCGACGGCGTCGCGGAAACGGAAAAAAGTTTCCGGCTCAAAGAAGAACTGAGTGATTGCGCGGCTCGCGCCTGCATCCAATTTGCGTTTGAGGAAATCTATGTCCGTGGCGGCCGACAGAGCCTCTGGATGGGTTTCGGGATAGGCGCTCACTGAAATCTCGAACGGATGTAGTTTGCGCAAGCCCTCGACAAGTTCAGCGGCGCTGGCATAGCCTTGCGCGTGCGGCACAAATTTGCCGTCCGCATTTGGCGCATCACCGCGCAAGGCAACAATGTGCCTTACGCCCGCTTCCCAATAGGCGTTGGCGACATCGGCAATTTCGTCCTTTGATGCTTCGACGCAGGTGAGATGCGCCGCTGCCGGAATATCGGTTTCGCGCGCGATCCGTGCCACGGTATTATGCGTCCGCTCCCGCGTGGTTCCACCTGCACCATATGTCACCGACACAAAGCGGGGGGCTAGCGGGGCTAGGGTCACCACCGAGTCCCACAGCTGCTCTTCCATTTTCTCGGTTTTAGGCGGAAAAAATTCGAAACTAATCTCGCAGTCGCCGGAAAGCCCAGCAAATAAAGGGGCTGCCACAGCGCGGCTTGCTTCCTGCATCTGGGCCAAGGGGAGTATCATGCGACTATCCTCAAATTATTGTTCGGCGCAGCCACTGCCAGCCCGTGTTTCCGGCCCATCCAGACCTTTACGGCCAATTCACCGCCGCCCAACGTGACATGATGCGCCAGATGTACACCGCTGGCTTGAAATGCCTTGGCTATCAAATCGTCAGAAAACCCGAGCCGTGCATGCGCATGAACCGTCCGCAGCTCTTCCCGGTCGTGCACAGCAAAATCGACGATTAACAGTCGCCCCTTGGCAGCAAGCACGCGCGCTGCTTCAGCGATGACGCCTTCGGGATGTTGCGCGTAATGAAGTACCTGATGAAAGATAACGGTATCAAACGCGGCGTCATCAAGTGGTAGCGCATTGAAATCGCCGAGCATGAAATCGACATTTTTGGCAGCGGCGGCATCTATGCTCGCGAGCTTGGCCCGCGCCAATCTGAGCATCTCCGTGCTGCTATCCAATGCAACAAAATGTTGGGCATGATCGGCAAAAAGCTCCATCATTCTGCCGGTGCCAGTTCCCACGTCAAGAACGATACCCAATGGCTCAGTGCAGAGTATTTTTCCGATTGCCGCCTCGACTTCCGATTCGGCCACGTGGAGTGATCGCAACGAGTCCCATTCATTAGCATGGGCTTCAAAATAGGCAGCTGCCATATTGGTTCGGGCTGTTCGTACCTCTTCCAGCTTAAGCAAGTCGCGCTGAAAGGCCCTGGCTTGCGTGATATCAGTACTTGCAAATAGAGGAGCCAGCCTCCCATCGGTCATCACCGGGCCCGGCCGCATGAATACCCAGCTGCCCTCTTTCCGGCGTTCCAATATCCCGGCTTCGTCCAATATCTTCACATGGCGGGAAACGCGCGGTTGGCTTTGGCCCAAAATCTGCACAAGTTCGCCGACGGAAAGCTCGAGTTTAAGAACCAGAAAAACGATTCGCAAACGCGTCGGGTCAGCTAGAGCACGCGTTATGTTGAGCAAATCGATCATAGAATGAGATATAAAGAATTCTTTATATCTTGTCAATCGGCTCGAAATCCCCGTGTTTTCTACCTTTCTGGTAGAGTTAGCCGCAAAACTAGGTCCAATCGTCGCGTGCCGACAAAAAACCCGATTGCCATGAAAATATGAAGGGGCTAGAGGGACGAGCCGCAGGTATTGCTGCACATGGTGCTGTGTGCCTGTCAGGTTTTTCAATAAGTTTTGCTAGGGGGTTTTCCCAAATGAAGAAAATTGCTGTATCTCTCGTACTCGCCGCTTCGCTCGGTCTGGCTGCATGCTCAGGCGCTGAAGAAGCAACCACTGAAGCTACCGATGCAACTGCAGAAGCAACCACTGAAGCTGCTGACGCTGCTGTAGAAGGCGCTGACGCTGCTACCGACGCTGCTGCAACTGCAACCGACGCTGATGCAACTGCTAAGGCTGGTGAAATGGCTGACAAGGCCGGCGACGCTGCTGCAACTGCAACCGACGCCGCTGCTAAGGCTGGTGAAGCTGCAGACGCTGCTAAGGAAGCTGCGAAGTAATTCGCGCTTTAGCTTACGCTAAAACAGAAAGGGCCGTCCTGCTTGCAGGGCGGCCTTTTTCTTTGCCCAATTGCAGGCTATTGACCCAGGCATGAGGAAAGCGGCCATTCCAATTGCAATCATTCTGGCATTTCTGACTGGCTGCGGCGAAACATCACATGAACCCGGCTCGGGTGGCGTGAGCTCAGAAGATGCCAAAGCGCTCGATGAAGCGGCAGCGAAGCTGGATAACGAAGCTGCTAAATTCACATCCGAACGACAGAAATAGCTGAAGGCGTTACCGCTGGTGATAGGTCGCTACGGTCCTTGATACAAATTGCATAAACGCCATTCGTTCGGGGACCGAAGCCGTCGTATCGCCCATCATTACGGCGACCGCGTAGCGCGTTCCGTCAGGAGCGGTCATTATCCCGATGTCATTATAGCCTGTCGACACGGATGACAGAATTTGTCCGGTTCCGGTCTTGTGCAAAAAGCGCCAGCCCGCAGGCACACCAGCCTTCAAGCGGTTCGGTCCGCTGGTGGTGCGCGACATGGTCTCGAGTAACAGCCGGGTCGAAGATGGCGATAAAAGATCGCCCTTCGCGAGCCTGCTGAGAGCGCGAACTATGGCTTCCGGCGTCGCTCCGTCGATAGGATCAGCAATGTATCGGTCAAGTGCTGCTTTGCGCGTGGCGTATGGCAGTGCTTCACGGGCCGCGTAAAAGCGACGACCGGTTGCATATTCCTGCCGCCATTCAAGCCCGGCAATAGCGCTCTGCATCGCCCGCTCGCCAGGACCGAAACGGATCGCGCCCAAATTTTTCCGGGCGATAAAGGCCTTAACAGCCTCCGGACCGCCTGCAGTACGTAGCAACGAGTCATTGGCGGTGTTATCGCTGCCCATAATGGCCTGCTGAAGCAGACTGAGGACACTCTCTTCAATTCCGCCATTGGCAATGACGCGTTCACGAATCGGAGAATGGAACACTGCGATGTCGTCGCGGGTAATCCGCACTGGCTGGTCGAGACGCAATTTTCCCTGATCGACCAGATCGAGAACTGTCATCGCAACCCAGGTTTTAGAGACGCTTTGCTGCGGAAACATATCGCCCAAGCGCTTGCCGAGCAACCAACCGCCTCCGTCGATACGCATGACTGCCACGCCAGTTTTGCCAGGGAACAGTCGCCATTGATCGTTAATCAGATTTTCCAGGCCTTCGGGCGCCTGCCCAACTGCGGGGCGTTTGGGTTCAGGCATTGCCGGTCTTGGGCCGGGCGCCGGTGCTTGTACCGGTCTCGACGAGGTCTTGGCATTTTGCGGCGCCGGTTTGGGAGCAGGCGATTGGACGTCGGCAGCGACACAGCCTGACAGGATCAGGACCGCCAACGACGCCCATGCTATTCTCTTTGATAATGTGCCCGACGGTATCCGTCGCAATTTTCCAAAACCCATGACTGTTCAATACGCCGAACCACCTTGCGGGGGAATGACTGGATCGGCCATTTGCGACGAATGATTCCCTGCTATCGATGAAGGGATTCGGCGAGGCTGACACCAGCATTTAGCAATGGATTGCAGGATTTACTTGACCTTCACAGCGGTCCGTAGTTGTCCTACCCACGGATTTTTCAGGAGCGGGATGGCAAATATGGACAGCATTTTTATCGGAAAAAGCAACAATGGCCCCGAATCGCTCAATCTGAAACGTGCCAATCGCCACGGTCTGATTGCCGGGGCAACTGGTACGGGAAAGACCGTTACCCTGCAGGGTCTGGTCGAAGGCTTTTCGGCAGCAGGGGTCCCGACTTTTGTTGCTGATGTGAAGGGGGATTTGGCGGGGATGGCGATGGCGGGTTCTGCCCAGAGCAAGACCCATGAAATTTTTGCTGGTCGCGCAGCCGACATTGGCCAGAGCGATTGGGCGTACAGGGATAATCCCACGCAGTTCTGGGACCTTTTCGGAGAGCAGGGCCACCCGATCCGCACCACCGTATCCGAAATGGGGCCTTTATTGTTGTCGCGGCTCATGGACCTTAACGAAGTTCAGGAAGGCGTGCTGACCATCGCGTTCCATGTTGCTGACAAGGACGGCCTCTTGATGCTCGACCTTGACGACTTGCAGGCGATGCTGGTCAATTGCGGCGAGCGCGCAGAGGAACTGACTCTCGAATATGGCAATATTTCCAAACAGTCCGTCGGCAGCATTCAGCGATCCTTGCTTCAACTCCGCAGTCAGGGCGGTGAACATTTCTTTGGCGAGCCGTCACTCGAACTCGATGATTTCATCGTAACTGACGACAGCGGCAGGGGCGTGGTCAACATTCTAGCCGCCGACAAATTGATGTCTAGTCCGAAGCTTTACTCGACTTTCCTGCTTTGGCTATTGTCAGAGCTGTTTGAAAATCTTCCCGAAATCGGCGATCCCGAGAAGCCCAAGCTGGTGTTCTTTTTTGATGAGGCGCATCTGCTGTTCAACGACGCACCCAAAGCGCTGCATGAGAAAATCGAGCAGGTTGTTCGCCTCATCCGTTCAAAGGGCGTTGGCGTGTATTTCATTACGCAAAATCCCATCGATATTCCCGACACGGTCGCCGCGCAGCTGAACAACCGTATCCAGCACAAGCTTAACGCATTTACACCGCGCGACCAGCAGGCGGTGAAGTCGGCAGCGGAAACCTTCCGGCCCAATCCCGACCTGGATGTCGCGCAGGTCATTACCGAGCTGAAAATCGGTGAGGCGCTGGTGTCATTGCTGCAACCCGATGGCTCCCCGTCGATTGTCCAGCGCACCCTCATCAAGGCACCTGCCAGCCGGGTCGGACCGCTCACCCCTCAAGAGCGTGGCGTCATGATCCAGACCGACGCAATTGGCGATAAATATGACACGCTGATTGATCGCGAATCGGCGGAGGAAATCCTTCTTGCCAAAGGCGCTCAGGCTGCGGCAGCCGCCGACGAAGCAAAAGCCGAAGCCGAAGCCGACAAGCAGGCCGCCATTGCCGCTAAAGCGCAAGCCAAAGCCGATGCAGCGGCGGCAAAGGAATTGGCGCGGCAACAAGCGGCTGCTGCACGTGAAGCAGCCAAGCCCAGCATGGCCGACAAGATGATCCAGTCAGCCGCACGCTCGGCGGCAACGTCAATCGGCCGTCAGGTCGCGGGTTCGTTCGGCAAGTCTCTGGTTCGGGGAATATTGGGCGGCCTGTTCAAATAATCAGCCGCGCCCGCGATACGGCGCAACACCCTGATCGGGAAGCCACAGGCCTTTAGGCGGCTCGCCCGATTGCCAGAACACGTCGATTGGGATGCCGCCGCGCGGGTACCAATAGCCGCCGATGCGAAGCCAGTGCGGCTGCATTTCGCTAAAGAGCCGCTGCCCAATACCGACGGTGCAGTCTTCGTGGAATGCTGCATGATTACGGAATGAGCCCAGAAATAGCTTAAGCGATTTGGACTCAACAATGGTTGCATCAGGCGCGTAATCAATAACCAGATGGGCAAAATCCGGCTGACCGGTTACCGGGCAAAGCGACGTGAACTCTGGCACCGCGAAACG
>JBGSPK010000018.1:0-6363 GCA_041738665.1 Sphingorhabdus sp. | reverse complement strand
GGTCGCTGACCTTGGCAAGCTCCTTACCAAGGGACAGACTTGGACCGTTGAGGACGGGCACCCGGAGATTTAATCCTAGCCCAGCGATAAGACGGTATTGCAAAGCCTTGCTGGCTGCGTCAGCAATGGCGCATGGATAATTTGACACATAGCCTGGTCGGCGCGCTCATCGGGCAGATGGGGCTGAAGCGCAAGACGGGATTGGCAATGCCGACCCTAATTATCGCGGCGAATATTCCAGATATCGATGCAGTGGCCACTTTTCTCGGCGGACATCAGCATCTGGCGATCCGGCGCGGGATTACGCATGGGCCAATTGCGATGGTGGTTTTGCCGCTGTTGCTGTGGGCGATTATGCTGTGGTTCGATCAATGGCAGACAAAGCGTGGGAGGAGGCCGGATAAGCGCCTGCCGGTCCATAAAGGCTGGCTGCTGGTTTTGGCTTATATCGGTTGCCTCAGTCACCCGTTGTTCGACTGGTTTAACAGCTATGGCATCCGGTTGCTGGAGCCATTTTCTTCGCAATGGTTTTATGGCGATACGATTTTCATTATCGATATCTGGCTGTGGATCGCGTTGATAGCAGGCGTCTGGATTTCAATCCGCCGCGAACGCAGAAGTGCATCAAATTGGCGTGTTCCGGCCGTTGGCAGCTTTGCGGTAATTTGCTTATATATATTCGCAAACGGCCTGATTACTGGACGCGCCGAACGGCTGACGGCTGCGGCGGTTGAGCAGAAACACAACATCAGCCCTTCGTTAGTGGTGGCCAATCCTGTGCCAGTTCAATTCTGGAAACGTGAGATGCTTTGGCGCGATAGCACCCGGTTTGGCCAAGGGACATATAGCGCGCCGAACACAATAACCGTCGATGACAGTGTCGGGCTACACCAGATGGACGGCAGTCGGACCAAGGCTTTGGCAAGGGGTGATGTAGATGGAAATGCCTATCTTTCCTGGTCGCGGATGCCCCTCGTGCAGATAATCGGCGACGGTGCTGATAAAAAACTGAACATATCAGACCAGCGTTTCGGCAATCCGATGGTCAGTGACCGCTTTACAGTCTCCGTCCCGCTCGGTGGTTATAGCGAATGACCGCTCCAGTTCTCCTCTGGCTGCGCCGCGATTTGCGGCTTGCCGACCAGCCCGCTTTGGCGGCAGCAATCGCCAGCGATGCACCGGTTATTCCCGTCTATATCCTCGACGACGACACGCCCAAGCATCGCAAGATGGGCGGGGCTTCGCGGTGGTGGCTGCATCATAGCCTAAATTCGCTCGATGTTGATTTGCGCGCACTTGGTTCGCGATTGATATTGCGGGCGGGCAAGTCCGACGAGATTTTGAGCGCGCTCGCGCAGCAAACCGGGGCGTCGGCTATCCACTGCATCCGCCATTACGAGCCATGGTGGCGCAATGCTGAAAAGGCGGTGGCTAACGGATTGCCAGAGGGCTGCGAACTGGTCTGCCATGACGGTAATTATTTGCTCCCGCCGGGAAGCGTGACCACCGGTAGCGGCGGGCAGTATAAAATCTACACGCCTTTCATGCGCGCACTTTGGCAGCATATGCCGCCGCATCTCCCATTGCCCGCGCCGAATAAAATCACTGCGCCCGCCAAATGGCCAAACAGCGACACGCTTTCGGAGTGGAATTTGTTGCCGACCAAACCTGATTGGGCAGGCGGTATGGAGGAAATGTGGGCGCCGGGAGAAGCGGGCGCAAAGGCGCGGCTTGAGGCATTCGCTGACAAGGCAAAATATTACGACGAAAAGCGCAATCTGCCATCGGTTGAAGGGTCATCATTCCTCTCTCCGCACCTGCATTTTGGCGAGATATCGCCCGCCGCTTGCTGGCACGCGACGATGCAGGCCGGCGGGTCGGTCGATGTGTTTCTAAAGGAACTGGTCTGGCGCGATTATGCGCAGAACGTGATTTGCCAATTTCCCGAATATGGCGGCAAAAATGCGCGTGATGCGTTCGATAAACTGCCGTGGCGCGATATGTCCGATCCGGCGGTTAAGGCCGATTTTGTCGCTTGGACTAAAGGACGTACCGGCTACCCCATCGTCGATGCCGGAATGCGGCAGCTTTGGGCGACGGGGTGGATGCACAATCGTGTGCGGATGATCGCGGCGTCGTTCTTGATCAAGCATCTGCTGATCGACTGGCGCGAGGGCGAGCAGTGGTTTTGGGACACGCTCGTCGATGCCGATTATGGCAGCAACAGCGTCAACTGGCAGTGGACAGCAGGAACCGGCGTCGACAGCAACATGTTTGTGCGCATCATGGCGCCATTATCGCAATCGGAGAAATTCGATGCCGCGCGCTATATCCGTGAATGGGTACCCGAGCTCACCGATTTGCGGGAGCCGTATATCCATGATCCCGAAGAACATGGGGTCCGGCCTAGAAACTATCCGCGCAAGATTATCGGCCACAAAGCAGCCCGCGAGCGCGCGTTGAAAGCGCATGAAGCGGTGAAGGGTTAGCCCTCGACGACTAACCGGTGGCCAGTGCCAAACTCGCTTGCCAGCAACGCGCAAATGGCGTCCGCCACAACCGACGGCTCTTTAACCGTCGCCGGGTCTTCGCCGGGATAAGCCGAAGCGCGCATTTTGGTCCGGGTGCGGCCAGGATCGACAATCGCGGTGCGGACTGCGGAGAGGTTTTTGACTTCCTCGCCATAGCTGGACACCAACGCTTCTAGCGCCGCTTTGGACGCGCCATACGCACCCCAGAACGCGCGCGGTGCCGCCCCGACCGACGAGGTGAGGGCGATCAGACGTCCGGCATCGCTTTTGCGCAGCAACCCATCGAACGATGCGATCAGCACCTGCTGCGCCGTTACATTCAGCGTAAACAGCCGCGCAAATTCCGCGCCGTCTATGGCAGGCACGGGTGCGAGCGTGCCGAGCATCGCCGCGTTCAAAACCAGTATGTCGAGTTTGCCCCAGCGTTCGGTCACCGCTGCTGCCAGCCGGGATATGCTGTCGCCATCGGTCAGGTCGAGTGGAGCAATCGTTGCCGATCCGCCCACTGCGAAGATCGCATCTTCGACCACTTCCAAATCCTTGGCTATGCGGGCGGTGAGGATGACATGCGCGCCCTGTGCTGCCAACGCCTGCGCCGTTGCCGCACCAATGCCGCGACTTGCACCTGTTACCAGTGCAATCTTACCTTCAAAAGCTTTTGTCATTGTTCAGGCAAGCTTCCGTTCGCTCAGCATGATCAGCTGGTCTGTTTCCTGCTCTTCATGGTCTGTCAGACTGGTCGGATAATCGCCAGTGAAACAGGCATCGCAATATTGCGGTTTGCCGCTATCGCGCGCTTCTTCGCCAAGCGCACGATACAGGCCATCGATGGACAGGAAAGCAAGGCTGTCGGCCTGAATGAATGCGCGCATTTCTTCGACATCCATCCGGCTGGCGAGCAGTTTTGATCGTTCGGGCGTGTCAACGCCATAAAAGCAGCTGTTCATCGTTGGCGGGCTGGCGATTCGCATATGGACTTCAGCCGCCCCTGCCTCGCGCATCATCTGCACGATTTTCAAGCTGGTCGTACCGCGCACGATGGAATCGTCGATCAGAACAATTTTTTTACCCGCGACCAGATTGCGGTTGGCGTTGTGTTTTAGCTTTACCCCCAAATGGCGGACGCCATCGCCGGGCTGGATGAAGGTACGACCGACATAATGCGAACGGATGATACCGAGCTCGAATGGAATTTTCGCTGCCTCAGCATAGCCGATGGCTGCTGGCGTACCGCTGTCAGGCACCGGAATCACATAATCGACATCGACCCCGTTTTCATGCGCGAGTTCGGCGCCGATAGCCTTACGGACCGAATAGACGCTGATCCCCTCGACAATCGAGTCGGGGCGCGAGAAATAAACATGTTCAAAGATGCACGGGCGTTGCGATACGCGGATGAAAGGCTTGTGCGAGGTAATTTCGCTACCTCGGACGACAACCAGTTCGCCGGGTTCGACCGAGCGAATGAATTCGGCACCGACTATATCGAGCGCTACGGTTTCTGAAGCGAATATGACCGATTCGCCCAACTTGCCCATCACCAGCGGGCGAATACCCAGCGGGTCGCGGCACGCAATCATGCCCTCGGTCGTCAGACAGATAAGCGAATAAGCACCCTCGACGCGCTTCAAGGCGTCGATCAACCGGTCGAGCAGCGTGCGATAGCCCGATGTCGCGACCAGATGGATGATGACTTCGGTGTCCGAAGTCGACTGGAATATGGAGCCTCGGCGTACCAGATCGCGGCGAACGGTCATCGCGTTTGAGATATTGCCGTTATGCGCGATAGCAAATCCGCCGGTGGCCAGATCGGCATAAAGCGGCTGCACATTGCGGAGCGACGTTTCACCTGTTGTCGAATAACGCACGTGGCCAACCGCGCTACGTCCGACGAGACCGCCTATAATTTCTTCGCGGTCAAAATTTCCGGCGACATGGCCCATAGCGCGATGGGTATGGAAATCATGGTCGTCATAGCTGGTGATACCGGCGGCTTCCTGCCCCCGGTGCTGAAGCGCATGGAGGCCAAGCGCCACCATCGCTGATGCATCCTCAGTGTCATAGACGCCGAATATCCCGCATTCTTCGCGTAGCTTATCGTCATCAAAGGGGTCGGTGGTCAGCATTTATCGAATCCCGCTGCGCTTCGTTGGCTGGCATATAGGCATCATCGCCTCAATTGTCTTCCCTGTTGTCGTCGATCTGTAACAAAGAAAATGTTGGCGGGCGATTTGGGCATGGGTTAGGCTATGTTTATGACGGATAAACGCGAGACGGGTCTGACGCTCGACCCTAAATTTGATACCAGCGGGCTGATTACCGCGGTGGTGACGGACGCTGCGGACGGCGCGGTGCTGATGGTCGGACATATGAATGCCGAGGCGCTAGCAAAAAGCCAGGAAACTGGCACTGCTGTGTTCTTCTCTCGGAGCAGGCAACGGTTATGGCAAAAGGGTGAGAGCAGCGGGCATTTCCTGCAGATCGTCGAAATGCGGATCGATTGCGACCAGGATGCGATTTGGGTGATTGCAGAACCCAAGGGACCGACCTGCCACACTAATGCGCGCAGTTGTTTTTATCGCCGGATCACCGATGAGGGGCTCGAACGGGTTTGAAACAGGGGGCCGTCTTTGCCGGGATATTGCTCTTGCTTGCTGCGTGTGGCGAAAACGCCCCCGCCATCGTGGGCGGCGGTTCCGATGCCGGCTCGGCGCTTGACGAACAGGCGGTTGCCACCGGAATAATGCCCGACCCCGATGAAGTCGAATTTGCCGGACGATTCGAGACGCGCAGCGAGCTTGGTACCGATAAATTTTGCGCAGTCGGTAAGGGTTCGAAGCAGTTCGATATAGGCTTTATTGCGGTGTTCGGACCCGAGAGTAAGTGCGAGGGCAAAGGCACGGCATCGGTCGATGGTGAGAAAGTGCGTGTTTCCTTGAATGGCAAGGGGAGCTGCACTTTCGATGCACGCTACGACGGGATTGAATTGCGCTTTCCCGGTTCTGTCGAAAGCGGTTGCGCGACGTATTGTTCCGAAAGGGCAAGCCTTTCAGGAACCCATTATTTCATGGTTCAACCCGGTGATGATGCTGCGCGCAGCACGCTTGGCCGGGAAATCGAACGGCTTTGTGATTAACGCGGCACGGCGATGCAGGCCTGACCGGTTGCCTTTAACTTTGTACAGATAGCTTCAGCTGACGCTTTGCTGGCAAACGGGCCTGCCTGAAGCCGCGTGACATTTCCTGCAGCTTTTAGATAAGGCTGTAGCGATGCCATATCTGCATTCTTGCTTTCCAGTGACGCCCAGAGCTTTTTCGCATTCGCCTCTTCGCCAAAAGCGCCAAGCTGAATACGCCAGGCACCATCGCTCGCTGCCGCTTTGACCGGTGCCGCTTTGACCGGTGTTGGTTTGGCAGGGGCTGGCTTTGCGGGTGCCGGTTTGGCTGGAGCAACTTTAATTGGCGGCGTGCCGCGCGCCGGTTCGCCAGCAATCGGTATATTTGAAGGAAAACCCGGTGTCATGGACGGCGGTATCTGCGATGGCGGGACCGTTACTGGCTTGGCCGACTTGGGCGGCGGGCCCGTGTTGATGGGGAAGCCAGCTACCTGAGCAGTGCGGGCGCGGTCTGCGCGCTGTTCCAGCTCGCCCGCTAACACGGTTGCCGCCTGCCGCTGCTCCAGCGGGACATACTGATCCATTTGCGCAAGACTGCGCGAAGCAGGCGCCATTCCGGCGGAGGACGCGCGCGTCATCAGCGCATATGCGCGCACCCAATCCTTCTCGATATGGGCACCGTTGAACAACTCGGTCGCCAAAAGATATTGCGCGCGC
>JBGSPK010000168.1:0-2414 GCA_041738665.1 Sphingorhabdus sp. | reverse complement strand
CGGTCATACCCGACACGCCAAGCGCCGTCAGCGCTTCGCGGACCGGGTCAAGCTTGTGCGGCTTAATCACTGCGATAATATATTTCATGCACACCCCCGTTGTTGTGCAATGCAATATGCAAACGCTGTGCCAGAATCGCTGAACTGCAGTTTAACTGGGTTTGGCAGCATAAAAGCAACAACCGCTTGCCAGCCGGCATCATTTATTGCCTATTTATTAATCAGATTGAAAATGGTGACTAATAATTAGGCAATCGTGAGCTGCGCCCAGATCGGCAAATGGTCCGATGCGCGCTGCGCCAAGGCAGAGCCGTGGGCGCCTTGATCTTCCACCGAGATATCATGGCTGACAATGATACGATCGAGATGCGCCACGGGCCGCGCGCTGTGGAAGCTTTTGGGCGTCTTGATGATCCGGTGATGGTGGAAGGCGAATTCGGACAGTGCGCCGCGATCTGACCACTGGTTGAAATCGCCCATGATGATCGTCGGTAGATGGCGCGGCGCAGCATCAATATGCTTCAATATTGCGCGCACCTGACGACGCCGCCACAGTCCCGACAGGTCGAGATGGACGCCGATGATCCGTACATTTCGCCCTTCAATCGTACAGTGCGCCTCAACCGCGCCACGTGGCTCGAGCGTCGGCAGATCAAGCGGATGCGCATGGTGGACGGTTATCCCGCGGCGCAACAATATCGCGTTACCATGCCAGCCGATGCTGCCGGGACGGATATTGAACTGCACATGGTGCCACGGCGTTTCGGACTCGATGAGCGAAGCTGGCAGGCAGCTTTCGCGCGAACCGAAACGGCGGTCGGCCTCCTGCAATGTAATGATATCCGCATCGATCTCGTTCAGCACAGCCAATATCCGCGCGGGATCACGCTTCTGGTCGAGCCCGACACATTTGTGGATGTTATAGGTTGCAACCTTGAGCGGCAGGGTCATTGAAGGTCAGCTTCTTGCAACAGCGCGCTGGCCGCATCATGATCTTCGTCGAGCACCATCAACCGCACCGGGATGGCAAACGCCGCGCTGTCGGCAATATTCATCCCGCCGTCAAATGTGACAGCGCCAATGCCGTGAGATTCGAGAAATCCGCGGGCAATTTCGGCCGCCATCGACGACGGGTAACGGGCGAGCTCGACCAATGCCACGGATTATTGCGTCGGACCGAAATAGCGGTCGGTAGGGCGCGTCGGGATGCCGTCGATGCTTTTATTCCGCCCCTGCGCGCGGGCAATCCACGCGTCTGGTTCCATTTGCGAATGCGCCTTTTGCAGCGTATCACGCTCGCGTTCGAGCGCCATAAAGGGCACGCCCCAGCCGCAACTCGTCTGAACGCTTTCAACGTCAATCACGAAAATCTGCCTTGTGCCGGGCAGTAATGTGAAATGCCCGACGAGCGCGTCCCACTCGGCATCCTGCGGCAACACCGCGCGCCCGCGACCGTAGATCCGCAGGATCAATGCGGGCCGGTCGAAATTGCAAAACATGATAGTGATGCGGCCATCAACCGATAGGTGCGCATGCGTTTCGTTGCCCGAACCGCCGAGATCGAGATACGCCACGCGCGACGGCGATAATATGCGAAACGCATCATAGCCTTTGGGCGACAGGTTGATGCGTCCGTCAGCGGCCGCAGTTGCCGTAAAGAAAATCGGTTGCTTGCCGATCATCTCGGCATGCTTGTCATTCAGCGTTTCAGTAAATTCGGCCATCACGAGGGTTTGACCGAATTCCCCTTCCAGTGCAACCTAACAGGAGGAACCAGGTATCGGAATGCCAAGCGGCCCTTTGCACGGCTTAGATTTGCGCGCAGGCTCACCTGAACCGCCACCCATGCCTCCCATATTGCCCATGCCGGTCATGAAACTGCTGAAGGCGCGGAAGCGGACCTTTGCTGTCCAGTCGATATTCCACACGGCTTTCGGATCGGTGGGTTTTGGCGGGAAGGAGAAATTCTCTTCTGGTCCGAATGCGTTCATGCTGCCGAACATCATGCCCCCCGCCGCCGCCTTGGCTTCGGCAGGAATCGCGCAACTGGTCTGCGATGGCGGCATGACATTTTTTGCGGTGATTTGCCGCTGCACTTCGGAGGGCGAAAGCCAGTCCATGCCAACCCCCGAATCGCGGTTATTGGCGGAGGTCCACATCACCATGTCGCCGCCTTGCCCCGCGCGTTCCATCCCGCCCATTGCCCAGGCCGCATAGCCGGTCGCAGTCGGCACCGCATTCCAGCCAAGCAGAATCGCGCCGAGTTGCTCTGCCGGATTAACCTTCAGCGACGCCATGTAATCGTTCATGACCGAGAATTTAATTTCGGGCGTAAACATGCTGGCGACGCGATGCTCGCCGCGCAATGATGAGCCCGATTTGGGCTGCTTACCGTTAGAACCATTTGGCCACCA
>JBGSPK010000388.1:0-2082 GCA_041738665.1 Sphingorhabdus sp. | reverse complement strand
GCTCTTTCTTCAGCCGGTTGATTTCGGCGAGCAAGTCTAGGCCTTGCAGATTCTCACGGACAGGGGCGTTCATTGGTTCAACTCCATATTCGCCGATGCCTTTACAGGCAGTTTTGCTATTTGACTATCTCGCTTAGCGGTGTCGATTTATCCCAGCGCGTCGTGACATTGCCGCCCAGTTCATCGGCGAAATATGCCTCGACCTTGGCGTCCAGCCCTGCCGCCCGCAGCGGGACCTGAAAATTCTGTGCAATCGCCCTTTTGAAAGCATCGCGGGCAAGTTTCATCGGAACAGGTCCATTGGCTTGTTTGACTAGTTCCGCTTGCCCCTTCGCGCGGTTGGCATCGTCGAGCACATCATCGACATTGGTAAACGCACGCAAGATACCGTTCTCGCCATATTCCTGAATCGAATTCATGTCGATTTGCGGCGGTGCGGTTTCGATTGCCGGGATTTTCACGCGCAGCGTGCCTGTCGATGCATCCCAGCGAACGTCGTCGTCGGTCAGTTTCGCCATATCGACTTCGTACCGCACCAGCCCTTGCATGATGAGCGTCTTCTTCGCCGACAGGCCAAACCGTTGCTGCTCGCTGGTTACCACCGCCGCATAATTGGCGGCGAACGCGGACAACCGGTTCTGTTCGCGGATGCCGGTAAGGCTTGCACTGGCGATGGTTTCGGGCAACGGTCCGTCGCGCATAGACCGAAAGCCGTCAATAGCCCACCACACAGCCAGAATGAAAAGTACCGGCACGGCCAATGCGATTATGCGCATCGACCAATCACGAACAGGATTTGCAGTCATCCGGCCTACATAGGGTGGAAATGGCTTTCGGCAAATATTGCGATGACTATTCCGGCATCGGTGGCGGTGGAGGAAACGCGAGCCCCGGTACATTCGAGCCCGGGTGGCCCGCAGTGACCGCGGCGTAAATCGCATCACCCAAAGCCGAGTTGGCGATGATGTGCGAAACCGGAATGACCGCAAGAATTGCTGCTACGCCCCAATACCATGCCGGATGCACGCGCCCCGATATGCGGTAGTCACGGGTCATTCCAGCGATCGGGAAAACCAGTCCCGCTATTCCGGCGAGCTCAAATGCGTAAGGGATTAGCAGCGGCATGGGCAATAAGCGGCCAAACCCGGGACCGATTATTGCGGTCATTGCGCAAATATGGAGGCGCATATGCCAGTCGGTCTGGCGGCGCATCCGGATCGCCGACCACGCAAGGGCAGCAAAGACGATAGCCGACAACGGATTTGCTATCAAAAAATTCTGCGGCTGAAAGAAAAACGGTGCAGTGCCACGCTGGGTCACATCGATGCTGATCCAACTGCCTAGCACCAGCAGCACGGCAACCCACCCAGCGCCAATCCAGCCGAGTCGCCGGTGCAATGCAATAGGGCCATTGGTGGCGAGCCACGCCTGCGTGACAAATAACGCCACCCAAGCCATGAAAGCCAAGCCATGCAGGTGCACCAGCGGCCGGGCGGCGAAGCTGGAACGCCCTGCCAGAAATTGCATCGAGAAACCCGCAATGATGACCAGCGCCATGAGTATTGCGAGCGTTCGGAAAAAACCGTCGGCGGTTGCCGATTGCGGCGGCGCTGAGGCTAATGTGGCCATGACTTTCCCTCCCCGTCATGAGGCGTCGCGACCGGCGTTGTAAGTATCACTCAGTCAAGCAGGTTTCAAGCGCCTGCAATCAGGCGCCAGCCTTCATTTTGCGCCGCAACCCGTCCCTGATTTTGCAAGTCGACAAGATGCGCCAGCACCGACCGTCCGGCTGCTCCGGTCAGGCGGGGGTCGAGGCCTTTGTACATTGTGGCGACCATCGACGGAATATGCCCTTCGCCGCTTTCCAGTAGTTTCAATATCTGCCGCTCGCGTTGGCGGCGGTGGCCGATCATGCCGCGAACCAGCTGGCGCGGGTTTTCGACGGCGGGTCCGTGGGCAGGATAATAGATGCGGTCATCGCGGTCGTAGAGTTTTTGCAAGCTCGCCATGTAATCGCTCATGTCGCCATCGGGCGGGCTGACAACGCTGGTCGACCATTTCATCACATGGTCGCCTGTGAAC
>JBGSPK010000357.1:0-13726 GCA_041738665.1 Sphingorhabdus sp. | reverse complement strand
CCGGCCAATTTGGCGGACGTGCTGGTAAAGGCTGGCGGCCTGCCGAACAATGATGGCTATTGGGGTTATTCCAATTCGCTATTGGCGCAGTTGGCAGCAAAGGGGCAATTCCCTGCATTTCGTCAATATTATTTGAGCCTTGGTGGCACCAACGTTTCAACTTTTGCGTCGGTCGCATTAACGAAAGACACCGTAAATCTTCGTTATCCAGTCGCTGGGTGGCAAATCACCGAAAACCCGGCATTTGGTGGGACATTTTCCCAAGCCGGTAATGATGGACGGCACAGCCTGAGCGCCTTTGCCGGAACAGGAGAGCGTGGCGAATTGATGCGCAAATATGCGTTTTTCAAACCTGGCAATTACCGGTTTAAAGCGCGTCATAATTCACAAGCCTCTGCGGCGGATGCAGAGGTAAAATGGGAGCTTCAATGCGTTTCCGCGACTGGTAATGTTGGAAAATGGGCCATGGCCACGCCCGTGCGCCAGGGGACCTTTGTTGCAGAGCAGGACTTCTCGATTGGGACCGAATGCCCCGATCAACTGTTGATGTTGCAAGTAGCCGGTGGCAGCGTGCAATTGGGGACAGAATTTACCGTTAGCTCGGTCGAGATCACGCGCCGCTAATGTTTCAAAGAATCGAGCTTGGCCGGGAGTGCATCCGGCCAAGCTCTTCAGGAGAGGGTCTCCTGAAGTGAGAAGCCCTCGGGTCGCTTCTCTTCACTAGGCATTTTTGCGCATTACGAGCGTGACGTGCGTCACGCTTTAGCGCGGACGATGCTGAGTGCCCAATCCAGCGGTAATGAACAACACGGTCGCTTCGGCTTCGACATCGGCGGTATGCCAGCAGCCTAGCGGGTTGACCGCATATTCGTTTGCGGCGATCGTGACGCTGGCAGCCGAACCATCCGCAAATTCCTGATGCAACGTCATCTGGCCCGATAAACACAGCACGACTTCGTCGCCCGAGGGATGCATTTCCCAGCTATTCCAGCTTTCGGAAAAGCTGTGCATCGACACCAGCCTTCCTTCCGCACCGTCGTGGCCGTTGCGTTCGCCATAACCTTGATACCAGTCCATTCCGGTAAACGGTGGTTGCGCAATCGCGGTCGCGCGGAGGCCGAGATGGAGCGGGTTTTCAAGCAAGTTAGGCATGACAAAACTATCGTAATTCTGCGGAAAGTGAATTTCTAAACGGCGTCAGGCTGCAGCCGGTCCCATCAAAAATGCGTTCAACTTGTTGCCATCCGGATCGCGGAAATAGCCGGCGTAAAAGCCTTCGCCGCGTGGTCCGGGAGGGCCGTCGCAGGTGCCACCATTGGCCAGAGCGATGTCATAGAGCCGCTGCACCTGATCTTTGTCCTTGGCGGCCAGTGCAACCATCACGCCGTTGCCGACGCTCGCTGCGTTGCCGTCGAACGGCTTGGTCAGGCCTATGCCCGCCGCCGCATCGCCGGGTTTGCCCCAAGCGATGAAGCCGTCAAATTCCATCATGCGCGGCGTATCCAGTTCGGCCGCAATTGCGTCGTAAAAGACTGCTGCACGCGCCAAATCGTTGGTGCCCAAAGTTACATAACCGATCATCGAATCACTCCTCCAAATGAAATCAGAACATTACAAGAACATCATTGAAAGTCAATCGGCAATGGGAGCAATCTTGTCCTGAGTCTTTGTGTCAAAATCTCTGGCGTCATGACGTTCGTGCAACTGGCTTGCGGGGTCGCCAAAGGAGCGGTTGACCATTCGACCGCGCTTCACCGCCGGACGCTCGGCAATCAGGTCGGTCCAGCGCATGACATTCTTATATTCGCTCACCGACAGGAACTCGCCCGCCTCGTAAATCAGCCCTTTGACCAATGCGCCATACCAAGGCCAAATCGCCATATCGGCGATGCCATATTCGTCACCTGCCATATACTCGCGCGTCGCCAGATTGCGGTCGAGCACATCAAGTTGCCGCTTCACCTCCATCGCAAAGCGGTCGACGGCATATTCGATCTTGAAGGGTGCATAGGCGAAGAAATGGCCGAAGCCGCCACCAAGATAAGGCGCGCTGCCCATTTGCCACATCAGCCAGTTAATCGCTTCGGTGCGCTTGTGATGCTCGGTCGGGAGGAACGCGCCGAATTTTTCAGCCAGGTACAAAAGGATCGATCCCGATTCGAACACACGCGTTGGCTCCGGCGTCGAATGGTCGAACAAGGCGGGGATTTTCGAATTGGGATTGGCCTCGACAAAGCCGCTCGAAAACTGGTCGCCTTCGTTGATCTTTATAAGCCAGGCGTCATATTCGGCACCGCTGTGCCCAAGCGCGAGCAGCTCCTCGAGCATCACCGTCACCTTCACACCATTGGGTGTGGCAAGCGAATAGAGCTGCATCGGATGCTTGCCGACCGGACGATCCTTGTCATGCGTCGCGCCAGCGGTGGGCCGGTTGATATTGGCAAAGCGGCCGCCATTTTCGGTGTTCCATTCCCAGACCTTGGCTGGCGTGTAATCGGATAATGTCTGGGGCATGGTCTTCTCCTGTAAGTGTTGGATGACAACATAATGACCGGATGCCTCTGCGCCACCAGAAAGAGGTTGACGTTTACGTAAAGCGCCGCTTTAATCGCGTGATTAAATCAAAGGAGAGCCACTATGTTCGCCACCGTCAAAATCACCAATGACGTCGCCCTGATCCGAATGGACGATGGCAAGGCCAATGCGATCAATTTCGAGATGATTGCTGCACTGAACGCCGCGTTCGATAAGGCGGAAGCCGGGGCGAAGGCGATTGTGCTCGCCGGACGCGACGGGCGCTTTTCGGGCGGGTTTGACCTGAATGCTTTTGCCAGCCTTGGCGCGGACGGCGTGTATAAATTGCTCGGTGCAGGCGCGGAATTGTTGCTTCGGCTCTATGGCGGCCCGCTACCCGTGGTTGCCGCGTGCACCGGCCATGCGATTGCGATGGGGGTGTTTATCCTCAATGCCTGCGACACGCGCGTTGGCGCAAGCGGAGAATATAAGATCGGCGCGAACGAGGCGATTACGGGAATGAACCTGCCCATCTTCGCGATGGAACTCGCGCGCGACCGGCTCAACCCGCAGCATCTGACCCGCGCGATGGTGCAGGGCTTTATCTTTAATCCCGAAGGCGCGGTCGAGGCAGGCTATCTCGATATGCTGGCCGAGGGGGACAAGGTCGAGGCGAAGGCGATGGCGGTCGCAGGCCAGTTGGCGCAGCTTCCCGGCAAAGCCTATGCGTGGAACAAGAAGTCGATCCGCAAGGGAACGCTCGACCGGATAAGGGCGAGCTTGGGCGCGCATCATAAGGTTTGACCGAACGCGCGCCTCACCCACTTATATAGTATTATATGGCCGATTTAGGAACACAGCCGATACAAAACCAGACCAAAGCAGAACTTGACTGGTACAATAGGTGAATGTATAGCAAAACAGTGCCAGCTATCCGGAAACGCACAACACAATGGATAAATCGAAAGCCTGCTGCAAACCTGCATCACGCAACCCGATATGCTGAGCGAATTAATCTCCCACTCAATACATTCGTTACAATAAATCTTACCGAACTCGGAATCGACGCCACTTCATCAAGTGAAGCATTTCAAAAAGTAATCGGTGAGCGCTTCGCTCCATGGCTCAGGCGCACCGCAGACAACATTACGTCGGTCCCTCCAACCTACGTATGGACGTTAGAAGCAGCGAATGAGAATCAGGCTGTCCACTGGGTTGTGCATATACCCAAAAAGATTGAACGCCATTTTCGACAAGCACTCGAACGATGGGTGGCTGAATTGGCAAGCGGTGCGCCAAGTCCAAAAGCACTCAAGATATTACCGGTGTACAATATACCACGATTGAAGGGGTACATCCTTAAAGGGACTGAACCACACTATGCTCGGCTGATTGGAATCAATCCCGTGGACCAAGGAACTGTATATGGGAAAAGATCAGGTTTCAGTCGAAACTTAGGCCCGTCAGTAAGGAAACGAAATGGCTATCGTCCGCGCCGACTATTCGTGCCTCTATCTTATCCGCTTCCCTAATTATTTAGGCCATTGGCAAATGCTGGCATGCTAGCTTCGCCCAAGCCAATGCCTCACCCTCCAACTGCGGCCCGACGACTTCCAGCACCTTGGCGTGATACGCATCCCACCAGCGCAATTCGTCGCGGTTGAGGAGGCTCGTATCGACCAACGTCTTGTCAATCGGCGCAAAGGTCAGCGTTTCGAAACCGAAATAGCGCCCCTCTGCCCCGGCAATATCGCGCTCTTCGACCAGCACCAGATTTTCGATCCGAATGCCATATTCGCCTTGTTTGTAATAGCCGGGCTCGTTCGACAGGATCATGCCCGCGTGTAGCGGCTCGTCGGTCCCGGCCTGACCGCCCGAGAATTTCGCGATTCGTTGCGGGCCTTCGTGGACGGCGAGGAAGCTGCCCACGCCATGTCCGGTTCCATGCGCGTAATCGACGCCTGCCTGCCACAAGGACGCGCGTGCCAGCGTGTCGAGTTGAGCGCCTCTCGTGCCTTCGGGGAACACCGCGAGTGCCAATGCGATATGGCCCTTGAGCACGCGGGTGAAACGGTCTTTCATTTCTGCGGTGGGTTCACCCGGCCCCACCCAAATGGTGCGGGTGACGTCGGTGGTGCCGTCGAGATATTGCCCGCCGCTGTCGCACAGATAAACGCTATTCGGCTCGATCCTGCGGTTCGATTTCTCATCGACCTTGTAATGCGGGCTCGCGCCGTTGGGACCAGCGGCGGAGATGGTGTCGAAGCTCAAATCCTTGAGCATGCCGGTGGCTTCGCGATATTCGCGCAGTTTGGCGGCGGCGGACAGTTCGGTTAGCTCGCCCTTATGCGCCTCTTGGGACAGCCAATACAGATAGCGGCTGAGCGCCGCCCCGTCGCGGGCCTGCGCGGCGCGGTGGCCCGATTGTTCGATTGGGTTCTTGACCGCTTTGGGCAGGATCGTCGGGTCGCGGGCTTCGACGATGGTCGCGCCCGCGTCCTTCAACGCGCCAAAGATCGCCGACACCGCACGGTCGGGGTCGACCGCGATGCGCTTGCCGCTCATCGCTTTCAGTTCGGACACGAATTCCTGCGGCGTACGCAGGCGGACGGCATTGCCGAGATGCGCGCGTACCTCGTCACTCACCTTTTCGGGTGCTACAAACAGGTCGGCGGTGCCGTCGGCATGGGCGAGAACGAAGCTCAACGCAACCGGCGTGTTCGACACATCCTTGCCGCGCACGTTCAATAGCCACGCCACCGAATCGAGCGCCGAGATGACCGTGCTATCTAGCTTGTTTTGGGTCAGCCATTCGGCAACGGCGGCGCGTTTTTCCGCGCTGTTCTGTCCGGCGTAGCGGTCGTCATGCACCATCAGCATCGCGTCGCTCTTGTCGGGCTGGTCGGCCCAGACAGCGTCGATTGGGTTGCTCTTGACCGCGATCAGTTCCGCGCCCTTGGCCTTCAACGCCTTGGTCGCGCTTTCGACCCAACCCTTGGTGTGGACCCACGCGTCATAGCCGATGCGCGCGCCGTCCGGGGCGTGTTCTTTCAGCCAGTCGGAAATGCTCGTCTGCGGCACGCCGACATATTGCCAGTTCTTGCCATCAACCTGCTCGCGTACCTGAAGTGTGTAACGCCCGTCGGTGAAAATCGCGGCTTCTTCGCTCAAGACAACCGCCGAACCCGCCGAACCGCCAAAGCCAGTCAGCCAGCCAAGCCGTTGCGCATAGTCGCCGACATATTCGGACATATGCTCGTCGCAAATCGGCACGACGAAACCGTCGAGCTGGTCTTTCTTCAGTTGCGCACGGAGGGCGTTGAGGCGGGCTTCATAAGTTGACATGGGTGGTTCCTGTGATCGGTTATCCACCGACTATAGGATGTCCCGCGCTCAAGCGAAAGATGTCAGTCCTTTTTCGCCTTCCCGAACCACATCGCGCGCAGTACATTGTCTTTCCTTCGGTCATGGTGCCAGAAAGCGGCGATGACGTGGAGAATGACGATAGTCAGTAGCAGCCATGCCAACCCGAAATGAATCCAGTAAAACGGACCGACCAGCGGTTTGGATTTTTCGATGATACCCGGAATGATGAACAGTCCGAAAAACTTGGTAGGACTGCCGAAGGCGGACGATGCTATCCAGCCAGCCAGCGGCACCGCGATCATTAAAGTATAGAGGCTGCGATGCGTCCACTTTGCGGCTTTTTCCTCAAACGGCGTCAGCGGCGCTGTCACCGGTTTAGGATTCATCCATTTCCACAGCAGCCGCAACACAACGAGTGCCAGCAGCATCAGCCCGAACGCCTTGTGCCAGTGGATATAGGTGATGAAGAACAAAGGCGACGATTTGAACCACGGCATGCTGTCATTGACATGAAGCACAAAGATTGAGGCGCCGATGATGCCTAGCGCCATCGTCCAGTGAAACAGCTTAGCGCCGAGGCCCCAGCTATTTGCGGTGTTACGGAGTGCCATCCTTTGCCCTTCTTCAGAAATTATAGGCGAAGGTGACACCGAACTGCTGCTTGCGCGGAGCGGATACGGCAAAGTCGCGGAAGAAGCTGGTCCCGAATGTGCCGGTCAGCGGATTGATCCGTGAAAGTGGCCGGTTGAAATCGAGCAAGCGGGTGACCACCAGCGGCGTCTTGTCGTTGAGCAGGTTGCGCGCGAATACGGTCAGGCTCCACTCCGGCCGCTCAATACCGATGCTCGCGTTTAGATTATAGCTGTCGCCCGCCCAGTTGAGGTTGTCCACCTGGCTGTAGCGTTTTGATTCATATGCCAGGTCGCCGCGCACGAAGAAGTCCAGCGATCCATTCAACGGCGCATTGATCTCGCCTGTCGCGATGAACTGGTGCGTTGGCGTCTGCGGCAGGCGGTTGCCAGAAACATCGCCTTCCAGATTGTCGAGATCGGCCGGGTTGCGGGTGTCGTTGGTCAGGAAGCCGGGGCGTCCATCGGTGTCGTAGATTTCCTCGGTGGTATCGTCGTAAAAATTGGTGAACTTGGCGTCGACATAAGCGTAGCCAAATCGCAAGAACAACCAGTCGGCAGGCTTTCCGGAGACGTCAAATTCAAAGCCTTTAATCTCTGACTCACCCGCATTCTGGATGAACACTACACTGTTCGGCGTGCCGTTCACGCGTGTGTATGATTCGCCACGGCTGAGCTGCTGGCTTTTCCAGTCGGTGTAAAAGGCCGCGACCGAATAATTGATAACGTCGGCAATGCGGCCTTTTGCACCGATTTCATAAGACCAGGCACTTTCCTCATCAAAAATATCGAACCCTTGCGCAGTAAAGGAGGCGATGTCGGCTGCCCGTGCATCGAGGGGGAAGGCGTTAAATCCACCCGGCTTGTTGCCCTTGGCCGCCGTGGCGTGAAGGGTCAGCGTTTCGGTCGGTTCAAATCGTACCGAAAAGCGTGGCAGAAATGCGTCGAACTTTGCGCGGCGAATGCCGGTTGCAGGCGGCGGGACGGCATTGTTCGTTCCCGCAGGCGCGAGCACTTCGGTCGAGCCAATAATCGTTTCCTTTTGATAACGACCCTCGGCGCTGACGGTGAATTGCTCACCGATATCGGCCTCGATCATCCCGAAGATTGATTTCGAACGCACACCGTCCTTGCTGTCGAAGGTGCGGCGCGTGCGCGCGGTGTTGGTATACTGGAAGCCCTGAAGTGAATCGTCCTTGTAATAATAGCCGCCAACAAGCGCGCGGATCGCGTTTTCCTGCGGCGTCATGATGCGGATTTCCTGACTGATGTCGCGCGTGCGTGACTGGTCGACCGCGAATGCCGCGTTAAGTGTCGGCAGCAGCGTATTGTCTTGTCCGGTAATCGAGTTGTTGCGGTTGTAGGCAGTAATCGAGGTCAGACTGAACCCGCTATCGGTGCTTGCGGTCATCGACAGGCTGGTGCGCAGAAATTTGCGGTCTAGCGCGTGGAAACCGGCATCTTCGATCTCGCGGTCGTTATAGGTATATTGCGGAAGTATTTTTACCTCGCCACAATAAAATCCGCGGCGGCTGCTCGTTGTGCGTGGAATGACCCCGAACGGGATAACATTGGTCGGAACGGTGGTCGGCGCAAAGCAATTATTCTTGGCCGATCCCTGAAAGCCATAGACATAGCCATTATCGCGATCTTCGCTGTACCCGACGCTGGCCAGCACCTCGAAATTCTCGGTAGGGGTGAACAGCAGGCGACCACCAACGCTTTGGCTGCGCTGAGCGCCGAGATTGCCGGTCTGGCTGATGTCACCATTGCTGTAGTCGCCGCCAAACTCATACCGCCGGACGTTCAATTCGAACGCCAGATGATCTTTGACAATCGGGCCCGAAACGAAAGCCGACACTTCACTGCTCTTATATTCGGCAACAGTGACTTTCACCTTGCCGGTGAAATCATTACTCGGTTTGCGCGTTACATAATTGACCGCGCCCGAGAAAGTTTGCCGTCCGAACAACGCCGACTGCGGGCCCTTGATGACCTCGACCCGTTCCAGATTGTCGAGCTGATAGCTCGCGATGTTATCGGAAACGAACACCCCGTCAACAAAGAAAGCCGCGTTCGGCGCGCCGACCACCGAAGACATGCCGCGAATCGAAGGGCGCACGCCAGCTCCGCCACCACCGCCCGTACGGCCAAAACCTTGCCGGTATGAAAAACCCGGGGTCTGCGCTGCAAGGTCGGAGACATTGACCAGCTTCGCCCTCTCAATGGTATCGGCACTGGTCACCGAAATGGTCAGAGGCACGTCTTGTAGGTTTTCTTCGCGTTTGCGCGCGGTGACGATAATGACTCCATCGTCATTCTCTGCCTCGGCAGCGGGCGACGTGCCTTCCGATTGGGCGATTGCAGGAAATGAAGTCCCGGCAAGCAAAGCTGCCGCCATGAATGTGACGTTACGCATATAAAATCTCTCCCTCGACAGGGCCCTCACCCCGTTTCATATCACGAGCTAGCAAGTTGTCCGGACAACTTCAAGCCCTGCTTGTGCAATCGTTGCTATTGCCAATGGGACAATGGACAGCCGCGAGAGAGCTTCCTAAGATGCTGTTCAGTGTCAGACGGAGGCGTTTCCATGAAATCGTGCGTTAAACTAGCCATGGCTGTTGCCTGCCTGTCTGCTTCTGCCCAAGCTCTTGCCCTGGCCGAGCAACCATCGAAGAAAGCTGATATGACCGAAACGAAAGCCGTCGCCGAAATCAAACCCCCCGTCGCCGCCAAACGCGCGCATCAGCAGACCGTTCACGGTGTGACACTGACCGATGAGTATCATTGGCTGAAGGATCAGAGTTATCCGACGATCGATGACAAGGAAATCCTTGCACATCTGAAGGCGGAGAATGCTTATTTCGAGGCGCAAATGGCGCCACAGGCGAAGCTGACCGAAACGATCTTTCAGGAAATGAAGGGCCGCGTGAAAGAGGACGACAGCTCGGTCGCGCAAAAGGATGGCGACTATATCTATTGGTCGAAGTTCGAGGAGGGTGCGCAGTATCGCAAGCATTACCGCAAACCTGTTGCGGGCGGCGCGGACCAGTTGATCCTCGATGAGAACGAACTCGCCAAGGGCAAAGAATATTTCCGGCTGGGCGCGGCGGAGGTCAGCCCCGACGGCAAGTTGCTGGCCTATGCCTATGACGACAATGGGTCCGAACGCTTCGACTTGCATTTCCGCGATCTGGCAACCGGTGCGAAGCTGAAGGATATCATCCCCGGCACGCTGTCGAGCATCGTTTGGAGCAGCGACAGTAAGGGCGTAGTCTACGGCCTCGCCAACGAAAACTGGCGCACCGACAATGCCTGGTATCACCGGCTGGGCGATGAGCTAACCAAGGCGAAGTTGCTCTATAAGGAGCAGGATATCGGTTTTGGCGTCGGCGTCGGCCTGACTGCGCAGGAGGACTGGATTGTCATCGGCACCGGCGACAATGTGACGAGCGAAGTGCGGTTGGTGCCCGCCAGCGATCCCACCGCGACGCCGATCATGGTCAGTCCGCGCAAGGTCGGACGGCAATATTCAGTCGATGTGCGCGATGGCAAATTATACATTTTGACCAACGACGATCACGTCAATTTCCGCGTCGCGACCGCCAGCCTGAAAGCGCCTGCGACTTGGGAAACATTGATCGCAGGATCCGATCGTCATTATCTGACAGACATTGCTTTGTTCAAAAATTTCTATGTGACCGAAGGCCGCATCGACGGTCTCGATCAGGTTGAAATCCGCGATTATGCCGACGCGCAGAAGGTCGAGCGGATCAAATTTCCCGAAGCAAGCTATGATGCTGGTCTCGGCGATAATCCGGAATATGACGTAACGAAGCTGCGGCTTGGTTATGAATCGATGGTCACGCCGGGAACGGTATTTGATTATACGCTGGCTGACAAAAAGCTCGAAACGCTCAAGGTTCAGGAAATCCCCAGCGGCTATGACCAGAGCCAATATGTTACCGAACGCGTAATCATCACCACCCGTGATGGGGCGAAATTGCCGGTGTCGGTTCTCACCAAAAAGGGTTTCAAGAAAGACGGCAGCCAGCCGCTGCATCTCTATGCTTATGGTGCGTACGGCTATGCCGTGCCCCCCGGGTTCAGCGCCAACCGCCTGTCGATGGTAGACCGCGGCTTCGCCTATGCCATCGCGCATATCCGCGGCGGCGATGACCTTGGCTATCAATGGTATCTCGACGGCAAGCTGACCAAGCGGACCAATACGTTCAACGATTTTGTCGACGCGGCCAAGGGCCTGATCGAACTTGGCTTTACGGCTAAGGGCAAGCTCACCGCGAGCGGTGGTAGCGCTGGCGGCGAGCTGATGGGTGCAGTGGTCAATCAGGCACCCGAATTATTCGGTGCGGTGGTCAGCCACGTCGCCTTCGTCGATGTGCTCAACACGATGCTCGACAAGGACCTGCCGCTGACGCCCGGCGAATGGCCCGAATGGGGCAACCCGATCACCGACAAGGCCGCGTTCGATTATATCCGCAGTTACTCGCCGTACGACAATGTAGAGGCCAAAGCCTATCCGCCGATGCTGTGGACTGCCGGCCTCAACGACCCGCGCGTGACCTATTGGGAACCTGCCAAGATGGTCGCCAAACTGCGCGCGATGAAGACCGACGACAATGTCTTGCTACTCAAAACCAATATGGGCGCTGGCCATGGCGGCAAATCGGGGCGCTTCGAACGCTTGCGCGAAAATGCGGAGGAAGCAGCGTTTATATTGTGGCAGATGGGGATGGCGGAGTAGCGCTCATTTTCGTTTGAGAATACGCTTTTCGTCTAGAGATACACCGATCCAGCACGTGCTTTCCAGCTTTGCGCGCGCCGGCGCGCCGCTTTCATCAGGCAAGGCAGAAAAGCGCAGTGTACGGCCATCATCGTTAGCTAACATTCCGAATATGCGATGACCGTTTCCATACGCGTCCAGATTTTCATATATATCCATACCCGTTGTGTAGCGCCAGCCAGCGGTTATTGCTCTGTCGAAAACCTCCGCGTCGGTAATGCAGTTGCTTTTTTTGGGGTCGGCATAATCGGCAGGATAGGATGGCCCGCTAAACATCCGCACATTATGGCGTTTGCCCGGGATAATGTCAGACTCATTAAGGTATATTTCGATCCTGGCATTCCAGCCGCCTTTCCCTGCAAGGACGATGGAATATCCAGCCATGACCTGATAATGTGCATTGGGCTCGATGTCGGGCCGCTTTTGCATAGGCGGCATAGCCAGCAGTTTTTCCAGATAAGCAGGGCTGTAGCTGCCTGCTGGGGATTCGACAATGTGGGCCAAGCGGCGGTTGAATTCGGCGAAATCATAGTCACAGGTGGCGTCGCTCTTGTCTGGACCGGTTCCAATTTGGTGTAGCGCCACGACCTCGGCCTTGCAGCTGCCCGGACGCGGGGGTTCCGGCAAAGTTTCGTAGGAAGAGTACACCGGCGTCGCAACCGGAAACGCGACCAAGAAGGCGAGTACGAGGATTTTATACATTGAAGCTTGCTATCGCGCGGTTAGTAGGTCGTAAAGCTACCGGTACAATTCTATTATGCGGGTATATATCGCCTATGCCTTTCACCCGAACCTTCACCGCCACTCCCGCCGACATTGACGAACTTGGCCATGTCAACAATGCGATTTGGGTACGGTGGATTCAGGATATGGCGACGTCGCACTGGCAGGCGGTGGCGCTGCCTGAACATATCGCTGCCTATTTCTGGGTCGTGACCCGGCACGAGATTGACTATCGTGGCAATATCGCGGCGGGCGAAAGCGTGACCGGGCGGACATGGATCGAAACCCAGCCAAAGGGCTCACAGTTTGACCGGCGGGTAGATTTTGTCGATGCGGCGGGAAAGGTGATTGTGCAGGCAAACACAACCTGGGCGATGATCGAAAAAGCCAGCGGGCGATTGGCCCGGGTGCGACCTGACATTGCTGCGCCGTTCATAACTTAGCTGTCCATCACAAGCCGGGGCCCAGCCCCGTACACTGCCACCCGATCTTCGGGATTATACAACGCGCATTTCTTCAATGACAAACAGCCGCAGCCGATGCAGCCATCCAACCGGTCGCGTGTGCGCTCGAGCATGGCAATTTTCTGATCGAGCATCGAACGCACCGCGCGGCTGATCTTGGCCCAATCGGCAGCATTCGGTGTCCTTTGATGCGGCAATCGCGCCAATTCCGCCGCAATATCCTCGATCGACAACCCCAATGCCTGCGCGATCCGGATGAATGACAGGCGGCGGATGTCCGACCGTAAAAAGCGCCTCTGCCCACCCGCGCTGCGGAACGGCTCAATCAATCCCTTTCGTTCGTAAAATCGAATGGCAGACACCGACAGGCCGGTGCGGCTGGCCAGAACACCGATCGAGACCACGTCCGTTGCTTTCATCGCAATACTCCAAAAAATAGCTTGACCTCAACTTAGGTTGAGGTTGCAAAAGAGCGGCGTCAACCCGGAATTAGTCTTTTCCGGGGTCAAATAAAGAAAAGGAAACCGACCTATGACGCAGAATTTTATCGAACATGTCAATATCACGGTAAGCAATCCGGACCGGACCGCCGACTATCTGATGCGGATATTCGACTGGCATATCCGCTGGCGCGGGCATGCCGCCAAGGGTGGAAACACCATTCATGTCGGCAACGACCAGTTTTATCTCGCCGTATACGCGCTTGAGCTTGGCAAGACCGATCCGGCCAGCCATCGCAAAGGCGCGCCGCTAAACCATATCGGGATTGTGGTGGAAGATCTGGACGAAGTCGAACAGCGGGTCGCTGCGGAAGGCTATGAGCCCCATAGTCATGATGACTATGAGCCGGGCAAGCGCTTTTACTTCTTTGACCATGACGGCGTTGAATTCGAAATAATAAGTTATGTTTGAGCAGCTTTGCAGACGGCTGGCTTCACATTTTTTTGGATGGAAGTCCTCTGGATTGCTCGAAAATTCTGGCTTCCGGACCGAATCAGATCATGCGTCCAATTCATAATCTGGCAGCGAATGGAATGCGTTCCGCAAAGCCTCGCTCCAGCCATCGGAAATCTTTTCGAAATAGGGGTCATCCGCTGTTATCCGCCGTTCATGAAACGCGGCGAACTCGTCATTCTTGTAAAGCATCAGATCGAGTGGCAGGCCAACTGAGAGGTTGGCTTTCAACGTGGAATCGAACGACACCATCAGCAATTTGGTAATGTCGG
>JBGSPK010000351.1:0-3586 GCA_041738665.1 Sphingorhabdus sp. | reverse complement strand
CGCGCAGGTTGCAGGCGCGCTGGGCCTGCCCTTCGCCTTCGCCAGCCACTTCGCACCCGACATGCTTGATGAGGCGCTGCATATTTACCGCAGCCATTTCCGACCCAGCGCCGCACTGGACGCGCCATACGCAATGGCGGCATTCAACATCATCGCCGCCGAAACCGATGCAGAGGCCGAATATCTCGCCAGCTCGATGCAACAAAGCTTCGTCGCGCTACGCACCGGCAACCCCCGCCAGATGCCCGCACCGGTTGAGGGCTATCGCGCTTCCCTGCCGCCATCACATGCGGCGATGCTGGACAATGTGCTGTCGGCAAGCTCGATTGGTGCAGCGGATACAGTGACGGACGGCGTGGCTGCGTTTATCGAGCGGACGAAAGCGGACGAAATCATCGTCGCTTGCTCGATATTTGATCATGAAAAGCGCAAGCGAAGTTTGGAGATAGCAGCCAATGTGTTTGCTAGTCTCAATGGTTGATTATAGCACGAAATAGGCCATTTCGTCGCACATCATCGGCGGGTTGCTTCAAGGATGATAGTCGCTAAATCATCTGGAATTGGCATGGGTTTGAAAGGGCTGATATTGCTGCCCCCGGTGTTTCCTATCGGGATCCATCCCCACGCAGTGACCACAGCGGCACCAATGAGGCGCGTCACCTGCCCGACCATCTCGCGCAAATCTGAACGACGCAGCGCCCATTTGAACATTTCCCAATGGATCCGCACATGGTGCCGGGTTGAACGCTGCCCTACCACATGGGCGCGTTCCAAGCGGCGAAAAGCTTCTTCGAAGTCACCCGACGCCTCGGCTTTGCGAGCTGCCGCGACCTCATTTTCCAGCCACTCTCTCGTCAGGTCATAATATCCGTTCATCCGACGCCTCCCAACGCCTTAAAAACTCAATACACACGCGCCTTCGGCTTAATATACTCCGCCTCATCGGTCAGCGTGTAATCATGCACGGCGCGGTAATCCAAGGTTACCTTGCCGCCTGAGCCGCCCCATCCGTCAAACCATGACGCGGTATGCTTCATCCAGTTTTCGTCATCGCGATTGGGGAAATCCTCATGCGCGTGGGCGCCGCGGCTTTCCTTGCGGTTGTTCGCGCTTTCCATCGTGCAGACGGCCTGCGCCATCAGGTTATCGAGCTCAAGCGTTTCGATGAGGTCGGTGTTCCAGATGAGGCTGCGGTCGGTGACTGCGACATCCGCCATCCGCTTGTTGACCTTTTGCATCAGGGTCACGCCCTCGGCGAGCAATTCGGTGTCGCGGAATACGGCAGCATGCTTTTGCATAGTGCGCTGCATTTCGAGGCGGATTTGCGAGGTTGGCGATCCACCCTTGGCATTGCGGAACTTGTCTACGCGGGCCAGAGGAAGGTCCGTTGCGCTCTTGGGCAACGGTTTATGCGACGCGCCAGGCGTCAGATTCGCCTTCAAATGCAGCCCGGTTGCGCGGCCGAAGACCACCAAATCGATCAATGAGTTTGAACCCAAACGGTTGGCACCGTGAACCGAAACGCAAGCTGCTTCGCCTACGGCATAAAGACCAGGAACGACCGCATCGTCATTGCCGTCTTTCTTGGTAACGACCTGCCCATGATAATTGCACGGAATTCCGCCCATATTATAATGCACTGTAGGCGACACTGGCAAAGGCTGCCGCGTCAAATCGACGCCAGCAAATATCTTCCCACTTTCGGTAATGCCCGGCAAACGCTGGGCCAAAACGGCGGGGTCGATATGGTCGAGGTGAAGATAGATATGGTCCTTTTCCGGACCAACGCCGCGACCTTCGCGCATTTCCAGCGCCATTGAGCGGCTAACCACATCGCGCGACGCCAGATCCTTGGCGGACGGCGCATAACGCTCCATGAACCGCTCGCCTTCGCTGTTCGTCAGATACCCGCCCTCGCCGCGCGCGCCCTCGGTAATCAGAACGCCCGCGCCGTAAATGCCGGTGGGGTGGAACTGGACAAATTCCATATCCTGCAACGGCAGACCAGCGCGAAGCACCATGCCGCCGCCATCGCCGGTGCAAGTATGCGCCGAGGTCGCCGAGAAATAAGCACGGCCATAACCGCCGGTCGCCAGCACAACGGCGTGGCTCTTGAAGCGGTGGATGCTGCCATCTTCCATGCACATCGCGATGACGCCGCGGCACTCACCGTCTTCCATGATCAGGTCGAGCGCGAAATATTCGATGAAGAAGTCCGCGTCATATTTCAGGCTCTGTTGATACAGCGCGTGGAGCATTGCATGGCCGGTGCGGTCGGCGGCGGCGCAAGTCCGCTGTACTGGCGGGCCCTCGCCCATATTCTGCATATGGCCGCCAAACGGGCGCTGATAAATCGTGCCATCGGTGTTCCGCGAGAACGGCACACCGGCATGTTCAAGTTCGTAAACCGCAGCCGGTGCCTCACGCACCATATATTCAATTGCGTCCTGATCACCGAGCCAGTCGGACCCTTTGACCGTGTCATACATATGCCACGTCCAGTGGTCAGGACTGTTGTTACCAAGCGAGGCCGCAATTCCGCCTTGCGCCGCAACTGTGTGCGAACGGGTCGGAAACACCTTGGTAATACAAGCTGTCTTCAGACCTGCCTCGGCACTCCCCATTGTGGCGCGCAGGCCCGAACCGCCTGCCCCGACAACCACGGTGTCATAAGTGTGGTCGATAATCTTATACGCTTCGGACATCAGGCGGCAGCTCCGGTAAAGGCAAGTTTAGCTACGGTGAAGATGCCGAATACGGCTCCACCCACCACGTAGAAATTGAGCAAAGTCATCGCGCCGAATTTAAGCGCGTCGTCATGGACGTAATCCTCGATCAGAACCTGAAGTCCCAAACGCGCATGCCAAAATATGCTGACAAGCATCAGGATCATTGGCACCGCGACGGTCGGCTGTGCCAACCATTGCGCAAGCGTCGCCTGATCAAAATTCGGCATTATGAGAAGCGATGCCACCAGCCACGTCGTCAGCAACAGATTGCCGACAGCTGTTGTACGCTGGTTTATCCAATGCCCGCCGCCATGCTTGGCAGAACCGAGCCCGCGAACCTTGCCGATATTCGTTCCACTACCCATCATCAAACTCCGATGAACCGCGATGCCACAAGCAGCGCGACCAATGCAGTTGCAAAAAACGCTGCAACGAATGCAGCAAGCGCCCATGTGCGATTAGTTTTCAGCTCATACCCGGCTCCCATATCGAGTACGAGGTGGCGAAGGCCGGAAAACATGTGCTGGAAAAAGCTGAATGTCACAGCCAATGCAACAAGCTTGAAGAACCAGTTACTCGCCGTTTGCAGCCCGGTCGCATCTTCGCCAGCAGTCACCACATATTTTTGGAAATTCGCATAACTCTCTGCGCCGCCACCAATGGCCGATAACCACCACAACAACGTCAGCATCCCTGCCGTTGCAAGAACGAACCCTGTTGCCCGATGAAATATCGAAATCGCCATTTGCGGCGACCAACGGTAAATCTGCAAATGCGGCGACAACGGCCGGCCAGCTTTTTGCACCATATCATACGTCCTTTTGTGTAAACGCCCAGTTTGCAATGTCGCGTTGCTC
>JBGSPK010000346.1:0-6741 GCA_041738665.1 Sphingorhabdus sp. | reverse complement strand
CTGACACCGTTCTTCAAGACCCTAGGACAAGCTCAGGGCGAACGGTGACAGGATTGTTGTTCACCCCCAGACCGGCTGAAAGTACCACTTTCAGACGAGGTATTTATGACCGCAATCGGATTAGACAGCCTGCAGACCCGTTCCACCCTGACCGCTGGCGGCAAGACGGTGGATTATTTCTCCATCAAAAAGCTTTCGGAGAAACTGGGCGATGTGTCGCGGTTGCCGTTTTCGATGAAGGTATTGCTCGAAAATCTGCTGCGGTTCGAGGACGGCGGCTTTACCGTTTCGGTGCAGGATATCCAGGCGATGGTTGACTGGCAGAAGGAAGCCAAATCGACCCGCGAAATCCAATATCGCCCTGCCCGCGTCTTGCTTCAGGATTTTACCGGCGTGCCGTGCGTTGTCGATCTTGCCGCGATGCGCGATGCGATGACTGCGCTCAAGGCTGACCCCGCCAAGATCAATCCTTTGGTGCCCGTCCATCTCGTCATCGACCACTCGGTGATGGTCGACGAATTCGGCCACCCAAAGGCAGCCGAGCAGAATGTCGAAATCGAATATCAGCGCAATGCGGAGCGCTATGACTTCCTGAAATGGGGTTCCAAATCGCTGAATAATTTCAAGGCCGTGCCTCCCGGAACCGGCATTTGCCATCAGGTCAATCTGGAGCATATCGCGCAGACCGTGTGGACTTCGGTCGGCCCCGACGGCGCGACCATCGCCTATCCCGATACCTGCGTTGGCACCGACAGCCACACGACGATGATCAACGGCCTTGGCGTGTTGGGCTGGGGCGTTGGCGGGTTCGAGGCCGAGGCCGCGATGCTTGGCCAGCCGGTGTCGATGCTTATCCCTGAAGTCGTTGGCTTCAAGCTGACCGGTGCGCTGGCCGAGGGTGTGACTGCAACCGACCTTGTATTGACCGCAACGCAAATGCTGCGCGCCAAGGGTGTGGTCGGGCGTTTTGTCGAATATTACGGGCCGGGCCTGGCTTCGCTGTCGCTCGCCGACCGTGCGACGCTGGCCAACATGGCGCCTGAATATGGCGCGACTTGTGGCTTCTTTGGCATCGATGAAAAAACGCTCGACTATCTGCGCCTGACCGGACGTGACGAGGACCAGATCGGTCTGGTCGAGGCTTATGCCAAGGAGCAAGGTCTTTGGGCCTATGCCGACATGGCGGACCCGATTTTCACCGACACGCTGTCGCTCGATATGGCGACGGTAGTGCCGTCGCTGGCCGGACCAAAGCGCCCGCAGGACAAGGTCATCCTGACCGAAGTCGACAATGTGTTCAACGACGACCTCGCGTCGGTTTACAAGCATGACGGCGCGAAACGCGTTCCGGTCGAGGGCAAGACCCACGATATCGGCGACGGCGATGTAGTGATTGCAGCGATTACGAGCTGCACCAATACCTCGAACCCGAGCGTGCTGGTGGCCGCTGGGCTGGTGGCGCGCAAGGCCAATGCGTTCGGTTTGCGGCCCAAGCCTTGGGTGAAGACGTCGCTCGCGCCGGGGTCACAGGTTGTCACCGATTATCTCGACCGTGCTGGCCTAACCGCCGATTTGGACGCGGTGGGTTTCAACCTTGTCGGCTATGGCTGCACGACCTGCATCGGTAACTCGGGCCCGCTGGCCGAGCCGATTTCGAAGGCGATTAACGGTAATGACATCGTCGCCGCATCGGTGATTTCGGGCAACCGCAACTTCGAAGGCCGCGTGTCGCCCGACGTGCGCGCGAACTTTTTGGCGTCGCCGCCTTTGGTGGTTGCCTACGCGCTCAAGGGCACCGTGACCGAGGATTTCACCACCACGCCGATTGGTCAGGCGACCGATGGGACGGATGTGTTCCTGCGCGATATCTGGCCGACCAATCAGGAAGTGCATGACGTCATGACCGCAAACATCGACCGCGGTATGTTCACCGCCCGCTATGCAAGCGTCTACGAAGGCGACGCGCACTGGCAGAAAATCCAGGTCGAAGGTTCAGACACCTATCAATGGCGCGCCGGATCGACCTATGTCGCCAACCCGCCTTATTTCGAAGGCATGAGCATGACGCCTGCGCCGGTGATGGACATCATCGAAGCCAAGCCGCTGGCGATTTTGGGTGACTCGATCACGACCGACCATATTTCACCCGCCGGAAGCATCAAGGCGGATAGCCCTGCCGGTAAGTTCTTAATGGAGCACCAAGTTTCGAAAGCTGATTTCAACTCATATGGTGCAAGACGTGGCCATCATGAAGTAATGATGAGAGGTACGTTCGCGAATATAAGAATAAAGAATGAAATGGTTCCCGGTATTGAAGGTGGAATGAGCAGCTATAATGGCGAGGTCATGCCAATTTACGACGCAGCCATGAAGCATAAAGCTGACGGCACGCCATTAGTTGTTATTGCTGGCAAAGAATACGGAACAGGTTCTTCACGCGACTGGGCTGCAAAGGGCACCAACCTCCTCGGCGTGCGCGCGGTTATCGTTGAAAGCTTCGAACGCATCCACCGCTCGAACCTGGTCGGCATGGGCGTGTTGCCGTTGCAGTTCATGGAAGGCGAAAGCCGCGTGACGCTTGGCCTGACTGCGGATGACAGCTTCACGATCACCAGCGTTGCATTGCTCCAGCCGCGCCAGACGGTAACCGTGATGGTCACCCGCAAGGATGGCAGCACCTTCAACTTCGACACGCTCTGCCGCATCGACACCGCGAACGAGGTCGAATATTTCATGAACGGCGGCATCCTGCACTATGTGCTGAGGAAGCTGGCGGCTTAAACTCTCGATAGGATCGAAAGCGCCGCTTTCAAATGCGGCGCGTCGATCATTTTGCCTTCCAGTTGGAGAACACCTGCTCCAGGGTTAGCCGCAAACGCATCAACCACGGCTTGTGCGTGGGCGAGTTGCTCACGCGACGGCGTAAACCCGGCATTAACCGCCGCGACCTGTGACGGATGGATCGCCAGCATTCCGGTGAAGCCATCCCTCGCCGCCCGTGCGACATAGGCCGTCAAGGCCGCCTCATCGCTGATGTTCGGGAACACAGTGTCAATCGCCGCAACCCCAGCCGCATGTGCAGCGAACAAAGTCAGCGAACGAACCATTTCATAAGGCGCGGTGTAACTGCCATCGGCCTCGCGCGAAGTCGCGGCACCAACTGCTGCGGGCAAATCCTCCGCGCCCCAGCTTACGCCCGCCAGATAATGCGAAACCTCGCGCAACGTCCCCAGATCAAACACCGCACCCGGCGTTTCGGTTGCAATTGGCAAGATCGGCGGAGCCTCCCCATCCGGATTGTCCGCCACCGCTGCCGCCTCGGCGCGCAGCCAGTTGACCGAGCGAGCGCCTTCCGCCTTGGGCAAAACGATGCCGTCGGGCAAGAACGGCAATACCGACGCCAGATCGTCGTGGGTCAAATGGCTACCTTCAGGATTGACCCGCACGAACACCGGCACCGACCGGTCGCCGGACAAGTATTCCGCCGTAGCCTCACGCGCCGCAACTTTGCGATCAAGCGCGACTGAGTCTTCGAGATCGATGATGATGGCATCGGCACCGCTGGCCGATGCCTTGGCAAAGCGGTCAGGCCGGTCACCGGGGACGAAGAGGAGCGAGCGCAGTTTCATGCCATGGTTATGGCCCTCGACGGAGCCGAAGGCAATCTAAGCCTTTTTCAGCAATGCCGCGCGCTCGCAACTGCACACCACTTCATCGCGCTGGTTGAGGCAGCGGTGGAGGAAGGTGACGACACCCGCATCGGGCCGCGATTTGCTTTCCTTGAGCGCGATGACCTCCGTTTCGGCGCGGAGCGTGTCGCCGAGGAATACGGGCATGGGCATGACAAGCTTGTCGTAGCCCAGATTGGCAACCAGCGTGCCCAATGTGGTATCGCCCACCGACAGCCCGACCATGAGGGCAAAGGTGAAGGTGCCGTTGACGAGGATCTGCCCGAACTCGCTCGCCTTCGCCGCCTCTGCGTCGATGTGCAGCGGCTGCGGGTTGTGAGTCATCACCGAGAACAGCAGATTGTCGGTCTCGGTCACCGTGCGGCGGATTTCGTGCGCTATGGTGTCGCCGATTTGCCATTGGTTGAAGTATTTGCCTGCCATTATTCTACCGCCTCTATCCGAACCAGCAGAGCCTCAACCTGTACCTGCGCGCCAGCCTCGGCGTTCAGTTCCGCCACCACCCCGTCGAACGGCGCGGTCAGGCTGTGCTCCATCTTCATCGCTTCGAGCGTCAGGAGTTTCTGGCCTTTGGTGACGGTTTGGCCCTGCGCGATGTCAACCGAGATGATGCGGCCGGGCATGGGGGAGAGGATGTCGCCGGACGATGCGGCTCCCCCTGCTGTTCCGCCGTAACGCTGTTCGACAAATAGGCGCGTGACGCCATCTTCAGTAACTACCCAGCCGCCATCGAGTTGTTCCACCCATGGACAGTCATCGATGCTGCGATCTTCAAAAAGAACGGAATAAGACCGACCACCTTCTTCCAGTCGAACAGTCGTCGGTGCTCTTTCGCTATTAAGGCGAAGACCACGGTTGCTCCATGGCCCTTTATCAGTCGCCAGCCATGTTTCCCGTATATCCGTCGCGCCGCCACCCATTGCGTTGTCGACGACCAAATGGGCGACTGCTTGTAGCACAGCAGGTGGGGCATCGGCATCGGGAATCAGATCATCGCCTTCGCGAGCGATCAAACCTGTATCGACGTCCCCATTTTCGAAGGACTCATCCCAAAGCGCAAGGTTTAGAAATCCTGCGTTTGTCTTGACGGGCCAACAGCGTGTCCGCGCAGTCATCGAGCGCAGATTATTGATTGCTTCAGCCCTAGATGATGCGTGCGTCACGAGTTTCGCAATCATCGGATCGTAGAAAGGAGATACAACATCGCCTTGCGTCACACCGGTTTCCACGCGATAATGTTTGCCCCGATAAAGCTTTGGTAGGTCGAGGTAATCTACCCCCCCCACGCTCGGCAAAAACCCCTTCGCCGGATCCTCGGCATATAACCGCGCCTCCATCGCCCAGCCGTTAATCGACAGCTGGTCTTGACGAAGCGGCAACGCCTCTCCGCTAGCCACGCGGAGTTGCCATTCGACCAGATCGACCCCGGTGATCTCTTCGGTCACCGGATGTTCGACCTGCAACCGCGTGTTCATTTCCATGAACCAGATGCGGTCGGCGCGCAGGCCTTCCGACGCGTCGGCAATGAACTCGATCGTGCCGGCGCCGACATAGTCGACCGCCTTGGCCGCCTTCACCGCAGCCGCACAGAGCTGTTCGCGCGTCGCTTCGTCCATGCCCGGTGCGGGGGCTTCCTCGATCACCTTCTGGTGGCGGCGTTGCAGCGAGCAGTCGCGTTCGAACAAATGGACGATGTTGCCGTGGGTGTCGCCGAAGACCTGCACCTCGATATGGCGCGGGCGTTGGATATATTTTTCGATCAGGACATGCGCGTTGCCAAACGACGCGGTGGCCTCGCGCTGGCACGAGGCGAGCGCGTCGGCGAAATCGGCTGCGTTCTCAACCTTGCGCATCCCCTTGCCTCCGCCGCCCGCGACCGCCTTGATGAGCACGGGATAGCCGATTTCGGCGGCTTGCTGCCCAAGGAACGCCGGGTCCTGGTTCTCGCCCATATAGCCGGGGGTAACGGGCACGCCCGCCTCGGCCATTAGTTTCTTTGCTGCATCTTTCAGCCCCATCGCGGTGATGCTGGCGGGGCGCGGGCCGACCCAGATCAGCCTCGCGTCGATCACCGCCTGCGCGAACTCGGCATTTTCGGACAGGAAGCCATAGCCCGGATGGATCGCCTCCGCTTTTGTCGCGAGCGCGGCGGCGATGATCTTCTCGCCCACCAGATAGCTCTCGCGCGCCGGAGACGCCCCGATATGCACCGCCTCATCCGCCTGACGCACATGCAGCGCCTTGGCATCGGCATCCGAATAGACAGCGACAGTGCGGATGCCCATCGCCCGCGCGGTGCGGATGATCCGGCAGGCTATTTCGCCGCGATTGGCGATGAGGAGTGATTGGATCATGATGTCTCTACCGGTGTTTGTTCTACCACAACTCCTTCAACGCAACCCTGCTCGTCAGGGAACACGCCTTGTTTGTCGGGCCAAAGTAATTGCAAGCGCTCTGGAGGATCCTTTGTACCGATATAGCGCGCGAACCAACGGGCTGAGCCGAAATAATTATCTGGAATTCGACCGCCGCCAACTAGCTTTGCTGGCCAACCTTCAATGACTTCCGTAAGGATCATGCCTTCGACAGGCGTTTGCTCCTTGGTTTTACACTCATCAATAGCGTCGCTCAGCAAGTCATAAGCGGTATCCTTGTCCAAACCGAAACAAATCAATTCGGGCCATCCAAAAGTATGTGGCAAGCCAATTGTATAAGTAAACCATTCTTCAGGATCGTCGCTGTCAACCGCGGGGGCGACGCTCATTGCGAACCAGCCATGCTCTTTGATCTTTTCGACCATATTCTTTTCGAGTTTGCTTAGGTTACTCACATCCGGAACACCCCGAAGCGGGGCGCCTCCTCGACTGGCGCGTTGAGCGCCGCCGCGAACGCCAGCCCCAACACATCCCTAGTCTGCGCCGGGTCGATAATCCCGTCATCCCACAGCCGCGCGGTCGCGTGGTAGGGGTTGCCTTCGTCTTCATATTTCTGGCGGATCGGGGCCTTGAAGGCTTCGGCCTCCTCGGGCGTCCAGCGCTCGGCATCGCGGTGG
>JBGSPK010000324.1:0-11014 GCA_041738665.1 Sphingorhabdus sp. | reverse complement strand
CTGTGCGCCTTGCGCGACGAGGAAGGGGTAGCTGAACTGGATCAGGATCGCGATCAGGCTGAGTGCAAAGGCGAGCGGCGCCCACCATTTGCGCATGATAAGTCCGATTGCGCCGAGTGTTCCGACACCGACGCCAATTGCGTAAGCCGTCCACGCCCAACCGGGCATCGATACCCACAAATCACGCTGGATTTGTGGGAGTGCGGCGATGTCGGCGGCGGACATCGTCCATTGGCTCACAAAGGCACCGACGCCCATCAGGTTCCAGAGCAGGAAGAGGACGCCGACCCAGGTCAGCCAGCGCGGTGCGGTTGCGGCTGTCATGAGCGTGCTCCGACCAGAGCAAAGGGCGCTCCTTGCGGGTCCATGCCGACCATGCTGAAGTCGCCACCGGGGATTTCGATTGGTTCTTGAAGAATCTGGCCGCCCTTTGCTGTGGTCGTGGCGACCGCAGCATCAATGTCAGGAACCCGGAAATAATAAGTCCACATCGGGATCGGCATTTCCGCCATTTTGGGCATCACCGCGCCAAGGCCGAAGCGGGCCTCGGCGTCCTTCCAGAATTCATATTTGCCGAGCGGTCCCATATCCATTTCGCCGTCCTTCACCCAGCCGAAGAGTTTGCCGTAAAAGGCCTTTGATGCTTCGGGATCGGTGCTCGAAAGTTCGTTCCACGCACAATGGCCGATTATCGGCTCCATCGCGGCGAAGCTTTTGCTCTCTGCATCGGGTCGGTCTGCGGGTGGTTTTGGCTTCATGATATAGAACATCACGCCTTGCGGATCGGCGACAAACGCGGCGCGACCTGCCTCGGGGATGTCGAAAGGCTCCATATGGATGCTGCCGCCCGCTGCCTTTATGTCCGCCGCTGTCTTGTCGACATCGTCAACGGCGATATAGCCGATCCAGCACGATCGCGCGCCGCCTGCCTGCATTTCCGCCGTCAGCGGCATCAGTCCTGCGACCGGACCGCTGGAAGAGGAGATCATCCGGTAATCCATCGGCGCGTCGCTTTTGGCCTCGATATCCCAGCCGACCACGGCGGAATAAAATTCCCGCGCACCATCGGCGTCAGTCGTCATCAATTCATACCAGATGAAATCGCCATGTTTGTTTGCCATTTTCCCTCTCCTATTTCGACAGTTCGACTACGGGCGCAAACCCTCCGAAAATCATCCTTTTGCCGTCGAACGGCATCGGATTCTTTTCGGGGTCCATGCGTGGGTCGGCTTTTGACGGATCGTTCATCCATTCGGTCATTGTCGCCATTGCCGCGTCACGCGTTGCCTTATCGGGCCATTCGATCCAGCTGAATAACACTGCCTCGTCTTCCTCGGCCTTCACGGCCATACGGAAGTCGGTCGTCTTGCCGTCGGGCACATCGTCACCCCAGCATTCGACAATGCGAAGCGCGCCGAGGTCCATAAACACGCTGTCGCCAAGCTTTGCGTGCGCGATGAATTTCTCCTTATTCGCCTTGGGGCAGGCAATCACGAAACCGTCAATGTAGCTCATCTTCTCTCTCCTTGGTGTTTGCCCCCAGCTAAATCACGCTTCGACCGGCTCGTTCCTCTCAAAAGCGTCCAGTTGCGCGGCCATGGCTGCCTTGAAAGCGGGACGTGACGTCCCCCGCTCGACATAACCGGCGAGGTTGGGATGTGCTGGTACCAACTCGTCTTCTGGCGCGGTTCGAAGCACGTCGATCATCACGAGGTCGCCGATGGTGAAGCGGTCTTCAAGCCATTCCCGGTCGCCCAGAGCGCGCGCGAGCATCTCCAGTCGCTTTTCGGCGAATGGACGCACCGCGTTCTTTGCATCGCCTGCCCATTCCTTCTCTGCGCTAGCATGACAGACCAGCATCAGCGCCGACAAGGTTGGCTCGACGCTGTTCAACGCGGCAATCATCCAGCTGATGGCGCGCCCGCGTCCCTTGTCGTCGGTTGGTAAAAGGCGTTGGTCTGTTTCGCCGATGTGGATCAGGATCGACCCCGTTTCGAACAGTGCAAGCCCATTTTCCTTATAGACCGGCACTTGCCCGAAAGGCTGGTCGGCCAGATATTCAGAGGGCTGTTCCTCAAATATCCCGCCGATCAAACGTTCGCTGTAGGGTTGCCCAATCTCCTCAAGCGCCCAGCGTACACGCATGTCTTTGACGAATCCTTGTGCAAAGGGCGGTACCCATTTGAATGCGGTGATTTCGATTTCAGCATTTGGATCGACGGGCATTTCAGCCTTCTCCTTTCACGCAGCAGGCGGCATCGCTGATGCGTCCATCCAGAACGGTCCCCAGATATGTCCGTCGGGATCAATGAAATCGCGGCCGTACATGAAGCCGTGATCCTGCACCGGATTGATGTCTGCGGCACCCCCATGTTTCGCTGCGGCTCCGTTCATGGCGTCGACTTCTGCTTTGGTGTCCAGCGACAAGGCCAGCATCACCTGGCTGCTGCCGACGGGCGGTATCGGACGGGTAGTGAAGCTGTTCCACTTGTAATGCGTCAGCAGCATCACGTTGATCGTCTCGCTCCACACCATTGCGGCAGCGGTATCGTCGGAGAATGCCGGGTTCTTGGTGAAACCAAGCGCCTCGTAAAAGCGCACCGACTTTTCTAAGTCCACCACCGGCAGATTGACGAAAATCATCCTGGTCATTTGGTCGCTCCTCGCTTGAACAGCATTTCAATATATTGCTTCAGATGCGCGACACTGTCCCGCGCGATCTCAGGGTCATCTTTGGCCTTGGCCATGATGAATGCGCCTTGCAGAACCGCTTGGGTATGGCGTGCAAGTCCAAGAGCGGTCACGGGGTGGGTTGTTTCATAGATGTCGAGAGCCTGCTGGATGTCGATCGCAAGCCGCTCACAATAAGCTGAAATGCTCGCATCGCAGGCCACACGGATCGGATCGCTGGTCGCAAAAGATTCCTGCAACATCGTACCGACAAAGCAGGTAAAGTCAGCCACCGGCCCTTCAAGCATCGCAAAGCGGAAGTCGATATGACCCAGAAAACGGTCGAGCGGATCCGCCAGCTTGGTGTGCGGCGGAAATTCGAACATTGGCGCAGCGCGGTTGGTCCATTGTTCAGCGGCGGCGATGCCCAGTGCCTCTTTTGACGCGAAATGATGGAAAAATGCGCCCTTTGAAACACCCGCTGCAGCACAAATCTCGTCAACCGATGTCGCGGCATAGCCCTTGCGACGGACAACCTGATGCGCGGCGTCGAGCAGCTTGATGCGCGCGCTGATCGGCGGCGCTGATAACGGGCGACTCGAATTCATTAAGTCAACATACCAACTGGTCGGTATGAGTCAATATGAGCATAAGTCAGCCCATGCTGGAGCCGGCTATGCCCCAAGCTACCGGTCGTTATGCTCGTTGAAATTGGCCCTCAGTCGAGCGGGATATAGGCGGCGATATCGCGTGGCTTCAGATATAGCGCATCGTCGTGCGGCACGCTGTTGGTTAGCGCATAAAAGGCTTTGGCCTTGTCGGGGCTCATACCCAACTCGCGGTAATAATCGACATATTCGCGGTTGACCGGGTCGTTCTCCGCAAAGTCGTCGGGCTCCATACCGTCTTCGTCGAGCCAGCTGTGAACAGCGAATTCTGCTTCAGGTGCAGCGCTGCGTTTGGCCCCTGCCAGAAACAGCTCAACGCCGCCGGACCGGACCGAGCCGCCATTGGGAACATAGGTGGCGATCCCAGCCTGACGGACCATTCGGGCGAGCAATAGATTGGCCTCGTCGTCACCAGTCCCTGGGCAATCGACCATGTCGATCTGCCGGATGCCGGGAAACGCACGGAGCATTGCTCGAAATTGGGCGGGGGTCTCGCTTTCGATGCTGCCGTTCAATTCGGCTCGGTTGGCGTCAACCACAGTGAACGGTCCGAAGCTTGCGATGACGGAATGCTGCGCAACCGGTTGCGGTGCCGCGTCTTCGGCCCACTCGTAAACCTCGGTTTCAACGCTGACACTGCTCAAGGCATGCCCGCCCGAGGGCGCAAGGGTGAATGCACCAAGGGCGAGCATACGTAGTACGACAGACAGTGTCATTCGATCCCGTTGGGGCACGCCGACTTGCGAAGTGGTGTTCGCAAAGGGTTAAACCGATTTTAGCGATGTTTTCGGAAGCCCGAATATGTGCGAGCGGTTGGTATACGAACCGGTGGTAATTGCGGCGCAGCGTCCCATTCTGCCAGTAAATCCCTGTCGACCACTGGACCGGTTGGCAGGGCCTCCGCCGGATCATCAAACACCCTGGTGCGGCGGGGGTCCTTTTATGCCGGACGGGGTAAAAGGGGCAGGGGAAAACAAACATGGTGTCGATTGTATCGACCGTGGCCTATCTCGGGCTGGAAGCGCGCAGCGTCGAAGTGCAGTGCCAGATTGCCCCGGGCATGGTCGGATTTGCAGTGGTCGGCCTTCCTGACAAGGCAGTAGCCGAAAGCCGTGAGCGGGTGCGTGCCGCGATTTCTGCTCTGGGGCTGGCATTGCCGCCCAAGCGGATAACGATCAATCTGTCCCCTGCTGATTTGCCCAAGGAAGGTTCGCATTATGACCTGCCGATTGCGCTGGCATTGCTGGGCGCGATGGGCCTGGCCGATGCCGAGGCGCTGGCGCAATATGTTGTCGTGGGCGAGCTTGGACTGGACGGCCGGGTCGCGGCCTCGCCCGGCGTGCTGTTGGCAGCGCTCCACGCATCATCGCGCCAGATGGGCCTGATCTGTCCAGCAGCACAGGGTTCGGAAGCGGCTTGGGCAGGGCAGATCGAGGTTGTTGCTGCGCCGGACCTGCTGGCCCTCCTCAACCATCTGAAGGGGCAGATGGTCGGATGGGTCGCGACTATATTGAGGTCAAGACCATCACGCCGTTCAAAAATCGGGACGTGGTGGAGGTCAAAGCGAGCGGAAATTTCAACAAGTTGTTCGTCGTTAAGATCAATGCGGTTTTTGAGATTGCAGGCAAGATGATTGACCGCAAAAACCTTCCTGCGCCGAAAGGCGGCAAAATCAAAATTGGCTGGTCTGAAATTGCATAGGAAAGCGGATTTAGGCGCCTTGAGTGCAAACAATTCTATCGGCCGCAATGGCGACGTTCTGTTCGGTGCGGTGATTGCCGACAACGAGCGACGGCATGGTTAGGCGTTGCCACCCATTCCAAAGTCTTCGGGCAAACCCTCAAATGCGAACGGGTTGAGAAATTGCCGGTGCCATAAGAAGGCGCGCTCGGCCTCGCCGAGTTGCGCCTCATCGCAGACCGCTGGCCAATGGGCTTTGATGCGCGCGATCTGTTGCGCGATGATGGTGCGCGCGCGCGCATCATCAAGCAGAAAGACCGACGCGGCTTCCAGGCATAGCGACAATTGGCTCATGCGGCGGTTGCCAAGGATGAGCATGGCTTGCGTCGCCTCTCCGCCGGTCCGGCCCTGCGGGCACAGATCATAGGCGGGAGTTAGCCCAAGCGATTTGCCATCCCAAAATGCGGCATGGTTGCGCGCATGGTCGTCGGTATTGCCGCACAATATGTTGAATACGACGCGCGCAAACAGTTCGGCAAGTGTTTCTATAGGATCATCGAAGCGGTGGCGGATGATGGTCGCCAGTTCCTCATAGCTTGCGTAGCGGGCTTCCGTTTCGTCAAGGTCGAACAGCGTCAATGCCGAGACGATGCCCCGACGCAACCAGTTTCCGCCATTTGCGGCGCGGTCGAAACGCTCGATCAGCAATACGTCTTTGCCGAGCGCATGGGTGAGCTTGACCGGTGCGACGGCAAGGCCGACGCGCTCCGCAAGACGCATGGCTACAAATTCGGCCTTCACGACATTGTAGAGGTCGTTCGTCGCTGAGAATTTGGCGATGTACTTCTTGTCGCCGTCGTCGATCAGCGCCTTGGGCCGTGCGCCGCCAAGCGACGAGCCGTGCTGCAATGCCTGGTCGAGTTCGGGCGTGAGTTGCACGCCTTTTTCGACTCGCTCGGCGGACTCCATAAGTTCGGCAAGTGTGGCGTTCTTGCGCTGGCGTGGCACATAGTCGGTCGGCGAGCGTTGGAAGTCGAGCATACCGATGCGGTCGGAGCCGGATTCCAGCAAGTAGGTAAGCTCGTCCAGATCGGTTTGCGCAGCTTCGTCGCCTTTTAGGCCGGTTACGCGGTTGATAATGACGCGCCGCCCCCATGCGTCGGGCGAGCCGTCGCGGATGCTGCTGGGTAGCAGCATTTTGTTGTGAGTTTCGATGGCACCAGTGCGCAGCGGTAATTCGGGGTCGTAAATGGCGATGGCGTCAGCGCGCGCCAGATAGCTTTGGCCGTAATTGAAGGTCAGCCGCCCGGCGCGCGCGCGCGCCAAGCGTCCTGCGACAACGGGCTGGATTGCGTCAGGCAGCCAGATCCAGACGAAGGCCTCGTCGGTACGATTTTCAGAAGTCATCTTTCACCTCGGTCCGTGGCTTATGGATGGCTTTTGGAAGCAGGCGGAGTTTGTCCTCCTGTTCGGTGAGAAGCGTGGTGAGGCGGCTTCGGTCGCTTTCAAAGAGCGGGACGCCGACGATGGTGGCGGCCTCGAACACCAGGCCAATGCCGCAGCGCGGGTCGCCTTGCTCGATACGGCGCATCATGTCGCGCGACACGCCCGCGCGCGTGGCCAATTCTTCAATGCCAAGTTTACGTTCGATCCGGTGGATGCGAATGAGCTGACCAAGCACAGCGACAGCTTCCCTGCCGTAGCGGGAATAGGAACGGGGAACGGATTTGCTGCGCATGATAGTCACAAGGATGCCTTTCTTTATCCTTGCGGTCTATGCCTCAACATGAAGGCTATGTCAAGATAATGGCTTACATATAAGTCATAAAGCTATTTATAGCTTACATGTAAGTCTTTGCAGATGGATATTGCAATGACGGCACTCCGTCCGGAGTGCTTGTAGTCAACGGCTTTCTCGTTCGATACGGCCTTTGCGAAGTTAACCCAACGCGGTTCCGCGTCCGGTAAGATTGTCTCCCACTCCCCGATGTCATCGGGAATATCAAAGTCGCCTAGATAGGTACCATTGAATGTGAGAAAATATGCCAATAGGACGCGTCGTCGGCGGTTGACCCCGGCGAATATTAAGCACAACGTTCTTGTTCGTCATAGACAATGTGTCAATGGAGGGCTCGCGGCGAAATGTAGACTGTCCCCGCGCCGCGTTTGATAGCGAAACGGACTATTTCGACCACTGTTCAGTCCGCCGCCGCTTCGACACAAGTTTTGAGCCAGGCTTTGTCTGTGGGCTCAAACATCATTTTTGATTGAATATTACCTCTCGCCTTTTGCAAACCCAAATCTTTGTCAATTCCATCGCATGACATTGGGCGATCCGCCCGGCTTTCATAAAGTGCTCCTTTGCAAAGGAACATCGTTCGGCTCGACGGTTCCCAAGTTTCCTGTGCGCCTTTATCCTGAGTGCATTCTGTCGATGAATCCGAGCCGGGCCTTCCGCAAATCTGATCTATTTTGGCAATCCGACCTGATGCTGTCGCAGTCAGGCGACCCTGATATTCTCGACCACTTGCCCAATAGCTCCACAGTCCACACAAGCGCGCTCCTTTTTGCGCCAGCAGCTTGTAAGAGCATACGTCATCACCCTGATAATTGTCGCAGTTGATCCATGTGCCTGCGAACGGCTGAATAACGGTTTTGGCGCTGCTCGCTGGCATTGCAAAAATCAACGTAGTCGCCACAGTGATTACGGCTAGTCGCACCGATGCTTCCTTTCTTCACTACAATAAGTGCCTCATTTCACAAAAGGGCAGGAGCATCGTCCAGGACGTTGAGGTGCCTTTTCCAAATTGAGGGGCCCCACTGCTTCATAGACGAAAAAAATAGCTCGTTTAGCGTCCCGCATCAAACAGCGCCAACCAACCGCAGGAACCCGTAGTCGATAGCGGGTGAAGGCGCGATAGGCGTGCTGCTGCGACTATTTACTCGCGGGACGAAACGTACTGGCGGGAGGAAACCAATAGCCCTTTCGCATCAGCTTCTTGTCTGCACGGCAAACAGCCAGTGCGCGCGATTGGAACGAATATATCCGCGTGATTGTCTTTGTCTTGCGGTCACTATCGACAGTCATGCAAGCACAGCCATGGCCGTAAGCACCGGTTCCGGTAACGACCCATTCGCCGGGCACTTTGAGGTCGGCTATGTTGTCAGAACCTTTCGCCCAGCGACCGCCCATAAGGGCTATTGTCCATTGGATATCGCGGTCCAACAGATACCAGTTCGCTGGAGTGGGGTTCGCGATCCAACCGCACCGCAATTCCTTGGTGCCAGCATGAGCCGGTTCGCCGGTAAGCAACTGAATAGCTAATATTGCAGATAAGAAGATCAGGCTAAGTTTCAAAGGGCCGAATATAAACGTCATCTTGACAGGTTTTACAGCACAGCCACCATGCTTCAAAGAAAACATCGTGCTAGTACATCGCTCTCGATGAGCAATTGCTGTAGAGGCCGTTATCTTGCTACATTATCATAACCGATGCTGACGATGATTGGCGCGCGTTGAACGGACCGGCGTTAGATTCCGCGAACTCTATTGGTTTAGCCACATTTTACCTCTACGGCCGTAAGGATTTTTAGGGCATCTCCACATGTTCCGGGTTATACCTCGAAATATGCCCAAAAAATGTGGATGAATGAAGATATCCCGACCTTCAGTGAAAGACTCATAACGCTAAAACCTGCAGAAGCCTAAGGTTTTTGGTACATTATGGGAGCCGCTGGGAATCGAAATGGAGGCTTAATAAAGTGGTGCGGACGGGGGGACTTGAACCCCCAAGGGCAATGCCCGACGGATTTTCTTACCCGCTACGGTTTTCACCGCCGCCCGTAAGGGCGTTTGGAGTCTGGACTATCCCTTCACCGTGCCACGGCAAGCCGTGGGTTAGGTGCTGCCCGTCTAGTCTCTACACCTTCCGCAGTGCTTTCGCGCTGTGGCTTGGCTCGGGATTGCCAGTTGAAAGGTTTCCCCGAATTTGAGCAGTTCTGCATCGCGGGTTTCCCTGCGAGCACTCAAGATTGGTCTAAGTCCGTTGCGTCTACCGATTTCGCCACGTCCGCATTTCCAAGGCCCCTATAGAGGGGCGATGATTTTTAGCCAAGCGAGATAATGGTTAGCCATCGCTGCGCGATGATGTTTTTTTCAATGCCTTGGGCCGTGCTTTGCGAACATTGACTGCCGCAGCGTCGATAGTGTTTTTCAAATGCCTTCCATAATATTTCTCTATCATCTCGACACTGGTTCGACAGTTCTTGGCGACCTGATAAATGTCCGCGCCTTCGAGCAAGCGAAGGCAGATATAGGTATGGCGCAGACTGTAACAGGAGCGGACATGGCCATCGCGGTCGAATTTCAGATTCAGCTCGCCTAGGACAGTGTTCATCAACTCACGCGGGGTCTTTCCGAATATCGGGTCGGTCGGTTTGAGATTTTTGCGCTTGCGGACCCTTTCAAAGGGCAGGATTGCGCCGGGCATCGACTTGCAGAAGCCGACGCCGCGCTTGCCGCGCACCTCAATCTCAAGAATGCGCTCGCCGGACGATTCGTCGTTGACGATCTTGACGTCCCGCAGCTGAAGCCGCGCGGACTCATCGGGCCGAAGTCCTGTGTTCCCCATAAACAGAACATAGTCGTGAAACGTCTCGCAGACCTCACGCCAGCGCGGCTTGGGCGGGTTCTTCGCCCGCTCGCGCGTCGCTTCATAAAGCATCTTATATTCTTCGGGCGAGAACCACGCGCGATGTTCCAACTTGCCCGATGTTTTATAGGGTGCAGTCATATCGGGCAGGGCTACAATCCAGCCTTTGCGATTCGCGGTCTTTAGAATCTGACGCAACGTGACCATCTCGCTATGCAAGGTTGCACGAGCCGGTTTCTTCGGCTTGCCAGTTTTTGGATCAACCCGCGAAGCCTGGCGGTGCGCACGGTACTCCTGCACCTTGCCAGCCGTGATGTCGGCAAGCGCGGTATTACCGAAGAACGGCAAGAGATGGATGCGGACGTGCTCGGACTTCGAGCTTACATATCTCGGATTGCGTTCGCCCAACGTGATAATCTCGAACTCGCTGGTGAACGCCTTAGCGGCATCTTCGAAACTGGGACCAGTTGGAGTTTGCCGCCGACGACCATCGGTCGACGCGCCGGGTCCGGCGATTAGCGGCTGGACAGAGCTGTCCGGCAAAACAACGCCACCGCGTCGGCGTTGGCGATCTTCGACGCACCGCTCCATGTACCAGTCGCGCGCAAAATCCTTGGCGGCAGCAAGGCTGGCTTCCTTGGTTGTTTGCCGGTGGTTGCGGCTACCTAAATAGGTTGAGCATTGCCAGTAACGACTGTTTTCACGCCGATAGACGTGAAGCGCACCGTCCATCAGCAGATGGCTTTCTGTCGGCATTGCGAGAACTCCAAAATGTGTAAGACATGTGTAAGTCTTTTTGGAAGTCTCGTCCTTGCTCAAACTATTGGTTTTATGCGGTTTTTTCCTGCTTTTATAAGGTAAAACGCAATTTTAAGTCTGTAGCGTCTACCATTCCGCCACATCCGCGCGCGCTCTCGCAGACAGCATTACGCCTGTCTGGTCAAGAGCCTTTGGTCCCGACGTTGTTACTTGTTCAATTGCTCGCGGACTTCCTTGCCCGGCTTAAAATAGGGCACTCGTTTGGAAGGCACGTCCACCGAATCCCCAGTACGAGGGTTGCGGCCCTTGCGTGGGGAACGGTCGCGTGTCGAGAATGCACCAAATCCGCGCAGTTCAACCCGGCCCCCTTCAGCCAGGCGCTGGATAATCTGGTTGAAAAACAGATCGACAATTTTCTCGATCTCTTCGGTTTTCAACTCTGGGTTCTCGTCTTCCAGCTTCTTGATCAATTCAGACCGGATCATGTGCAAAGCCCTTCATATTTTTGTGGCCAGGGCCCGACCTTGTTTGGATGCCATGCGACCAAGCGGCTCCGGTTCGGGTTCGACATGAAAAGTGACAGAA
>JBGSPK010000270.1:0-9082 GCA_041738665.1 Sphingorhabdus sp. | reverse complement strand
AGACCGGCACCGATCAATTTTGCTGCTTCTGCGTCCATGATAATAACTCCTGTAAAATACTAAAATTTAGTGGTTGAAAACTCAGTGTAAATTAACCGCGTCGTTAATGTAGAGCGAGGTCAAAAGCGCGAAAACATAAGCTTGGATGGCGCATACCAGCAGCTCAAGCAGGGTGATACCAATCATCAAAATAAATGACGGAATGCTGACAACCAGCGGGACCCACGCGGCTTCAGCGTTCAGGCCGTTGATGACAAAACCCGCGAGCACCTTCATCAAAACGTGACCAGCGGTCATCGCTACGAATAGTCGAAGCGCAAGGCTGAACGGACGAATAAGGAAAGAGAAAAGCTCAATCAGCGGAATGAGCCAGAGCAGCCACCAAGGCGTACCGTGGGGCACGAACAGGCTGAAAAAATGAAGGCCATGCCGCCAGAAACCGACGACCAGCACGGTGCCAAAGCTCAACACGGCAAGCACTGCGGTTACGGTCAAATGGCTGGTGACGGTAAAGGGATGGACGCCAGGGACGATGCCAAAAGGCATCATGCCAATGAAGTTCGCCATCAAGATGAACATGAACAGCGAAAACACCAAAGGCACATATTTCTTGCCTTCAGGGCCTACGCTTGAGGTAACCATGCCATTGACGAATCCGGTCACGCCTTCGACCGCCATCTGCCAGCGGCCGGGGACGAGATCGCGCTTCATGCCGCCCCACATGAACAGCCAAAGTGCGCCGAGCACAAGTATCATGAACAATGAAGAGTTGGTGAAGGAGACGTCATACCCGCCAATATTGAACGGCGCGAGCGGTTCAATTTGGAACTGGTGCATCGGATCGATTTTGCCGCTTTCGCCTGCCACGTTCACTACCCTATAATATACACGCAAAGCGCCCAGGCTATTCCGGACGCTCATTGGAAATCTTTATGATGTTCCTGAAGGCGACTGCGATGCCCAAAAACATGCAGACCAGCAGGAGCGCAGGGGAAGTGCCGAAAAGCTGGTCGAATAACCAGCCAACCAGCGCACCACCCGCAGGACCGGCAATCAACTCGGTTAGTACCCTATTCCCTTGCCGCATTCCTTTGGCGGGAGGTTGGTCGCTACCCGAGCGTTCTGCCTCGGCTTTCCGCGCCGCTTTCAGCTGCATGTCTAACGAATCGAGCCGAGCATCACTTTTGCCGTTTTTATCCTGCCCGGAGTTGTTCGATGCCATGTGATTCCTGCCTTTAGATAAGGGAAACCGCCACGAAACCGGGACAACCCCGCCTAGGCACCGGCGCTTTAGGAGAGCACCTGCCGCAAGTCAACAGCGCGCACCAGAGAATGTTGCAATGCAAAAGAAAAAGGCCGGAACATCGCTGTCCGGCCTCTTCATTGTGGGATCAAACTACCTTACGGACAGCGCGAATCCAGTTCTGGTGCACCCCCGTCGCGGGTTTTCCACTGGCCCGATGGCGTCTGGTATTTCTCGCCAGCCACTGTGCGCTCGGCGATCAGTCGACAGCCGCTGCGCAGCGCCATTTCCTCAACGGTTGCGCCGTTTGCCAATGCTTCCTTTGAGTAGGCCGCCTTGCGCTTAATGTTAATGTCGTCGACCAACGCCTTAATAGCGGGCGACGGCGACGAGACAAAGCCAAGATAACCATCGGATTTTTCGCCGACCAGCCCGCTTTCACGCGCGCTTTGATAGGCGGGATCGCGCCCGGCCTGATACGCCACCGCGCTCGATGCAGTCGCACCAAGCAGCACAGCAGCGATTAACATTTCTACAGAATCTCTCATCAAAATATCTCCGGATTCTCTTCAATCACCTTCTCGGACGCCGCAGCCAGCTTGTACAAAATTTCCTGCCGGATTGCGATGTTGAGGTTGATGACGATCGGTTTGTCAGGCGCAGTTACCTGCACACAGCCAGACAAAGCGGCGATCATGATCGGTGTTAAAACGAGTATCACTTTCCCCATGTTGCGGCGAATCGCACTATCCACGCGGTTCGTCAATTGCTGATGGTTATGCGTCATCGCCGCTTTCCCCTTGCTGAATGGTTCATTCATCGCTCCGTTCATCTTTCTTTGGCGCTTTATCCTCTGGAGAAGCCGGTACGACGCCATTTTGTTGTTCGATGAGATATTGTAAATCCCGCTGTGCAGCATAATCAGCATCGTAAAGGCCCCTTATCGAGCCAATAAGTTGCAGGAACTCTGCGGTCACGCTGACATTGAATTTGATGGGAATGCGCGCCAGTTGCTTGGTAATGAAGTTGCGTTTGGCACCACTACCCTGTTGCAAACCGGTAAAGCTGATGTCGGTTACAATTTCTCCGTCAAGGTCTCCGCCCACGCCAATCGTCAGCGACGAATAACGGATCGAGCGCAGTGCTTCGAACGCGAAATTGGCGAACGTGCCCATATCTTCATAAGCAAGCTCGCCTAAGTAGCTGACCTCCCCGCCACCGGGGCGCGAAATCAGCGCGCCGCCAACAATACGTCCGCCATCCTGGTTGAAAATCATCGGCAATGTACCGTCGAAAACGCCGGTTACGCGCAAATTCTGGAAATCATATCCGGCGAGCAGCTTTTCGGCATCGACGCCGATAACGCGGAAGGTCAGGCGGCGCTCGCTTTCGACACCGAAATCGAGGACAGTCGGCTCAAGGATAAGTTCGCCGCCTGCAAAAGGCCAGCGACCCGTTTCAATCGCAACCTGCTGGTCGGGCAGAAGTTGATATCTTATCTGGCCGCCCAGCGCAGGAATTCCGGGGTTGACCGACGCTATGGTCGCGAGCTGTGCCGGGCCGGTTTCAAGGCCAAGCAAATCCGTGAAAACCATTTCGGTCGCTAGACCCTCCACCGGACCGAATGCTGCTGCAAGGTTCATTCCCGTGGTCGAAACCCTTCCGTTGCTTCTCACACCGTCGCTGGTCCAATCGATACGTCCATCGCCCGATACCGTGCCGTCGACATTGGCGACTACACCAACCACCAGCGGGGTCAGCAGTTCGGGCTGGAAACGGTCGTTAAAGCGCAGGCCATCGACGGCCAATAAAGCGCGGCCAGTGGTGTCGCGCAAATCATGACGGATGTCGACGTCAGCAACGCGGGTTCCTGTCGTCGGTTCGACCAGATGGCCAATTGCTGTGATGATGCTGTTTTCCAGCGTCAGCATCATATTCGGCACGTTGATGGGCTTGAAGCGGTCAACCTGTTCGGCATCGAGCACCTTCAGGCTACTGTCCAAGGTCAGAACGCTGTTCAAATAACGCCAGTTGCCCGCCGCTTCGTCAATCAATAAGGGCACATTGCCGATTTTACCCGACCCGTCTGCCAGCGTACCGCTGATTGCATCGCCGCCGAATGTGCCTGCAAGCATCGCCACGGCAAAATCGGTGCGGCCCTCGGCGTTACCCAGAACAACTTTGACGTCGCGCGCAACAAAGCCGTCATCAAGGCTGAATCGAACATTGGCGCTTTGTGCGGCAAGATTGGTCGTGCCCAATTCACCCCGAGCTACGAAATTTGCGACATTGGTGGCGAAGCGAGTCCCAGCACCGCCCGCGGTCAGCATCGACCGCCCTGCATCGGGGCAAAGCCGTAATGACTGGCCGCGCAGCGCCAGATTGGCAATACGCAACGCATCGAAACGCACATTCTGGCAGCTATCGTAAAGCGACAGCAGGCCCGCGTTGTAACGCCCGGTTATTGGTAAATTGAGACCACTGACCATTCCACCTGGCAGCGGCCCTGAAAGCCTAGCTTGGCCATTGAAGCTCCATGCACCGCTCGGTCGGCCATTGAACGCCAGGCCGGGGACCGCGAGGCTTGCGCCGCCGCTGGCATAAGGCGCGATAACGAGATTCCCCGCCCAGCCATCGCCCGCAGACTGTCTCAGCGAAATTGTAGCGGTCGGCAGATCGCGGCCACTCACCGCGAGACCAGCAGAGGACACCAACCGCCAGCCGTTGTTCGCGCTCTGGATAACCAGCGGGCCATTTTGACGGACGCGCGCACCTGAAGCACTATTCAACGCCAGCGCACCAATGGTCGCGCCCATGCGTCCCTGAAAGTCGCTGAACGCATCGAAATCCAGACTGCCGCTGAAATTGTCGCCCGCCCGCTCAAGCACCGGCGCCATTCGGGCAACCAATGGCCCGACCGGCGTATCTCCGCTTTGCGTCACAATTCCGCGCAGGCTGCCCAAAGTTCCCCGGTCAAGCGCGCCGCCAGTTATGGTTATGCCGCCCCGCGCCGACGCGGCAAATTTGTCGTTGTTCAGTCCGGCATAGCCTTTGGCATCGATCGCCAGACGGTTCACCGTCAACGGCGCCGACCGCAGCCCTGACTCATTCAGCGAAAGCGCAAAATTGGTCCGACTGATTCCGCCATCGACCGATAATGTTCCCTTCGGCTGATTCAACGCGACCCCGGGATAATCGATCTTGCGCGCAGCAAAACCCATATCGCCGACCCATTTGTCGAAGCGCTCCGACAGTTTGACATTGGCGTCGAGCACTGGGGCGCCTATCGCCAAACCAATATTCTTGCAGTTTGCGCCGGTGGCAGAAATCGGTCCAACCAGGCGGGGCTGTCGCCATTCGAGCAGAAGCTTTCCGTCAAATTTGGCAGCGGGAATCAGGCAACCGCCGGTCGCCAAGCCCGGCGAACGCAGCGAAAGATTGGCGGCAAACCGGTTGCGCAGCAGGCCCTTGCCGTTCAATCCGGCCCCGATTACTCCCCAAGGCGTGTCGATACGTGCCTGCGCATTTTTGACGACCAGCCCGATGTCAGGCCATTCGAACGGCTTTTTCGAATCGGGATCTGCAAATTTGTCCAGTTCGCCAAAAGACAGTTTGCCGTCTGCATAACGTCCACGAATTTTGACACCGTCGGCGCGGATGTCGCGTAGATTGGCACCGGAGAAATTCAGCGCGACGTCGACTTCGACCAGCTTTGCGGTGAGATCGGGATTGGCAGGATGGCCGATCACCAGGTCACGAATGCGCTGCGTCCGAAATCCGACCTGGTCGATTTTGTAGCTAGCCTTGACCCCTCTGCTTTCCAGTTCGTTCTGGACGAAACGGTCAGCGATGCTGTTGCGTTGCCACCATGCGACCAACAGTAACGCGATGAACAGCAGCGCCACAGCGGCAAAAATACGCCGCTTCCAACGCCGCCCGCGAAATGGCTCGGGGTCTTGCTCGACCATTAAATCTGCGTCGGCAGCATTCTGCATCTGCCTCAAATGCGGGAAAGGCCTTTAGGTTGCAACGCCATTCGCGCAGAGTCACTTGCGAGAGTCACAAAAATCGCTGAAAAGACCATCCATCGCAAAAGGATAGCTGAATGGCCGACGGCGCGGACAAGGCAGAGCATCATGGAACCGGCCACCGTTCGCGGCTGCGGTCGCGGTTGCTTGAACAGGGTGGAGACGCGCTGCTCGACCATGAATTGATCGAATATCTGCTGACGCTGGCAATACCGAGAAAGGACACCAAGCCGCTCGCAAAGCAATTGCTCGCCCATTATGGCGGCCTATCGGCGCTTTTGACCGCGGATGCCGAGAATATTGCACTGCAACCGGGCATGGGCGAAACCAGCACGGCAGCGCTTAAGATTGTTCAAGCCGCAGCACTCCGATTGCTCAGCGAACCAGTCCGGGAGCAGCCCATTCTCGCGTCATGGCAGTCTTTGCTCGATTATCTGCGAGCCGATATGGCGCATCTCACCATCGAACGCGTGCGGACGCTTTACCTTAACAGTAAAAACATGCTGATCCGCGACGAAGTTGCGAGCGAGGGTTCGGTCGATCAGGCAGCAATCTATACGCGTGAAGTGGTTCGGCGTGCGATGGATTTGGGGGCTGCTGCTATCATCCTGGTCCACAATCATCCAAGCGGCGATAGTGCGCCGAGCCGTCAGGATATTGCGATGACACGCGATATCGTCAATGCGGCCAAGGGATTTAACATTGCGGTGCATGACCATATCATTATCGGCAAGGACGGCTTTTCCAGTATGCGGAGCGCCGGGCTGATTTAACCGATTTAGCGGGTGGCTAAATCTGTGCAGGTGCAACATAATAAAGGCATGCACTCTCCCCTGCCCCCTAAAAAAACTATCGGCCCGCGCGAACTAACAGTGATGATGGCCTCACTGATGGCGCTTAATGCGCTGGCGATAGATTCGATGCTTCCCGCATTCCCAGCTATGGTCGAAGGCTTGGGTCTCACCGACGCCAACCGCATTCAATATGTTATTTCGGTTTTTCTGGCTGGTACAGGCATCGGCGCACTCGTTCACGGACCCTTATCAGACCGCTTCGGCCGCAGACCGGTTTGCTGACCGCAACGGTTGGCGCTGCCATTTTCTCTCTCGCTTGCAGTATATCGCCTAGTTTTGAAATGATGCTTGCGATGCGGTTTGCCCATGGACTGTTAGCTGCGGCGATGGGCGTGCTTGTCGTGTCGGTCATCCGCGACCAGTTCGAAGGTGACGCAATGGCGCGCCGTATGTCGACAATTTTCCTGATCTTCATGATCGTACCGATCATCGCGCCAACAATTGGCCAATTGGTTTTGCTGTTCGCGGGGTGGCGCACAATCTTCGACCTGATGGCGTTCATGGCGGTTGCTGCTGCAATCTGGGTTTATCATCGTCTGCCAGAAACATTGCATCCGGAAAATGTTATCCAAATCGAACCGCACGCGCTCGCAAAGGCTTGGAAAAGCGTGATTTTCAACCGCAATGCTGCAGGCTATATGCTTGGTGCAGGTATTGTTCAAGGCGCTCTTTTCGGTTATCTCAACAGCTCGCCACAGCTGTTCGACAAGGTTTTCGGTGCCGCCGATTTTTTCACCATCGGGTTTGCTATCGTCGCCATCGGCATTGCCGTTTCCAACTTTACCAATTCCCGCATTGTCGAGCGGTTCGGCGCGAGGCGGGTATCGCAGGCAGCGCTTGTGACGTTTATATGCCTTGGCGCCATGCAACTCGCTGCAGCTGAATTTGCGCCAAAGTCACTGCCATTGTTCCTCATCCTCCTGACTGCCAATATGGCGATGGTCGGTTTCATCGGGTCGAACTTTTCATCGATTGCGATGACGCCATTCGGGCATGTCGCGGGCGCGGCTTCGTCGTTCCAGTCATTCGCCAAAACTGTTCTGGCGGCTGCAATCGGTGCAGGTATCGGGCAGCAATTCGACGGTAGTGCCATCCCCGTCGCTGCTGGGTTCCTGCTGTGCGGCATGGTTGCCTTGGCGCTCGTATTATGGTGTGAGAATGGGAAGCTGTTCACGCGTCCCGGGACAACTTCACCGGTTCCACAAAACCCGCGCGGTTAGGACAAAAGAAAAGGGGCACCGGAGCGCCCCTAAACTTTCAAGAGATATATGCAGGCTCAGTCGACGACTGGCCCAGGGAACTCGCCCATGTCAGGCGCATCGTCCTGCATCTGATCGTGCTGCAGGTTCGAGTTGCGCATTCCGTAGATGAAGTAGAGCGCAACCGCTCCGACCAAGAAGTAAACAAAGAACATCAATACGTTATACGGCACCGTCGTGATCAAATACAGGCAGGACAATATGCCGAGAATCGGGACGACCGGATAGAGCGGTACCGAGAAGCCACGTGGCAGATCGGGCGCTTTACGACGCAGATATATTACCGAAAGGCAGACGATGGCAAAAGCTGCCAGCGTACCGACCGAGGTCATGTCACCCAGAACGTTGATGTCGAAAAAGCCAGCGGCGACAGCCGTAATCGTTCCGACCAATAGCGTGTTGACATAAGGCGTCTGGAATTTTGGGTGCACCTTCGAAAAAATCTTGGGCAGCAGTCCGTCACGCGCCATGGTGTAAAAGATGCGGGTTTGGGCATACATCAAAACCAGAACCACGGATGTCAGGCCGATAATCGCGCCTACCTTGATTGTTTTTGCGAGCCATGCCCATTGTGGGCCGAAGCTATCGACCACAACTGCTACCGGATCAGGCACATTAAGGGTGGCATAAGGTACAAGCAGCGTCATGATGGCCGCAACCAGCATGTAAATGACGGTGCAGACAATCAGTGACCCAATGATACCAAAAGGCATGTCACGCTTCGGGTCTTTTGCTTCCTGTCCCGCGGTCGAAACTGCCTCGAAACCGATATAGGCAAAGAAGACAATCGACGCTGCGCGCATGATCCCATCGACACCAAATTCGCCTGGACCGGTATTTTCCGGAATAAACGGCGTCCAGTTTTTCGCCATCAATTCGGGAAGATTGGTCAGAACAATATAGCCACCAACCAGAATGAACGCGGCGAGCACGCTCACCTTGATCGCGACGATGATGTTGTTGACCTTCGCGGATTCAGACACCCCTATCATGAGCAATAGAGACAAGGCCATGCAGATCATGAAAGCGGGAAGATTGAAAATCGCTGTCACGGGCGCGCCATTTACCAATAGGGGTACGCCATCCTGCATCACCGCATGTCCGGTGGGACCAGTGAACTGCGCGGGTATTACAAGCCCGAAGTCAGCTAAAAGACTGACCACATAACCACCCCACCCGACCGCGACCACTGACGCGGCAAGGCCATATTCGAGGAGGAGCAGAGCGCCCATGATCCAAGCGACGAATTCGCCGAGCGTGGTGTAGCTGTAAGTATAAGCCGAGCCGGAAACTGGCAGAGTAGAAGACAATTCAGCGTAGCAAAGGCCAGCAAAGGCACAAACTAGGCCCGCAACCACGAAGGACAGCATAACGGCTGGCCCTGCATGTAGAGCCGCTGCACTGCCGGTACGGACAAAAATCCCCGCGCCAATGATGCAGCCCACACCGAGCAGCAACAGATTCCATTTACCCAGCGACCGTTTCAGTTCGCTATTTGCACTTTCTCGCTGGACTTGTGCGATCGTTTTGCGCGCGAACATGCGCTGCATCACGGACTGCTCGTTACTCGCCATCTTAATCTCCCCGACGGATTCTTATGGCGGCGAACCTAACCGCTCACGCGCATCACGCAACTTAATTTCACCGCGTAAGCATCGGTCCAAGCGGTTTTCCACCAAAAAGATGGACGTGAAGGTG
>JBGSPK010000228.1:0-3433 GCA_041738665.1 Sphingorhabdus sp. | reverse complement strand
GGGATTGTCGGCGAGAAAGAAGGTGTTCACGGTCTCGACGAACGCGTGCTGGCCGATGGTTTTCACGGTCAAATCCCGATCTGGATGGAAATGCTGCGCCGCGTCGCTGGTTAAAATCAGTCACTATCGCTATTGCGAACTGTTATCATAAAAAGCCTTAACTTTAGACCTTTAGTGGGTTGTTCTCAGGCGTGATTCGGCGTATCGACGCCGCAATTCCGCCAAAGGCCCTAAGGGAAGGACATCGTTTTCATGGCTCGCAAAAAGATTGCGCTTATCGGCGCCGGTAATATCGGCGGCACACTCGCCCACCTCGCAGCATTGAAAGGCCTTGGCGACATCGTATTGTTCGACGTCGTTGAAGGCGTTCCGCAGGGCAAAGCGTTAGACCTGTCGCAATGCGGCCCCGTTGAAGGCTTCGACGCCAAAATCATCGGCACCAATGATTATGCCGATATCGCGGGCGCAGACGTCATCATCGTCACGGCCGGTGTCGCGCGCAAGCCGGGGATGAGCCGCGACGATTTGCTCGGTATCAACCTGAAGGTCATGAAGGCCGTCGGCGAAGGCATCGCCGCCAATGCGCCGAACGCGTTCGTCATCTGCATCACCAACCCACTCGATGCGATGGTCTGGGCCTTGCGCGAATTCTCGCAGCTGCCGCACCATATGGTTGTCGGCATGGCGGGCGTTCTCGATTCGAGCCGCTTCAGCCATTTCCTCGCTGACGAATTCAACGTGTCAGTCAAGGATGTCACCTCGTTCGTATTGGGCGGCCATGGCGACACCATGGTTCCCGTGATCCAGTATTCGACCGTTTCGGGTATTCCAGTCCCCGACCTGATCGCAATGGGCATGTCTACTCAGGAACGCATCGACGCGATCGTCGCACGGACGCGCGCAGGCGGTGGCGAGATTGTCGCTTTGCTAAAAACCGGCTCGGCCTATTACGCCCCCGCGACCAGCGGCATCGCGATGGCCGAGGCCTATTTGTATGATCAAAAACGCGTCCTGCCCGCCGCAGTCCATCTGACCGGCCAATATGGCGTCGACAATCTCTATGTCGGTGTTCCAGTAGTCATTGGCGCTGGCGGCGTCGAAAAGGTTGTCGAAATCGCGCTCGACGATGAAGCAAAAGGCAATCTTGCGGTCAGCGTCGATGCAGTCAAGGAACTGCTGGTGGCTTGCAAAGCAATTGATGGAAGTCTGGCATGAGTATCCTGATTAACAAAAATACCAAGGTCATCACGCAGGGCATGACCGGGGCCACCGGCACTTTCCATACCGAACAGGCGCTGGCTTATGGCACGCAAATGGTCGGCGGAGTTACGCCGGGCAAGGGCGGGACCACGCATATCGGCCTGCCGATGTTCGACACCGTGCTTGAGGCGAAGCAGGCTACGGCTGCGGATGCCAGCGTCGTATATGTGCCGCCACCCTTTGCCGCCGACTCGATCCTCGAAGCGATCGACGCCGAAATCCCTCTAATCGTCTGCATTACCGAGGGCATTCCGGTGCTCGATATGGTGAAGGTCAAGCGCGCTCTGTCGGGTTCGAAATCGCGGCTGATCGGGCCGAACTGCCCCGGCGTGCTGACTCCGAATGAATGCAAGATCGGTATCATGCCCGGAAGCATTTTCTCGGCTGGTTCGGTCGGCGTTGTCTCGCGTTCGGGCACGCTGACTTATGAAGCCGTGTTCCAGACCACCGCCGAAGGCCTCGGCCAGACCACCGCAGTCGGCATTGGCGGCGACCCGGTCAACGGCACCAACTTCATCGATTGCCTCGAACTGTTCCTTGCCGACGACGCCACAAAGTCGATCATCATGATCGGCGAAATCGGCGGTAGCGCGGAAGAAGAAGCCGCGCAGTTCCTGATCGACGAAGCCAAAAAGGGCCGCAAGAAACCTATGGCCGGTTTCATCGCCGGACGCTCGGCCCCTCCCGGACGCCGCATGGGCCATGCCGGTGCGATCGTGTCGGGCGGCAAGGGCGACGCCGAAAGCAAGATCGCGGCGATGGAAGCAGCGGGCATCCGGATGTCGGCGTCTCCATCGTTGCTTGGCAAGACATTGGTTGAAGTTCTCAAGGGCTAAACCGCCACCTCCTCCCCAAGGAAGGCAGTATCATGGGTATCGAAAACCAGGATTTCGAAATTGAACGCGGCCCCAGCTGGGAGCGCGCGAACTGGCCGCTGGGCGTTACCGACGACCTGACCGGTGCGCTTGACCCCACGCAGATGGCAGTCGAGATCAAGGCTGCAGCAAAGGCCGCTGGCAAGCCGATGGCAGAGGCCGATGCGGTTTCGGCGGCAAGCGATTCGATCCGCGCTATGATGTTGGTGCGCACCTATCGCGTGCGCGGGCATCTCGCAGCTAATCTCGATCCGCTCGGGCTTTCGAAGCAGGAAATTCCTGCTGACCTAACGCCCGAATATCATGGCTTCTCCGGAGCAGACCTTGAAAAGCGCGTCTATGTCGGTGGCACGCTTGGTCTCGAATGGACCACCGTCCGCGAACTGGTCGAGACCTTGCGCGCCAATTACTGCGGACCGGTCGGACTTGAATATATGCACATTGCCGACGTCGAAGAACGCCGGTTTTTGCAGGAGCGGATGGAAGGCAAAGACGCAGCCATCCAGTTCACGCCCGAGGGCAAGAGGGCGATCCTCGCCAAGGTTATCGAAGCCGAGCAGTACGAGAAATTCCTGGGCCGCAAATATGTCGGGACCAAGCGCTTCGGGCTGGACGGTGGCGAAGCGATGATCCCCGCGCTTGAGGCGGTGATCAAATATGGCGGTTCACTCGGCGTGCGCGAAATCGTCTACGGCATGCCGCATCGCGGGCGCTTGAACGTTTTGGCCAATGTGATGGCGAAACCCTATCGCGTCATCTTCCACGAATTTTCCGGCGGGTCTTCGAACCCCGACGATGTCGGCGGGTCGGGCGATGTCAAATATCACCTCGGCACCAGCACCGACCGCGAATTTGATGGCATCAAGGTGCATATGAGCCTTGTTCCCAATCCCTCGCATCTCGAGGCAGTAAATCCCGTTGTGCTCGGCAAAGTCCGCGCTAACCAGACTGCGCGCGACGATCTTGGCAAGCACGAACAGGTGCTGCCAGTATTACTCCATGGCGATGCCGCCTTTGCCGGACAGGGCATTGTGTGGGAGTGCCTCGGCTTCTCCGGCATTCGCGGTTACAACACCGGCGGCTGTTTGCACTTCATCGTCAACAATCAGGTCGGTTTCACCACCAGCCCGCAATTCGCGCGTAGCTCGCCTTATCCATCGGACGTCGCCAAGGGCGTTCAGGCACCGATCTTCCACGTCAACGGCGACGACCCCGAAGCGGTGACCTTCGCCTGCAAGATCGCGATCGAATTCCGCCAGACATTCCACCGCGACATCGTGATCGATATGTGGTGCTAC
>JBGSPK010000185.1:0-6919 GCA_041738665.1 Sphingorhabdus sp. | reverse complement strand
CGAACGCGCACCCAGCGACTGCGGCAATATTTAGCTTACGTCAGCCTTGAAAGCTTTGGAGCGCTGGTGCAAAGCGCAGCCATTCAATCGCGCTGCGGGACGGAGCATTTATGCAAGGCAAATTGGTAACGGTGTTTGGCGGCGGCGGGTTCTTGGGTCGCTACGTCGCGCAGGCACTGCTTGAGCAAGGCGTCCGGGTCCGCGTCGCCTGCCGCAACCCGGCCAATGCCAACTATATTAAGCCTCTCGGCAATTTGGGCCAGGTTCAGCTCATCGCTGCCGATATCCGCAAACCCATTAGTGTCGCTCGTGCAGTCAAGGACGCCGTTGCGGTGGTAAATCTTGTCGGCAGCTTCGCCGATCTGGATGCGGTACAGAATATCGGTGCTGGCAATGTGGCACAGGCGGCGTCGGCAGCTGGCGTGCAGGCTTTGGTGCATGTCTCCGCGATAGGGGCAGACGCAGAAAGCGAGGCGGAATATGGACGGAGCAAGGCGGCGGGCGAAGCGAGCGTGCGCGCAGCATTTCCATCGGCGACCATATTGCGGCCGTCGATTGTGTTTGGCCGCGAAGATCAGTTCATCAATCGCTTCGCAGGCTTGATACGGATGCTGCCCGTTGTGCCGGTAATCGGCGCGAATACCAAATTTCAACCAGTTTTCGTGGGTGATGTGGCCGACGCAGTGGCCTCGGCGCTTGCTCGCCCGGACGGCGAAATACTGGAGCTAGGCGGGCCGGAAATATTCTCAATGCTGGAGCTGAACAAGTGGATTGCAAAGGCTATCGGTCGAGAGCCTATGTTCGTTGAGGTACCCGATATCGCGGCCAAGCTGCTTGCCAAAGGTACAGGCTGGCTTCCCGGCGCACCGATTACCGATGATCAGCTTAAGATGCTCGGCAGTGACAATGTGATAACCGGCAAGGACGGCTTGGCCACTTATAGGATCGTGCCGACGTCATTGGACGCGGTGGCAGAAGGCTGGCTCGATATGTACCGCAAGCATGGACGTTTCGGCACGCGGGCACCCGCATGACGGATTGGATGGTTGCAATCATCCTCGGCATTGTCGAGGGTTTGACCGAATTCTTGCCCGTATCGTCAACCGGTCACCTGATATTGGCGACCGAACTTTTGGGCTATGACGCCGGGCGCTGGGCAATATTCAACATCGCTATCCAGCCCGGAGCAATATTGGCCGTGGTAGTTCTCTACTGGCGGACCTTTGTGGAGGTTCTGAAGGGCTTGTTCACGCTGGAATCTGGCGCGGTCGCATTCGTTCGTAACCTGCTGCTGGCATTTTTTCCCGCCGTCATTCTGGGCCTCGCTTTCGGCGATGCGATCGAGATGATGCTGGAGAATGCGGTGATTGTCGCTTGGGCGCTGATTATCGGTGGCTTTGCAATATTGGTCGTCGAGAAATACGCCCGCCCCCAAGAAAGCGGCGGCGTCGCGGCACTATCGGTCAAGCAATCAGCGCTGATCGGGCTGGTACAATGCCTCGCCATGATACCAGGCGTCAGCCGCTCTGGCGCGACCATATTGGGGGCAATGTCGCTCGGCGTTGACCGCAAAACCGCTGCTGAGTTCAGCTTCTTCCTAGCCCTACCAACATTGACCGGCGCTACCCTACTGCAACTGTTCAAGCACCGTGACGCGGTCAGCATGGATGATATGGGCCTGATTGGAATCGGCTTTTTCGTATCTTTCATTGTGGCATGGATTGTCATTAAGGCATTTCTTGCAGTTGTGACGCGCTATGGATTCGGACCGTTTGCATGGTACCGAATCATTGCGGGCGCTGCGGCATTAATATGGCTAGCGCAAAGATAGGTCCGATACGGAATTTATTTTTTGTAATAAAATTTCAAAGGCGCGAAACTAGCACAAAGAAATTCGAATATATGTCATAAGTACTGACCTATTTTCGGTATTTGAGCGTGACATCTGCGGGAAAGCTGCATATGCGCGACACATCTCAAGGAGTGTGTCGTGGCAAATGATCCCATGCTGAAATTCGTATCGCTGCCGCAGGCTTACCCGGAAAAGCGGGCAGCGCAATTACGCGCCGAAGACTTTGAGGAAATTTCCAACCGCTACGCAACAGCCACAGCCGAAGAGCAATCCTCGCGCTGCTCGCAATGCGGCGTACCTTATTGCTCGGTACATTGCCCGCTGCACAACCATATTCCTGACTGGCTGCGCCTAACAGCAGAGGGCCGCTTGCGCGAAGCTTATGAGCTGTCGAACCTGACCAGCACCATGCCGGAAATCTGCGGCCGCATTTGCCCACAGGATCGGCTTTGCGAAGGCAATTGCGTTATCGAGTTTTCTGGCCACGACGCGGTTACTATCGGTTCGGTTGAGAAATACATCACCGACACTGCCTGGGAACAAGGCTGGGTTGAGCCACTTGAGCCCGGGCCGGCACGCGGCCAGTCTGTCGGGATCATCGGTGCAGGCCCCGGCGGATTGACGACCGCCGAGTATCTGCGCGTTGCCGGGTATGAAGTGCACGTGTACGACCGTTATGACCGAATGGGCGGGTTGCTGACCTATGGTATTCCCGGATTTAAACTTGAGAAAGATGTGGTCATGCGCCGCATCGACCGGCTGCGCGACGGCGGCATCATCTTTCACGCTAATTTCGAAGTTGGGCGCGATGCCAGTTTGGACGATCTGCGCGCCAAACATGATGCCGTGCTGATTGCTACTGGTGTATACAAGGCGCGCGATATCAAAATGCCGGGCATCGGCCTCGATGGCATTGTTCCAGCGCTCGATTATCTGACCGCCTCAAACCGTAAGGGCTTTGGCGATGTTGTCGCAGCGTTCGACAATGGCGCACTCAACGCTGAGGGCAAGGATGTCGTTGTAATAGGCGGCGGCGATACCGCGATGGACTGCGTTCGTACCGCCATCCGCCAAGGCGCAAAGTCGGTCAAATGTCTCTACCGTCGCGACCGCGAAAATATGCCGGGCTCACAACGCGAAGTTGCCAATGCCGAGGAGGAAGGCGTCGAGTTTGTTTGGTTATCTGGCCCCAAAGGCTTTGACGGCGAAGTCAAAGTGGAGCGCGTACATGTTTCCAAAATGCGCCTTGGCGCGCCCGATGCCAGCGGTCGTCGCGCGCCAGAGAATGACCCTGAAGGCGACTTCACGCTGAATGCCGATCTGGTGATAACAGCACTCGGCTTCGAGGCTGAAGACCTACCCGTCCTGTTCAACGCGCCCGATTTGGGCGTCACCCGCTGGGGAACGATACGCGTCGATCACACAAATATGATGACCAACCTCGATGGTGTATTCGCTATCGGCGACATCGTGCGCGGTGCGAGCCTTGTCGTGTGGGCAATCCGCGACGGGCGGGATGTGACCGATCATATGCACAAATGGTTACAGGCGAAGGCAAAAGCGGCAAAAGTCGCAGCCTGAACTTTGGGAGAATAACCATGTTGAAATCTGCCATTCTTTCATTGTCGCTGACTGTTTTGTCGCTGGCTGTCGCTAGCCCGGCCATCGCGCAAGCAGAAGCCGCAAAACCTGCTGCTGCACCGGTCGATCCGGTTAGGCTTAAACTCGCCGAACAAACCGTGGCGAAGATCATCCCGCCCGGCACGTATCAGAAAATCATGAAAGAGATGATGGATACGATGGCCGGCGGCATTGTCGACCAGATGATGGGAATGGACGCATCGGTCATCGCCGACATGGCTGGCAGCGAAGGTGGCGGAGAGGAGGCGGAGGCAGGCAAAGGCAAAACCATGGCCGATATCGCCGCCGACAAGGACCCTAATTTTAAGGAGCGGATGGACATTATTTTCAAGGTGATGTTCTCCGAAATGGGTAATTTGATGAGCGAGATGGAACCGACTGTCCGAACAGCGATGTCGAGCATCTATGCCCGCAAATATTCGGCGAAAGAGCTGGCCGATATGAATGCCTTTTTCGCGACGCCCAGTGGCGCGAGCTTTGCTGGCAATTTCATGGCGTCCTTTACTGACAAAGAAATGATGCAGGCATCGTTCGGCATGATGCCCAAGGTGATGGAGGCGATGCCGGCCATCATGAAAAAGGTAGAAACGGCGACGGCACATCTGCCGCCTCTGCCGAAATCCGGCACGGATCCTGCTGCCGATGCAGAGGCAAGTACCGCGATAACCGAAACCGGTGAAGAGCCGTGGTACGCCGAAGAAAATTGGACACCTGCCGCGCGCAACAAAGCAACGAAATTGTCGGCTGCATATCTAAAAGCGAGTGAGAAAACCGAGGCAGCGTACAGTGCCTTTGACAAGGCACAAAACGACGCAATCGACGAAACGCGTCAACGATATCTGGCAAAGGGCTGGCAAGCCGAAACAGCCGAAAAGCCAATGGCCGCCGAAGATATTCCCGCCGATGCCGTAACTCCCCCTGCTCTACCGAAATAACGGAAGAAATACATGACCCAGTTCCCCACCCCAGAACATGAACGGCTTGCTCGTGAGGGCATGTATCATCCCGAATCCGAAGGCGATGCCTGCGGCGTTGGTTTAATTGCGGCAACCGATGGAAAACCTTCGCGGCGTGTCGTTGCAGCGGGGATTGAAGCGCTGAAGGCAGTGTGGCATCGCGGCGCAGTCGATGCGGATGGCAAGACCGGCGACGGCGCGGGGCTGCATATCGATCTACCGGTGCGGTTCTTTGATGACGCCATTTCGGATAGCGGGCACCGCCCGATGCCGAACCGGCTTGCGGTCGGGATGGTGTTCCTCCCGCGCACTGATTTGAGCGCACAGGAAAACTGCCGCACTATTGTCGAGGCGGAAATCATCGACGCGGGCTACACGATCTATGGCTGGCGGCAGGTTCCGGTCGATGTATCGGTGATCGGGACGAAGGCGCAGGCAACGCGCCCCGAGATCGAGCAAATCATGATTGCCGGCCCCGTGCCCGAAGAGGTCGACGGCACCGAATTTGAGAAAAATCTCTACCTCGTTCGCCGCCGGATTGAGAAGAAGATCATCGCTGCCCAAATTCGCGATTTTTACATCTGCAGCCTCTCATGCAGGTCGATTGTCTACAAGGGCCTGTTCCTTGCAGAGAGTCTGTCGGTATTTTATCCCGACCTGCAAGATGAGCGCTTCGAGAGCCGCGTTTCGATTTTTCACCAGCGTTACTCGACCAATACTTTCCCGCAATGGTGGCTGGCGCAGCCCTTCCGCGGGCTCGCGCATAATGGCGAAATCAACACTATTCGCGGCAACCAGAACTGGATGAAAAGCCACGAAATCAAGATGGCCTCGATCGCGTTCGGCGCACAATCGGACGACATCAAGCCGGTAATACCGGCAGGTTCGTCGGACACCGCAGCGCTTGACGCGGTGTTCGAGACGCTCGTCCGCTCTGGCAAGGAAGCACCGACAGCCAAGCTGATGCTCATCCCTGAAGCATGGCAGTCGAACCCCAACATACCCGCCACACACCGTGCGATGTACGAATATATGGCATCGGTGATGGAGCCGTGGGATGGTCCCGCCGCACTCGCGATGACGGATGGCCACTGGGCCGTTGCAGGCGTTGATCGCAACGCGCTGCGTCCCCTGCGGTATAGCCGTACAACCGATAATCTGCTGGTCATCGGTTCCGAAACCGGCATGGTGGTGCTGCCTGAATCAACGATATTGGAAAAAGGACGCCTCGGCCCCGGACAGATGATTGCGGTCAACCTCGAAGAGGGCAAGTTATACCGCGATGGCGAACTCAAGGACCGGATTTCCGCCGAGCAGGATTATGGTGCCTTGGTTGAAGGATTCCGAAAGATCAGTGACCTACCCGAAGCAGCAGGGGAGCCGCTACCGACATGGAGCCGCGCCGAGCTGACCAAGCGACAGATTGCTGCCGGCATGACGCTAGAGGATGTCGAGATGATCCTCGCGCCAATGATAGAGGACAGCAAGGAAGCCATCGGTTCGATGGGCGACGATACGCCGCTTGCCGTCATCAGTGACAAGCCCCGCCTGATCAGCCAGTTCTTCCGCCAGAACTTCAGTCAGGTAACCAACCCGCCAATCGACAGTTTGCGTGAACGGCATGTGATGAGCCTGAAAACGCGGTTTTCTAACCTTGCCAATATCTTGGAAGAGAAGAGCCAGAATGCCGACGTGCTGGTGCTCGACAGCCCGGTCCTGACTGCGGCGGAGTGGCACAAGTTAAAGTCTGCATTTGGCCCGGCCGCTGCCGAGATCGACTGCAGCTACGACATATCTGCTGGGCAAGAAGGGCTTCGCGCGGCGATTTCCCGCATCCGCGAAGAGGCTGTTGAAGCCGTCCGTATGGGCAAGTCAGAACTGTTCCTGACCGATGAAAATATCGGCCCGGACCGCGTAGCTATCGCGATGATCCTCGCTGCCGCCGCCGTTCACACGCATCTGGTACGCAACGGCCTACGCAGCTATTCTTCGATCAATGTCCGGTCCGCCGAATGCCTCGATACGCATTATTTCGCGGTTCTCGTTGGCGTTGGCGCGACCACGGTCAACGGCTATCTCGCCGAGTCCTCAATTGCCGACCGCCATGCGCGTGGACTGTTGGGAGGACTGTCGCTCGAACAGGGCGTCGCAAACTTCCGCACTGCGATCAATGAAGGCCTGCTCAAGATCATGTCCAAAATGGGCATCGCGGTCATCTCCAGCTATCGCGGCGGCTATAATTTCGAAGCAGTTGGGTTAAGCCGCGCGCTGGTCAACGACTTTTTCCCCGGCATGCCGAACAAGATTTCGGGTGAAGGCTACCACTCGCTGTACGTCAACGCCCGTGATCGCCACGCCGACGCGTTTGACAGCGCGGTTGCGCGGCTTCCCGTTGGCGGATTCTACAAGCAGCGCAATGGCGGCGAAGCGCATGCCTATTCGGCTGGCCTGATGCATCTGTTGCAAAGCG
>JBGSPK010000134.1:0-2375 GCA_041738665.1 Sphingorhabdus sp. | reverse complement strand
TACCGATTAACCGTCATCCTATCGCAGACAAGGCAAGGGCGAGCGGAATTCCGTTAATCGGCGACATCGAACTATTTTCGATGGCACGACCAAATCTGCCACCGCACCGGGTGATCGGAATTACCGGGACTAACGGCAAGTCCACGACCACTGCGTTGGTGTATCACCTTTTAAAGAGTGCGGCGCTGCCCGCTCGGATGGGAGGCAATATCGGGCTGCCAATTCTCTCTCAAAACCCGCTACCTGCCGGCGGTGTCTATGTGCTTGAATTGTCCAGCTATCAAATTGACATCACGCAAACGCTCGCATGCGACGCCGCCGCATTGATCAATCTCGCTCCAGACCATTTGGACAGATATGATGGCTACGAAGCCTATATCGCTTCCAAAGCGCGCCTGTTCGATATGCAGACTGACAAGCAGTATTCGGTTTTTGGTAACGGTGATGAAGACACCACGCGTACATACCACGAGGTGCTCGCGCGCCGCGGAGGGGCATTTGTGCAGCAGCCCGACCCGGCGATGTTGACCGGTCAGGCGGAATGGCCGTCCCTTCAAGGGCCGCATAATCTGCAGAATGTTGCGGTAGCCATCGCCCTCGTTGAAGCACTTGGTATCAAGGAGTCGCAATGGCGGCCAGCTTTGCGAAGCTTCAAGGGGCTTGAGCATCGCATGGAGATCGTGGCCGAACGCAATGGCGTGCTGTTCGTCAACGACAGCAAAGCGACCAATCCAGCGTCCACCGCGCCGGCACTCGCCGCATATCCGCGCGTCCACTGGATTGTTGGCGGGCTTGCCAAGAGCGACAATCTTGATGAATGCGCACCTAATTTCGGTCATGTCGTTAAAGCTTATACTATCGGCGAGTCCGGGCCATTGTTCACCAAATTGCTATCGCCATTCATGCCGGTTGAAAGCAGCGAAATGATGGGTGCGGCGGTGCATTCCGCCGCTTCACAAGCGTTACCCGGGGATGTCGTCATGTTATCGCCAGCTTGCGCGTCGTTCGATCAGTTCAAGGATTTCGAAGCGCGAGGCGACGCGTTTAAGGCGATTGTCGAAGCCTTATGAACGGTGACCGCAAAGAAGTGCCATGGGTGCTGGCAGCAAAGACCGGAAAGATCGGTTTCGCTAATCGATTGGGCCGCGGCGACCGTTCCCCATTAGGTGTGTGGTTCTGGGAGCTAGATCGCGTTTTACTTGCCTTGATGATGGTCCTAATTGCCATAGGGCTGTTGGCGGTCGCCGCCGGCTCTCCCGCGGGTGCGCAGCGGCTCTCTTCGTCGACGGTTCAGCTTAACCCGCTTTATTTCTTCTATCGTCAGTTGATGTGGGTGATCGTCGGCGTACCGTTAATGCTTGTTGTATCGATGTACCCACGGGAGCAGGCGCGCCGCTTTGCGGTTGTGGGTTTTTGCATATTCTTTGTTTTACTCGCGTTAGTTCCGCTTATCGGACGCGAAGTGAACGGATCGCAGCGCTGGATTGGCGCTGGCGGTGCAGGTTTGCAGCCTTCCGAATTTCTGAAACCTTTTTTTGCCGTCACGATGGCGTGGGTTATAAGTTGGCGTTTGAAGGACCCGACGCTGCCGGTGAAACTAATAAGCAGCATCGCCACAGCATTTGTTTGCGTTTTCCTCATGGCACAGCCGGATTTGGGGCAGACCATTTTGTTTGCGGGCACCTGGTTTGCCCTGATGATGGTGTCCGGCGTCCCGGCATCGCGTTTATGGGCGATGATTATCGGAGGCGCTGTGGGTTTGATATTGGCGTATAATTTCTACCCCGTGGCTACGCAGCGTATCGACGCATGGATTTTTGGGACAGAAGGCCTGACGCACGACAAGATGGCACTGGCCACGCTGACCAGCGGTGGCTTCATTGGCGTGGGTCCGGGGCTTGGCACCAAAAAATACTCGTTGCCCGAAGGTCACACCGATTATATTTTTTCGGTTATCGGCGAGGAGTTTGGATTGCTGGCGTGCATGGTCATCGCCATTCTTTTCTTCGCCATACTTGTCCGCATCATTATCCGGCTGCTTGACGAAAAAGACCAATTCGTCGTGCTTGCCGTAACCGGGCTAGGTGCACAATTTTGCGGGCAGGCGATGATCAACATGGCAGTTAATCTGGGTGTTTTCCCATCGAAGGGAATGACGCTGCCATTCATCAGCTATGGCGGATCTTCGATTTTGGCGCTGTCGATAACTTGCGGTCTCATCTTGGCACTGACCAAGCGCAACCCTTATCTTGACCGGTCGGCCTATATGGTGAAGGGACAGATGCCATGAGCATTTCGAGGCATTACGTCCTGGCCGCTGGCGGCACTGGCGGGCATCTTATTCCGGCTTTCGCATTGGGGCAGGAATTGCTCCA
>JBGSPK010000451.1:0-1652 GCA_041738665.1 Sphingorhabdus sp. | reverse complement strand
AACGCACTTACTCACCAAATTAGGACTGGCGGAACGGCTGCACCATCGGCCGTCGAAGCTTTCGGGCGGCGAGCAGCAACGCGTCGCGGTCGCGCGTGCACTGGCCAACCGGCCCAAGCTGGTTCTTGCAGATGAACCCACAGGAAATCTCGACGAACATACGGCCGATAAGGTGCTGGGCGAATTTATGGCATTGGTGCGCGATGAAGGGTCATCAGCGATTGTGGCAACGCATAATGAGCGGTTGGCAGCAAAGATGGATCGCGTATTCCGTCTGCATGAAGGCGTATTGGCGTAAGCAGGAGAGCGAAGATGTCGGTTTATGATTTCACCGTTAAAATGCCCGGTGGTCGGAAAGAGGCCATGGCAGAGCATGCTGGTAAGGTACTGCTTTTGGTCAACACCGCCTCAAAGTGCGGGTTCACGCCGCAATATGAAGGGCTGGAAGCATTGTACCGCAGTTATAAGGATCAGGGCTTTGAAATACTTGCCTTTCCCTGCAACCAATTTGGTGCGCAGGAGCCGGGTGATGAAGAAGAGATCAAGAATTTCTGCTCGCTAACCTATGATGTGTCCTTTCCTCTGGCAGCGAAAGTAGATGTCAATGGCAAGGAAGAAGATCCGCTCTGGCATTATATGAAGCAGCAACAAGCAGGCCTGATGGGTTCGCGCGGGATAAAGTGGAATTTCACCAAATTTTTGGTGGACCGCAAAGGCAATGTCGTCGCGCGCCACGGCCCGCAGGTAAAACCCGAGGCTTTGGCCAAAGATATCGAAAAGCTGCTCGCGCAAACTGCCTGATTGTCCACAGTTAAGCCCAATACTTTGGTTGTCGAATCGTACGACTGATTTAACATGGCGGGCATGGCTTATGTCCCCTTCATTCCGCTGCGCGTGTTCTCGGCTTACACCATGCTGGAAGGGGCCATCGAACCGAAGGCGATTGGCGAGACGGCGAAAAAGCTCGGCTTTCCGGCTATCGCGATATGTGATCGCAACGGGCTTTACGGGGTCATGCCTTTTCAGGACGGCGCTAAATCCAAGGGCGTTCAGCCAATTATCGGAACTTTGCTCGGCGTTCGGCGACCGACAAGCGACGGGCAGTTTGTCCGCGACTGGTTGGCGCTCTATGCGCAGGATGATGCCGGATATCATAATCTTTGCCGTCTGGTGTCGATGGCGCATCTCGATCGGCCGGAGGAATTTGACGCGCATGTGACGCTAGAGCAGCTGACCGGACTTACCGACGGCGTGATAGCGTTGACTGGCGGCGGGGAAGGGGCCTTGACGCGGTTGCTGGCTGAAGGACAAGCCAAGGCTGCGGGCGATTATCTGGACCGATTGCAGGCGCTTTTTCCGGACCGGCTCTACATCGAGCTCAGCCGCCGCAACGACGCTGTCGAGGAGGCCGCGGAAAACGCGCTTATCGATCTGGCCTATGCGCACGATCTGCCGCTGGTGGCCACCAACCCCGCCTTTTTTGCCGAACCTGAATTTTTCGACGCGCATGATGCCATGCTGTGCATCGCCGATGGCGAATATGTCGAAAATCAGGACCGCCGCAAAAGTAGCCGTGAAACCTGGATAAAAACCGGCAAGCAGATGGGCGCGCTGTTTGCAGACTTGCCCGAAGCACTCGCCAACACCCTTGT
>JBGSPK010000093.1:0-12593 GCA_041738665.1 Sphingorhabdus sp. | reverse complement strand
GTATTGCTGGGCACCGCTTTGATCGTTTGCGGTAGCCTGATTGCTGCTCGCGCCAAACCGGAACCTATTAATCAAGTCGAAATCGCTACGGTGTAAGGCCGCTGCGATGATGGTCGCAAATATCTGGTCGGCATTTGGCCGCAAGATGGCCGCGTGGCAACATGGCCGCGCCGTGCGGCATATATTGGACACGCCACCTATGGCTCCACAAGATGATGGGGTCATTCTGTTTTCGATGATCGGGACGGCGGTTTTGTTGCCCTATTTGGTGGCGGTGAAGTCGTTACACGCGCAGTTGCAGCGCGGCCGGGTGATGCTGCTCGATGATGGCACGCTGACCGATGCGGACAAAGCGGTGTTGGCGCATCATGTCGGTAATGCGGTCATCCTGACGTTTGATGACATTGATACCGCCCCTTGCCCCAAGGGCAATTGCTGGGAACGCTTGCTGGCAATACTGGACCTGCGCCGCGAAAATTATGTCATCCAGCTCGATTCCGACACGGTGACGTTGGGGCCTGTGCCGGAGGTGGTGGCAGCGATTGCCGGCAACCGCAGCTTTACCCTCGGCGGCGGGGTGGAGGACGTTGAATATGGATTCATGACAGTCCCGCAGATGATCCGTGACATCTATCCCGATGGTCCGCTCTACCCGCATATCCAGTCTGTGATTGAATCGGCGCTGCGAGATATGCCGGGGGCAGACGGGCTCAAATATATTCGCGGTTGCGCCGGATTTGCAGGGTTTAGCCAATCAACCGGAGGTCGCGCGCTTGCCGAACGATTTGCTGTCGATGCTGGTCGCGTTGTCGGGTCGCGTTTCAAAGAATGGGGCAGCGAGCAGGCGGCTTCGAATTTTGTCGTTGCGAACGACCCCGATCCCATCCAGCTGCCTTATGACCGCTACACCAATCATTGGGAGGAGGCATTGCCGGCCGATCCTGCTTTTATCCACTATATCGGCACATACCGCTATGATCGAGGCAGCTATCTGGCCTCGACGGAGCGGGCGATCAGGCAGCTAAAGCTGAGTAAATCATCGTCTTGATTTCGCGCCTTACCGGATAGGTACTCGAAGGCATCAATTGAGTCATGAAAATCATGATGATGTCCTCGACCGGATCGACGAAGAAGGCGGTCGAATACATGCCGCCCCAATAGAAATCGCCGGTCGAGCAGGGCGTCAGCGTCGCCGCGCTGTCGATGGTGGTGGCAAAGCCAAGGCCGAAGCCGATGCCAGCCATTTCGGCTTCGCTGAACAAGGATTTCGACATTTGCGTCAGATCCTGTCCGCCAGGGATATGGTTGGCGGTCATCAGCTCAAGCGTTTTCGGGCTGATAATCTGCTCACCGTCAAGCGCGCCGCCATTGAGCAGCATCCGGCTAAAGCGGTGATAATCGGCTACGGTCGACGCAAGCCCGCCGCCGCCCGAATTGAACGACCAGCCTTTGGTCCAAAGGCTTTCGGCGCCAGCTTTATCGAACAATTTTGTCTTGGTTTCGGCGTCGAAGGCGAAGCATTCGGGAAGCCGCGAGGCCTTGTCGGCTGGCACGCTGAAAAAGGTGTCATCCATGCCCAAAGGCGCAAAGATATGTTCCTGGAAATAATCCGGCAGCGATTGTCCGCTGATCCGTTCGACGATGACGCCCAGAACATCGGTTGAAACCGAATAATTCCACTGCGTGCCAGGGTCGAACTCCAATGGAATTTGTGCGAGCGTATCGATGAAGCTTTGCGAATTGCTCTTGGACCAGCTCTCGACATCGGTCTTGCGGTACGCCGCATCGACATTGCTGCGCTCCTGAAAGCTGTAGGTCAGGCCGCTGGTGTGGCGCAGCAGGTCAACAATCCGCATCGGCGCGGTCGGCGGGCGCGACACAAACGGCACATTGCCACCGCCTGCGACGAATACGCCCAATTTGGCAAATTCGGGGATATATTTCGCGACCGGGTCAGTCAGCGCGACCTTGCCTTGTTCGACCAATTGCATGAACGCGACCGAGGTGATCGGCTTGGTCATCGATGCGATACGGAAGATCGCATCTTCGGCGACGCCCGAACTCCATTGAAGCGCGATGTCATCGCCGCGCCCGATAAGCAACGACGCAAAAGGCAGCTTCCCGGTGTCGAGATAATTCGCCTGAATGAAATCGGTGATCCGCGTCAGCCGGTCGGGAAGGAAGCCAAGGTCTTCGGCGCTCATACTGCGGTTTGTCCTGTCAATTGGCGGGTTACGGGGTGCGAGCTTGAAAGACCGCCATCGACCGCGATGGCCTGACCGTTGACATAGCTGGCTTGGTCGCTGGCAAGGAACAGAGCGACATTTGCCAGTTCCTCCGGCTGAGCGCCGCGGCGTAGCGGGTTGAGCCGTCCAATTTTTTCGGTGACGCCCTTTTCCTTGGCATAATCGAATGTCGGCTTGGTCATTCCTGTTTCGGTGAGGCCGGGGCAAATCGCGTTGCAGCGGACATTGGTGCCCGACAATTGCTGCGCGGTGACCTTTGCCAGATTGATGACGCCTGCCTTCGACGCTGAATAAGGCGGGCCGCCTGCGCCCGAACGGATGCCCGCGACGCTTGCGGTCAAGATGATAGAGCCGCCATTGCCGGCATCGGCCATGACCTTGCCTGCATGCTTCACCATCAGCCAAGGGCCGATGAGGTTGACGCGCAGGACGCTGGTGAAATTCTCGACGGTGTTGTCAAAGATGCCTTCCATGCCGCCGGAAATCCCTGCGTTGGCAAAGGCGATGTCGATATGGCCGTGGAGTTCGAGCGCTTTGGCAACAATCGCCGCAACATCGGCCTCATCTCCTGCATCCATTTGAACAGCGGTCGCTGCCTCGCCGATAATCGCGGCAGTGTCATGCACCGACGCCGCCATATCGCCGAGCACGACCTTCGCCCCTTCGGCGGCAAAACGGATGGCCGAAGCCCGGCCAATGCCCGAACCTGCGCCAGTGATGATGGCAACTTTGCCCGTCAATGCTCCGGTCATACCACAACGCCTCCGTCTACCACGATTGTCTGCCCGGTCATAAAGCTCGACGCGTCAGATGCCAAGAACACCGCTGCACCCGCAATTTCCCTCGGTTCGCCGATACGGCCGAGCGCCGCGCCCGACGTAGACGCTTTCAAATTCTCTGGATTTTCCCATAAAGCCTTGGCGAAATCGGTCTTAACAAGACCCGGCGCAATCGAATTGATCCGCACATTGTCCGGCCCATATTCGCGCGCCAGATTTTTGGTCATCTGGATATCGGCAGCCTTGGTAATCGCATAGGCGCCCAAAATGGCCGAACCACGCAATCCGCCGATGGATGAGACAATCACGATTGAACCCGATTTGCGCGCAATCATCTCTGGAGCGACCATCTGGATCAGCCAGTGCTGCGATACGATATTATGGTCCAATGTCTTGCGGAGCTGCTCGTCGGTAATCGTTGCCATCGGGCCATAATGCGGGTTCGATGCTGCGTTGCAGACAAGCACATCGACTTTGCCAAAAGCCTTGCGGGTTTCGTCGACCAGATTTTGCAAGCTCTCCTTCGAAGACAGGCTGGAGGCGACCGCAATCGCGCTACCTGGATGCTTGGCGTTGATACCGGCGGCTACTTCCTCGCAAGGTTCGATGTTTCGGCTGGAGATGACAACCTTCGCGCCATGATCGGCCATTTCCTCTGCAATGGCTTGCCCAATGCCGCGTGAGGAGCCGGTGATAATTGCGACCTTGCCGGTCAAATCAAATAGCGACATTTTACTCTCCAAATAGGTGGCGGGCGTCAGGCGCCTGCTTTTTCCGCAAATTTCCAGGCCGATTCAGCCAGCGGGAAAACACGCTCGGCCATGGCTTGGGCGTGCGACGAACTTGCGGTGCCGTCGATTACGCGTTTTTTTATTCCCTGAATGATTCCAGCCAGCCGAAAGAAATTATAGGCGAAATACCAGTTCATATCGGGCACGCCGTCGCGGTTGGTCGCGGCGCAATAGCGCTCTACCATCGCGTCCAGTTCGGGAATGCCGAGGGCGACACGGTCAAGGTCCATCACGCCCGAGCGGCCTTCATTTTGCGTGACCCATGCCATCGCGACATAAGTGAAATCGGCGAGCGGGTCGCCGAGCGTCGACAGCTCCCAGTCGAGAACGGCGCGCACGACTGGCTCTTTCGCATCGAAAATCATATTATCGATGCGGTAATCGCCATGGACAACGCTCGTCCGGGTCTGTTCGGGTAGTGTCTTGGGCAGCCACTCAATCAGCCGTTCCATTTCCGGCATCACTTCGGTTTCGGACGCGCGATATTGCTTGGTCCAACGGTCAACCTGACGCCCGAAATAATTGCCGGGTTTGCCGAAGTCGGACAACCCTGCGGCTTCGACATCTATATTGTGAAGCGCAGCCAACGTGTCGATCATCGCTTCATAGGTGGCGCGGCGTTCGGCGGGGTTTGACGCGGGCATCGCGCCGTCCCAGATTGTCCGGCCCTCGACCATGTCCATGATGTAGAACCAGCTGCCGATGACGCTGTCGTCGGTGCACAGGCCGTAAGGTTTGGCGACCGGAAAGCCGGTCGGATGCAGCCCGGCAATCACCTTATACTCGCGGTCCACCGCATGTGCGCTGGGCAGCAACACGCCCAAAGGCTTGCGGCGGAGCACATAGGAACCGCTTTTCGCATTCAGCCGGTAAGTCGGGTTTGATTGCCCGCCCGCAAATTTCAGTGCTTCGACCGGACCTTCGAAACCCTCAACATTGGCCGACATCCATTCGGCGAGTTTGGCCTCGTCCAATATGTCGGCGCCCGTCGGCGCAACCGTGCCGGTGAACGCCGTTTGCGCATCAATCGGAGTAGGCGTGCTCATTGATCGAACACGATCACCGAGCGTGCTGCATCGCCACGCTTCATCTGATCAAAGCCTTCGTTGATGCGCTCAAGAGGAATCGTTTCGGATATGATGCTGTCGAGATCGAGCAGCCCGCGCATGTAGAAATCGACGAGGCGCGGGATATCGACGGGAAAGCGGTTGCCACCCATGATCGCGCCTTGCAGTTTCTTGCCCGACAACAGGTCCATGGCAGAGAGGCCGACCGAATGCTGCAATGGCATCATACCCAGGATTGTCGCGGTGCCGCCGCGCTTGAGCGACTTGACTGCGAGTTCGCCCGAGGCCGGACGGCCGACCGCTTCAATCGCATGATCGACTCCGCCCTTGGTCAGTTCCTGAATCTGTTTTGCGGCATCGTCGGCCATCGCGTCGACAACGTCGGTCGCACCAAGTTTCATCGCGAGCGCGCGCTTTTCGGGAATAGGGTCGGCGGCAATGATCCGGCCAGCGCCTGCGATTTTTGCGGCGTTAATTGTAGCGAGGCCAACGCCGCCGCAGCCAATGACCGCCACCGTCTCACCCGGCGTAACTTTGCACGCGTTGAATATCGTGCCTGCGCCCGTCGTTACCGCACAACCAATCACCGACGCCTTGTCGAGCGGCATTTCGGGATCGATCGCGACGCACGCATGTTCGTGGACGAGCATCATTTCGGCATAAGCCGACAGGTTCAGCATCTGGTTGACCAAGCTGCCATCTGGCCGCGTCAGGCGCGGGGCTTCGCCCGGTTTGCGCCGTGTATCACCGCCGAGGCAGAGCGACATCCTGCCGGTGACGCAATATTCACAATGACCGCAAAATGCTGACAGGCAGGTAACGACCGCATCGCCAACCTTGACGGTGCGGACTTCGCTGCCGACTGCCTCGACAATACCGGCGGCCTCATGCCCCGGAATGGCAGGCAGGGGATGCGGATATGTGCCTTCGATAAAATGCAGGTCGCTATGGCACAGCCCGCAGGCCGCGGTGCGGATTAGCACCTCGTGCGGCCCGGGGTTCGATATATTGATCTGTTCGATTTGAAGCGGTTGTCCCGCTCCGATCAAGACTGCTGCTTTCACCGGGCCACCCCGATGTCGCCACTCGACATGCTGCTTGATGGCCGCGCGCCGTGCTTGCCCAATTCCATACGGGCAATTGCGCGCGCGTGGACTTCATCGGGACCATCGGCCAGACGCAGTGTCCGCTGATGCGCATAAGCCGACGCCAAACCATAATCGTCAGACACGCCGCCACCGCCATGCGCTTGGATTGCATCGTCGATGATCTTCAGCGCCATATTCGGGGCCTGAACCTTGATCATCGCGATTTCCGCAGCGGCACCCTTGTTGCCGACCTTGTCCATCATGTCAGCGGCCTTGAGGCAGAGCAAACGCGTCATTTCGATATCGATACGTGCACGCGCAATGCGTTCTTCCCACAGGCTATGCTCGGCAATCGTCTTGCCGAACGCCACGCGGGTTTGCAGCCGCTTGCACATTTTTTCGAGGGCTTCCTCAGCGGTCCCGATGGTGCGCATGCAATGGTGGATTCGGCCTGGTCCAAGGCGGCCTTGCGCGATCTCGAAACCTCGGCCTTCGCCCAAAAGCATGTTCGAGGCTGGGATACGAACGTCCTTCAATTCGATTTCCATATGCCCATGCGGTGCATCGTCATAACCGAATACTGGCAGGTGGCGCAGGATATTAACGCCGGGGGCATCGAGCTCCATCAGCACCATCGACTGCTGCGCATGGCGTTTGGCTTCGAAATCGGTCTTGCCCATGACAATCGCGATCTTGCAGCGCGGGTCGCCTGCACCCGATGACCACCATTTGCGGCCGTTCAGCACATATTCGTCGCCTTCGCGGCGGATCGAGGTTTCGATGTTGGTCGCGTCCGATGAAGCGACGGCAGGCTCGGTCATCAAGAACGCCGAACGGATTTCACCGTTCATCAACGGCACCATGTATTTCTGTTTCTGTTCGGCGGTGCCGTAACGCAGGAACACTTCCATATTGCCGGTGTCGGGCGCTGAGCAGTTGAACACTTCGGAAGCAAAGCCGACGCGGCCCATCTCTTCGGCGCACAATGCATATTCCATGTTGGTGAGGCCGGGGCCTTCGAAGGCGACGCTGTCGTCGACATGGACGCGGCCCGACGTCGGCGGCATGAACAGGTTCCAGATGCCAGCCGCCTTGGCGCGTGCCTTTTCTTCCTCGACGACCTGCAATACTTTCCAGCGGCTGCCCTGTGCGTCCTCTGCCTTATAATCGGCAACGCGCGGGCGGACGAAGCGTTCGATATGGTCGCGCACGCGGTCCCGCCAATAGGTCTGCTTTTCGGTGAGATCGAAATCCATGACTCATCATCCTCTTCTAAATTTTAATTGCGCGCTTAACTGGCAGACTCTGACCCTGTGTTCAAGACGCGTAGTCGTTCATTGTGGCTTTCGCGCGAAATCGGGAAATGGCGAAGGATCAATATGCCGGTGATACCAATGACCAAAATCGCCAGCATGTAGAATAATGAAAGCTGGTCAAGGATCGTGACATCCAGTTTTCCGGATACCGCGTCTTGCGGGAAATCTGCAAAGGTCAGGATCATCCCCGCGATAAATGTACCGATGCCAATCGCGCATTTCTGCATGAAGAAATAGCCAGCAAAGAATAGCCCTTCGGACCGGCGACCGGTTTCGGTTTGCGATGCCTCGACGACGTCTGCCATCATTGAGGAGGTCAGGATCATCATTGCGATGGAAAAGCTGTTCGAGAAAATGGTGAAGGCGAACATGAAGCGAGCGTCGGGGTTAGCAGGTGCGCCGGGCACCAGATCGAGCAACCAGAAGCTATAAAGTGCAGTGTTGATACCGAGGGCCAAGATCGCAAATAATATGGCCGCATGTTTCTTGCCCATTCGCGCCGAAACCGGCGGGACAATGAGGAAGGCAACCACCATGCTTGCAAACAGGATGAGCGCATAGGCCAGCATTTCGAGCATTGCGAGCTGCCACAGGAAAGCCAGCAGATAATTGCTCAATGCAAAAGTGATGCCTTGGTTAATCAGCCCAAACAGTGCGGCGGACACGAGCCAGAGGAATGCACGATTTGAGAGCGTTGCGCGCATTTCGCCCAATATATGCTTCAGCCCGTGATAGGTCTGCGGCGGCGGCGATTGTCCGGCGACCCGTTTGTGCTGGCCTGCCGCGGATACAAGCACAGCGGCGACAATCATCAGTGCGCCGCACAATGAATAGGCGTTGTACCCGTCCAAGTCGGTAACGCCCTTCGGGCCGGCAAAAAATACACCGTAAGCAAGGATAAGCACAAGCAAGCCGCCCGCCCATCCAAAGAGGAACCGGTATCGCATTAGCCGGGTGCGCTCATCATAATCGCTGGTCAACTCGGGTACCAAAGCAATGGAAGGCACTTCGCACATCGACACGAAGGTCCGCACCAAAACGGCAGTACAGAATAGCCAGACGATCAGCATATTGTCGCTTAGTTCCGGCGGGTGCCACAAGAGCATCCACAAGATGCCAAGCGGGACAGCCGAGAAATAAAGCCACGGCAGGCGCCGTCCCCATTTGCTTTGAGTCCGGTCGCTGAGTTCACCGATGATCGGATCGGCAAAGGCATCAAAGATGAGCGCTGCCATGATGACCGCGCCGACCACTCCGGCATCCAGCCCCATGACCTGATTATAGAAAATCAGCAGGAAAACCGAGAAGCCATTATCCTTTATGCCGTAGGCGACCGAGCCCAGCCCGTGAAAGATTTTGAGCGAACGGGGAAGGCGCATTGGCTCGATCATGCCGCTGGCAATGTCGGTTTTACGGCGAATCGCATGTGTGGAAGGCTCCTCATTCCTCTGCTCATGCTAGGGCTGCGGGCCTGCCTGTCAATTGGCAGCGCTTTGACGTTACGGCATGCATTGCCCGCCGATAAGCGCTTGCGTTTCGCCGCGTGCCAGCCCAAAATTTAGCCAAGCAATTAATAGGAGAGCATGATGTCCGACCTTGAAACATTCCGCGCCGAAACGCGCGCCTGGCTTGAAGAAAACTGTCCGCCCGAAATGCGCACGCCGGTCAAGGGCGACGAAGATGTCTGCTGGGGCGGGCGCAATTTCAAGTTTCAATCCGAAGCGCAGAAGGTCTGGATGGAACGCTGCGCGGCCAAGGGTTATACGGTTCCGGATTGGCCAAAGGCTTATGGTGGCGCTGGGTTGTCTCCGCAAGAAACCAAAGTACTGCGACAGGAAATGGCGAAGCTCGGATGCCGCAGTCCATTGAATAGCTTCGGCATCTGGATGCTTGGACCGGCGCTGCTGAAATTCGGCACCGAAGAACAGAAGGTGCATTATCTGAACCAGATCGCGCGCGGTGAAATCCGTTGGTGTCAGGGCTATTCCGAACCCGGCGCAGGCAGCGACCTTGTTTCGATGCAAACCTTCGGCGAAGACAAAGGCGATCACTGGGTCGTAAACGGCCAGAAAATCTGGACATCTTACGCCGATCAGGCCGACTGGATTTTCTGCCTCGTCCGCACCGACAAGACCAACAAATATCAGGGCATCAGCTTCCTGTTGTTTGACATGGAAACGCCCGGCGTTTCGACCAAGCCAATCAAGTTGATTTCGGGCAACTCTCCGTTTTGCGAAACTTTTTTCGACAATGTCGTGGTGCCCAAGCATCAGATTGTTGGCGAACTCAACCGCGGCTGGGATGTGGCGAAATATCTGCTCGGTCACGAGCGCGAGATGATTTCGGGCATGGGCGGCGATGGCGGCGTAACCTCTATCGGTGCCGCGATGAAGGCAGTGCTATCAGAAGAACCTGTCCTTCGCGCACAAATGGCGTTGTTCGACGTCGAAAATCTGACCTTCCGCGCACATGGCGAACGTTTCATGGACGAATGGAAAACCGGCAAGGCGCATCCGGCTTATTCGAACCTGATGAAATATGTCGGGACCGAATTGAACAAGAAGCGTAACGAGTTGGTGATGTCGATTGGCGGTTCGCAGGCGCTTGAGTGGGATAGCGAGCGGTCCAACGGCGGATCGAAGGCGCGTAACTGGCTTCGGACCAAGGCGAACTCGATTGAGGGCGGCACCAGTGAGGTGATGCTCAACGTCGTATCGAAACGCATCCTTGAAATGCCGGGAGCTTAATCATGGCGATGACACTCAACGATGATCAGGCGATGCTGCGTGATAGCGCCCGCGACTTCATGAAGTCGGAGGCTCCGACCACCCATTTCCGCAAATATCGCGACATGGGATGCAAGGACGGCTTTTCGCACGGGCTGTGGAAGCAATTTGCCGAAATGGGCTTCACCGGAATTTTGATCCCCGAAGCCGATGGCGGCATGGGGATGGGCCACATCGAAGCTGGCATCGTGCTCGAAGAGATCGGCCGCAACCTGTCGCCTTCGCCGTTTCTGTCGACTTCGGTCGCAGCGGTCGAAGCGCTAAAGCTAGCCGACAAGGCAATGCGCGAGCGCTGGTTCCCCGGTATCTTGGCGGGCGAGACCGTGATTGGCTTGGCAATAGACGAAGGCGTCAAGCATCGGCCCGAAAAGATTGCCTGCAAGGCTGATCGAAGCGGCAATGGCTTCAAGCTGTCGGGGCATAAGCAATTCGTCGTGCAGGGCACATCGTCCGACATGCTGATTGTCGCAGCGCGCACCGCCGGTGCGCCGGGCGAAACCGACGGTCTGACGTTGTTTGCGGTCGAAAAGGATGCAGCCGGAATGTCGATGGAGGCTGCTCGCCTCGTTGATTCAGCAATGGCGGCGCATGTCACACTCGACGGCGTTCAGGTCGATGCCGATGCTGTGATTGGCGAAGTCGATGGCGGCTGGTCTGTGCTGAGCAAGATGCTCGACGCGGGTCGCGTTGGTGCGGCAGCCGAAATGGTCGGCGTGGGCACCGGCGCGATGGATATTACTTTCGAATATCTCAAAACCCGAAAGCAATTCGACCGCGTGATCGGCGAATTCCAGGCGCTCCAGCACCGCGCCGCGCATCTGTACGGTGAGATGGAAGGCGCGCGCTCGATTGTATTGAAGGCGCAGTCGCTGCTCGACGAAGGCCATATCAAGGCTGAGCTTTATGTCGCAGCGGCCAAGGCGAAGGCTGGCCTCGCCTGCAACCTGTCGGTGCGTGAAGGCGTGCAGATGCATGGCGGCATCGGCATGACCGACGAATATGATATCGGCCTTTACATGAAGCGCGACCGCAGCCTGAACGAGTTTTTCGGCGACACTTATTTCCACGCCGACCGCGTCGCGACAATGAACGGATATTGAGAGGATTACCCCAATGGAACTGAATTCACTATTCAACCTCAACGGCCGCGTCGCCGTCGTCACCGGCGGCTCGCGCGGGATCGGCAAGATGATTGTCGAGGGCTATCTCGCGGCTGGTGCGGCGCGCGTCTATATCAGCGCGCGCAAGGTTGACCAGATCGAAGAAACCGTCGCCGAACTGGGCGATCAGGTCATCGGCCTGCCCTGCGATCTTTCGACCGTCGATGGCTGCCTGTCGCTTGCCGCGCAAATTGCGGAGCGCGAGGAGAAGGTCGATATTCTCGTCAACAACGCTGGCGCGGCTTGGGGGGCAGACTTTGGTCAGTTTCCCGAGGCAGGATGGGACCGGGTGATGGACCTCAATGTCAAATCGCTGTTTTTCCTGACGCAGGCAATGCACCCGCAGCTGAAGGCCGCCGCGAGCTTCGAACGGCCGGGCAAAGTCATCAACATCGCGTCGATTGACGGGATGAAGATCAATCCGTGGCAGACCTATAGCTATCAGGCATCGAAGGCTGCGGTCATTCATCTGACACGGCGGTTGGCGGCGGAGCTGGTGAAAGACAATATCCTGGTCAGCGGCATCGCGCCGGGCGCATTCCAGTCGGACATGAACAAAGCGGCGCGCGATCATGCGGATGCGGTAGCCAAAAATATCCCGTTCCCGCGAATCGGTACGCCTGAGGATATGGCAGGACTCGCGATTTTCTTAGCGGCGCGGGCAGGTGATTACATTGTCGGTGAGACGATTGCGTGCGATGGCGGGATCGTCAACGCGTCGCTTCCGGGCAATGGAATCGCGCCATAAGCATAATTTCCAAACTACATTCGAATGCAAAGCATGCATTCCGCTACGAAATTGGGCTAGTTGCAAAACATGCAACTAGCCCAATTCTTTTCGCAATTGCAGCAAAAGCATCGCGTGGCTATTTGGTGTTCAACGGCAAGAGATTGCCGAAACGCACTTTGGCCGGGCGGCACTCTCCTCCTCTCTCCCTCGCCCCCGGTTGAATCGAACGGCCTCCATGCACAGCGTGGGGGCCGTATTCGTTTCCACTCCGAACTTGTGCGCCAACTTGTCCACCGCAAACCTGTCTGCCTGTGGATAACTTTACATTTTTGTGTTTGCGCGACTCAGTTTTCATGACAACTTTAAGTCATCGGGCAGGACCGCCACGATGCAAAGCCGGAACGGAAACGGGAAAGCGGAGCGGAATGGTTCTAATGTCAGGTCACCAAATCAGCAGGCAGACCGGTCGCAAGACAGGGAAATGTGGCGGAGGCGGTGGGTACAAAGACAACGAATATCAAGTGCGGCTAATCGCAAGAGAAGCAACGCCGGATAGGGATACCCACAGTACCAAGGCGAACCAACAAGGCCTTCGGGCCGAGTTGGGGAACCGGACGTCAGACAGCGGAA
>JBGSPK010000083.1:0-2244 GCA_041738665.1 Sphingorhabdus sp. | reverse complement strand
CAACAAGGCGTTCGACCTGATGCACGCAGGCGAGAGCATCCGAAGTGTTGTGGTTTACTGATTTATTAGGAGAGAAAATATGTACAGTCACATGATGGTGGGCAGTAACGACATTGCCCGTTCAAAGAAATTTTACGATGCTACCTTCGCTGCGATGGGCGGTAAGGAAGGTATGCAGGACCCGAAGGGGCGCCTGATTTATATCCACAACGGTTCGATGTTCCTTGTTACACCGCCAATCGACGGCGGACCCGCAACGCATGGTAATGGCTGCACTATCGGTTTCGGCATGACTCCGGAGCAGGCCAATGCTTGGCATCAAGCTGGCATCGATAATGGCGGCACGGCGATTGAGGATCCCCCCGGCGTGCGCGAAGGCAATGGCATGAAACTGTATCTGGCCTATCTGCGCGATCCCGATGGCAACAAGCTCTGCGCGCTGCACCGCGTAACCGACTAAGCCGAAATTGACGCCATGAATGATGCCGAAGCGCGGCTATATGCCGATCTGGCCGCGCTCGGCATCGATTATGAGGTGTATGAGCACGCAGCCGTCTTCACCGTCGAGGAAAGCAGCCAGCATACGCGGCATATCAAGGGCGCGCATACCAAGAATCTGTTCCTGAAAGACAAGGCTGGCGTCTTTTGGTTGGTGACCGTTCCCGACGACGCCCGGGTCGATCTGAAAGCATTGCCCGATGCCGTTGGTTGCGGCCGTGTCAGCTTTGGCAAGGCTGAAGACATGCAGCAACTGATCGGCATTTCGCCGGGGTCTGTCACTGCGCTTGCTGCGATCAATGACATAAGTCGCGCGGTACGCTTCGTGCTAGATGAACGACTGGCGAAGGCGGATATCATAAACTGCCACCCTTTACGCAACAGCGCGACGCTCAGCTTGACGCCGAATGATCTTGTTCGTGCGCTGACCCACTGGCAACACCCCCCGATAGTTGCACCCATCCCGGTATTGGACCCCGTATGACCATTGAAACTGTATCAACCAATCTAACATTTGGCGGGGTGCAGGGAGTATACCGGCATCAATCGACCGCGACCGGAACAGACATGACATTTTCGGTCTATGTTCCGCCCCGCGAACCGGAGGCGAAGTTGCCAGTTGTCTGGTATCTATCCGGGCTTACTTGCACGCATGCCAATGTGACCGATAAAGGCGAATATCGCCGCGCTTGCGCAGAATTGGGCCTGATCTTTGTTGCGCCAGACACCAGCCCGCGCGGTGACGGAGTGCCTGACGATCCGGATGGTGCTTATGACTTCGGCCTCGGCGCGGGTTTCTATGTCGACGCGCTGGTCGAACCTTACGCACAACATTATCGGATGCGCACTTATATTGAGAGCGAACTTCCCATGGTTGTTGCCCGACATTTCCCTGTCGATACCAAGCGGCAGGGTATCATGGGCCATTCGATGGGCGGGCACGGCGCGCTGACGATTAGTTTGCGGAACCCTGGATACTATCGATCAACCTCGGCATTCGCGCCGATAGTTTCGCCGATGAATTGCCCGTGGGGAGAAAAGGCGCTGAGTGGATATCTCGGCAGCAACCGAACATTGTGGGAAGAATATGATGCATGCACCCTGATCCGCAACGGTGCGCGGCTACCCGACCTGCTGGTCGACCAAGGCGATGCGGATAACTTCCTGACTGAGCAGCTCAAAACGCATTTGCTGGTCGAAGCATGTCAGGCTGCGGGGCAGAAGGTGACGGTTCGTATGCAACCCGGCTATGACCATAGCTATTATTTCATCTCGACCTTCATGGCCGAACATCTCGCTTGGCACGCCAAACGGTTGAAGGCCTAGCATATTCCTACTAGGCGGGATAATGGCAGGCATGAAAAGCGGGTGTAGCTCAATGGTAGAGCAGCAGCTTCCCAAGCTGAATACGGGGGTTCGATTCCCCTCACCCGCTCCAACTATTCGCATGAAATGCGAAATATGATTCCCAAAGATAGCCCCTTTGTCTTGCTGGATGATGCGCGTGCTTCAGGTGCGTCGCCTGCGCGGTTATATGCAAATCCGGTTCGAACGATATCTGCGCACTCCTCCGAACAGGTCGGAATATTGCTGGAGGAATTAAGGGCCGCAAAAGAGCAAAAGCTGCATGCTGCGGGGTATCTCGCTTATGACGCAGGTAGCGCATTACTTCCCCAGTTAGCCGTTGCCCCTGACGCGCCGCTCGCCTGGTTTGGTTTATTCGAGCGATTTGAAGCAATTAGTACA
>JBGSPK010000048.1:0-15407 GCA_041738665.1 Sphingorhabdus sp. | reverse complement strand
ACGTCAGGATATGGCGGCGGGCAAAGTTAAATCCTTGCGCGAAATTGAAGGCACTGTCGTTCCACGGATGCGCGGCATGCAATATCTTGGTCCCGAATATGACCCTACAGCACAGGTTTATCGCCTGAAATTCATCAACAGAGATCGCGTTATTTTCGTCGATGTCGATGGCAAAACCGGCGGTGTACTTCGCCAGCGTTGATTGGATTTTGCGCCGGGCGGCTAATCTGCTAGCCCCTTTATAACATCATTTATGCTTTTGAAGGGGACAGCATGCGCATCCTTATCGTTGAAGACGAACCTACACTTGGCCAGCAGCTCAAATCGACATTGGAAGGTGCCGGTTATGCCGTAGACCTATCGGTCGATGGCGAAGATGGCCATTATATGGGCTCGACCGAGAATTACGACGCGGTCATCCTCGATCTGGGTTTGCCCGAAATCGACGGGCTTACAGTTCTGGATCGCTGGCGCAAAGAGGGCCGGAAATTCCCGGTGCTTGTGCTGACGGCGCGCGACAGCTGGTCGGACAAAGTGGCCGGGCTCGATGCGGGTGCTGACGATTATCTTGCCAAGCCGTTCCAGACAGAAGAGCTCATCGCGCGCCTTCGCGCACTTATCCGTCGTGCATCGGGTAATGCTTCATCGGAATTGACCGTGGGTGATGTGCGACTGGATACGCGTTCGGGCCGCGTTACGCTCGACGGCCAGCCGGTCAAACTGACTGCCCAGGAATATAAGCTTCTGTCCTATCTGATGCATCATAAGGGCAAGGTTGTCTCGCGCACTGAACTGATCGAGCATATTTATGATCAGGACTTCGACCGCGATTCCAATACGATCGAAGTGTTCGTAACCCGCATCCGCAAAAAACTGGGACAAGACGTCATCTCGACCATTCGCGGCCTAGGCTACAGCCTTGAGGAACCCGCCAACTGAACCCGCCTGTCGCCATTAGTACGGCCGTCAAGCCGCCGTCTTGGCGAAGCCAGTTCCAGAGTACGGGCTCGCTCACCCGCCGTATGATTCTGACTGCGGCGGCGTGGATCATGATATTGTTGATCGGCGGGGGCGCAGCGCTTGACCGGGTGCTGACAAGCTCGGTCGAGCAGAATTTCGACAACCAGCTCGAATATGTCCTGACCGCAATGATCGCGTCGTCGGAAATTGGGCCGGATGGCGAGGTACGGAACAACCGTCCATTGGGCGATCAACGATTTCTGGAACCGAATAGTGGGCTTTACTGGCAAATTACCTCTCCTGGAGCGATACCCTACCCTTCGCGCTCGCTGTGGGATCGTGCACTGCGGGTACCAACTAACCACGGTGACGAGGCCGTCCACTTCCGTAATAGCAATGAATTTCGGGAAGAACCGCTACGTATTGCCGAACGGCAGATATTCCTCCCCGACTCAGAGCGGCGCTGGACTTTCATGGTTGCGCAAAGTCGTGACAGCCTAGATGCGCAGGTCACGCAACTTCGTTCAGTTCTGGTAACTAGTTTTCTGCTACTTGCGTTGGGTCTTATTATCTTGGCCGCGCTTCAGACATTTTATGGGCTATGGCCGTTGCGCGCCGTCCGCCAAGCGATAGCGCAGATGCGCAGCGGCAGGGAGAGCCGGGTCACCGATGCCTTGCCCGACGAGGTCATGCCAATGGTCAACGAGCTCAACGCACTGCTCGACCACAATGAAAAACAGGCCGAAGAATCGCGGCGCCATGCCGGGAATCTGGCCCACGCGCTGAAGACACCACTGACGGTCATCATGAACAGTGCAACCGCGCAGGCACCAGATCTGGCAGAAACCGTCATCCGTGAAGCAACCACGATGCGGCGTCAGGTTGATCATCATTTAGCTCGGGCGCGTGCAGTGGGGCGTCGTGGACATAGCCACAGCCGCGCACAGGTCTGGGATAGCCTTGAGTCGGTTGAGCGGGCGGTCAGCCGTCTCTATTCCCATGTTCGCCTGGATATGGCGGGCGACCAAACCATCGCCGCGCGGGTAGAACGGCAGGATTTGGACGAAATGCTTGGCAACCTCATTGAAAACGCTGCAAAATATGGCGGGGGCAGTGTGTTTGTGACTGTCGAGGATGCCGGTGATTTTGTTGAAATGCTTGTCGAGGACGATGGTCAAGGCATTCCCGAAGCCGAACGCGAACGGATATTTGACCGCGGTGCCCGGCTCGATACGGGAAAGCCGGGGACGGGGCTTGGGCTGGCAATTGTGCGCGACGTTGTCGAGATATACGGCGGCACGGTTGCACTTGAAGAAAGCGAAGATCTGGGCGGATTGTTAGTGAGATTGAGGCTGCCAAAGGCGGCGGCATAAAGCGAGCGGGGGCGTTCTGACAAAAATTGCGCGAATTGCCGTTATTGGCTGCGGCCCGGGCGGCATGGCAAGTGCGTTGTTCCTGCACCGTGCCGGTTTCGACGTTGTCCTGTTCGACCAGTTTGCCGAACCGCGACCATTGGGATCTGGATTGCTGATCCAGCCGTCGGGTCAGGCGATAATGGATGAACTGGGCCTTCTTGCTGCCATCAGGCAACGTGCTGCACCAGTCACCCGGCTTTTTGGGATAAATACCGCCAACGGCAAACGTGCGCTTGATATGCAATACCGGCATCTGGGTCAGGATGCAGCAGCGCTTGGTATCCATCGCGCCAGCCTTTTCGACGTTCTGTTCGATGCAGTCCGCGCAGCCGGGATTGACGTCAAGACCGGAAAGGTCCTGCAAGGCTTCGATGTCACGAAAACTGCCGTCCGTCCGATTTTTGCCGATAGTCACAGCAATGACGTTTTCGACCTGTTGATCGATGCAACTGGTGCGAATGGTCCATTGGCCGACGGTCGTGTTTCAACCCTACCTTTTGCCGCCTTTTGGACCACAGTAGATATGCCGATAAATTCCGCGATTGCGGCGGCAAGTCTCGATCAACGCTATCACCGAGCATCCAGCATGGCGGGGATAATGCCAGTAGGGATCAATCCCGCAACGGGAAATCAGGGTGCGGCGCTGTTCTGGAGCGTCAAGCTGGAATTAGCCGGGGGCGTGTTAGCTGCAGGGATAAGAAGCTGGCACGAACAATTTCTCGGCATCTGGCCCGAAGCTGAGGCATTCGTGGCACAGGTGCGCTCGGTCGATGATTTGACATTGGCGTTATACCGCCACCGTACCGGCACCCCGTCGCCCCACCCGCGTATATTGCGTGTTGGTGATGCGTGGCATTGTACCAGCCCGCAACTCGGACAAGGTGCCAACATGGCACTGATGGATGCGTTTGCGGCGTCAAAGGCAATCGAACATGGGGAGGATTTGGCGTCGATCGTACAACGCTACCGGCATTTCAGGTCCGATCATGTCGGGATATATCAATATCTGAGTCATATGTTTACGCCGCTTTATCAGTCCGATAGCCGATTGCTTCCGGTCATCCGCGACGCAATCATCCATAATCTTGCGGGTCTGCCGATGATCAGGAGTTTGATTGCAAATGTCGTTTCAGGAAGCCTTGGCAGCAGCCGGATCAGCTAACGCTAGCGCTGCCAACCCGCATCAGCCATTGGCCTTCGCCCTCACTCTCATAGGATGCGATGTGGGCCGCCGAAATCGGCATATGCTTCATAAATTCGTTGAACCGGCCCATATGATCGCCAGCGAGATGCGCGGCTTGCGCAGCCTTGTCACGCCACCGCTCTGCCACCCATACCAGACCGGGAATACCGGGGTCTTCCGACAGGCTGTATTGCAAGCAGCCTTCAAGCGTTTGCACATGCGCGGCGTGCAAGATGATGCGCCGGCGATATTGCGCGAAATCTTCTGCTTGTACTTTCATGAAACCCTGAACGATAATCATGCTGCACGCTTAACTGCCGGGCGTTACCGTCGGGTAAATTTCTTATCCGGCGTCGCGGATTTGTTGGTGATGGCGGATGACTTCGTCGATAATGAAGCGCAAAAATTTTTCTGTAAAATCCGGGTCAAGTTTTGCATCGCGTGCCAATTGGCGGAGGCGCTCAATCTGCCGCTCTTCACGCGCCGGGTCTGCAGGCGGCAGTGCTGACTTGGCCTTATGCTCGCCGACGGCTTGGGTAATCTTGAACCGCTCGGCAAGCATGAATACCAACGCGGCATCGATGTTGTCGATGCTATTGCGAAATCCCGCAAGGATGTTGTCGTCGCTCATGCCTCTCCCTGTGCCGCGAATGTGTCCATGCGACAAGCGGAAATGCGCCATTTGCACTTGCCATCCTTGCTGCCGCTTGTCAGAGCATTTTACCTATGACGGCAACAATTCATCAGATTGGCGGACACCGCGCCCCCTCGCTTGAACCGATGCTAAAGCTCGTCGCTGCTGAAATGAACAAGGTGAACGCAGTTATCCTTGACAGGATGCAGTCGGAAATTCCGCTGATACCGGAATTGGCGGGGCATTTGATTGCAGGTGGCGGAAAGCGCATGCGTCCAATGCTCACATTGGCATGCGCACGGTTGCTCGATTATCCCGGCGCGCGGCATCACAAGCTCGCAGCAGCTGTAGAGTTCATTCATACCGCGACATTGTTGCATGATGATGTGGTTGACGGCAGCGACATGCGGCGCGGTAAGACTGCCGCGAACCTGATCTTCGGAAACCCCGCAGCAGTGCTCGTTGGCGATTTTCTGTTCAGCCGTTCGTTCGAGCTCATGGTCGAAGACGGCTCGCTGAAAGTGCTGAAAATATTGTCGCACGCATCGGCGGTGATTGCGGAAGGTGAGGTCAATCAGTTGACCGCTCAACGGCAAATTTCGACGAGCGAAGAAAAATATCTCGACATTATCGGTTCCAAAACGGCGGCTTTGTTTGCCGCTGCCTGCCGCATTGCCGCAGTTGTTGCCGAGAGTGGCGAAGCCCAGGAAATGGCACTGGATGCTTACGGTCGCAATCTCGGGATCGCGTTCCAGCTTGTTGACGACGCAATCGATTATGTTTCGGATGGCGCGACGATGGGCAAGGACAGCGGCGACGACTTCCGCGACGGCAAGGTTACTCTGCCGGTCATATTGGCTTATAGCCGTGGTACTGCCGAGGAACAGAAATTCTGGCACGAGGCAATGCTGGGCAACCGAGTTTCAAGCGATGATCTGGCGCACGCCACGCAATTGCTCCGGAAATATGGTGCCATCGACGACACTATCGTTCGGGCGCGGCATTATGGACAGCGTGCCATCGACGCCATTGCCCATTTCGCAGGTGGTGAAGCCAAGGCCGCATTGACCGAAGCTGTCGAATTTGCGGTCGCCCGCGCTTATTGAGAAGCCATTGACAGCGCTGCCTATTGAAGCAGTTCTGCCCGAGCTGCTCCAGCTGCTAAACCAGTCCAGCAACATTGTGCTTATCGCGCCACCGGGTGCGGGCAAGACGACGATGGTTGCGCCTGCGTTACTCAGCGAGTCGTGGTGCGACCGGCAGATATTGCTGCTTTCTCCGAGACGTCTGGCAGCGCGGATGGCGGCAGAGCGGGTTGCTGAACTGCTTGGCGAGCCAGTGGGCGGTTTAATAGGCTATGCAACGCGGATGGACAGCAAACAGTCGGCCGCGACCCGCATTTTGGTGCTGACCGAAGGCATATTCCGCAACCGCATCATTGCCGACCCAGAGCTAGCTGGCGTATCAGCGGTGTTGTTTGATGAAGTGCATGAACGCAGCATCGATAGCGATTTCGGACTTGCTTTGGCATTGGAAGCGCAAGCCGCGTTCCGGCCTGATTTGCGATTGATCGCGATGTCGGCGACTTTGGACGGCGCACGGTTTTCAAAGCTTATGGGTGATGCGCCGTTGATCGAAAGCGAGGGCAAAAGCTGGCCTTTGGAGTTGCGTTATGTCGGACGACGGGTTGAGCAGCCAATCGAGGCCGAGATTGCGCAGGCAATACGGAAGGCGCTGTCGGACCAAGACGGCGACGTGCTGGTGTTTCTGCCTGGAACGCGCGAGATTGACCGGACGGCAGATGCGCTGGCTAGTTTTGATGACCGATATGTAATTCACAAACTGCACGGGCAAATCGATCCTGTGGCGCAGCGCCTGGCCGTGCGGCCCGATAATGAAGGCCGTCGTAAAATCATTCTGGCCACCAACATCGCGGAAACCAGCCTGACCATCGACGGTGTACGCGTTGTTATTGACAGTGGATTGGCCCGCCGTGCGCGTTTCGATCAAGCGGCTGGCGTCACACGGCTGGTGACCGAACGCGCTAGCCTGTCGGCGGCAACACAGCGGTCCGGGCGCGCTGCGCGGCAACGACCGGGAGTTGCCTACCGGTTGTGGGAGGAGGCCGGAAACGGCGGACTGCCGCCTTTCGACCCTCCGGAGATATTGGAAAGCGACCTCGCACCCCTGATGTTGGATTGCGCATTATGGGGAGAGAGTAACCCTGCCAATTTGCGCTGGCTGGACACGCCGCCACCTGCGGCCATAGCCGAGGCACGGAAATCGCTGACCGCCTTGGGCGCAATTGACGACGGCGGGCATATTACTGCGCATGGCAGGAAGCTTGCAGCGCTGCCGCTACCGCCGAATTTGGCGCACATGGTCGTTGGCGCTGCTGTCAGCGGGCAGAGCGAGCAAGCTGCCACGCTCGCCTTGTTGCTGCAGGAGCGCGGATTGGGCGGGCAGGGCGATGATATCGAGCTACGCTTCGAACGTTTTGCGCGCGAGCGAGGCGGTCGTGCGGATGCTGCCAAATCGCTCGCCCGGCGAATAGCGAAGATGGTGCCACCCAGCGACAAACAACCGCCGATGTCGATTGGCGCTTTGGTTGCGACCGCTTATCCTGACCGGATTGCCAAGCGCCGCGATGCCAGGGGCGAAAACTGGATTAGCGCAATGGGGCGCGGGCTGCGGCTCGACCCGACGTCGCCGCTCGAGAGCGCAGAGTGGCTCGCGGTAGCAGATTTGCAGGGAGCGGCGTCGGGCGCGCGCATCCTGTCGGCAGCTGCTTTGACCGAGGCCGAACTGTTGGCGCTTTTTGAAGCAAGAATCGAAACGACGACGGATGTGCGATATGACGCAGCAAGCGATCGTGTCGAGGCGCGCCAGCGCCGACGGCTGGGAGCCATTACATTGGCCGAAGGAATGGCAGCTAACCCCAACAAGGAGGCGATCGCTGAGGCCCTGCTAACGGCTGTTCGTGATCAGGGACTTACGTCGCTAATTTGGTCAGAGGCAGCTATCGCTCTGCGGCAGCGTGCAGGTTTCGCTGGGTTTGAGGCCATATCCGACGCGGCGCTGATCGCGACTTTGGAGGAGTGGCTATTACCACTCCTTGGCGGCGTTAACCGGCTGCGAGAAATTTCAAAGTCTGGCTTATCCAGCGCACTCGACAACATAATTGGATGGGATGGCAAGCAGCGCATCGATCAGGTCGCGCCAACTTCTTTCAATAGTCCTGCCGGGACCACCCATAATATCGACTATACAGCCGACGCAGGACCGACGGTCGAATTGCGCGTGCAGGCGTTGTTCGGGTTGGACATCCACCCGCTTGTCGGCACTGACCGCATTCCGCTCGTGCTCAGCCTGACCTCCCCCGCCGGGCGTCCCATCCAGACCACGCGCAACCTGCCCGAATTCTGGCGCGGCAGCTGGCGTGATGTCGCCAAGGAAATGCGTGGGCGCTACCCTAAACATAATTGGCCCGATGCGCCGTGGGACAGCGTCGCCAGTTTGAAAACGAAGAAGGCGCAATCCCGCGATGTGACCCGCGACGCTTGACGACTCCGCTGCCTTTGGGGCAAGGGGCGTGCATGACCGCACGTATCTTTCAGCGCCCCAAAAACGCCATGCAATCGGGCAGGGCCCACACCGATGGATGGGTGCTGGAATTTACCCCCGCCGAGGCCCGCAAGGCCGACCCGCTGATGGGCTGGGCCGGTTCGGGTGATACGCAGGCGCAGGTCCAGCTAAAATTCCCGACGCTGGCCGCCGCGCAGGCCTATGCCGCGAAAAAGGGCATTGCTGCTACCTTTATTCCAACGCCGCCGAAGACATTGAAACTTCAGGCATACGCCGACAATTTCCGTTAGAGCGGAAAACTCATTGCGACGTCGCAGCGTTCGTTTTTTTTGCCATATCGCTCCATAATTTCAGCATCATGCTGGAAGCCTGCCTTTGCATACAAATGGATGGCGGCCCCGCAAATGTGGTTGGTGAGCAGGTACAGGCGTTTCATGTTCATGGTGCGTGCCCGGTTGACGCAAGCTGCCAGCAAATATTCGCCTGCCTTGCGCCCGCGCGCGGTTTCAAGGACCCCCATTTTGGTCAGTTCATAAGTGCCTTCGTTGGTCTTCATCAGGGCAACTGTGCCAACGATGCCGAGATCATCCGCCTCGACAAACAGGATGACACCGTCGCGGTCGATAATCATCTCGCGTGGGTTTTCGAGCACTTTTCGGTCGGTTGCCTCCATGACAAACATCGCCTCGATCCAATGCGCATTGATGTCGTGGAAGGCTTGCGCCAGAGCGTCATCAAATTCGACGATGCGCAACGCGGGCAGCGGTTCAGCCATTGAAGTCGATCGATCCAGGCAACATCAGCAATTTGACGTCGACGACGCACCCTTCAGCGCGCTTGGCCTTAACAAAAGACGCGAGGTTGCCCAGCGCAACATGGTGCACGATGATGTTCTCGCCATCGACACCGCCGCCATTGCCGACTTTGGTAAGGCCGGTTGCGCGCACGAGCGTAAAGCTCTCGCTGACCATGCCGGGAGAGGAGAAGAATTCGCCCAGGATTTCGAGAGACTGCGCACGATAGCCAGTCTCTTCCTCCAGTTCGCGCGTCGCGGAAGTTAGCGTATCCTCGCCCTCATCATGGTCGCCGATCAGGCCTGCGGGCAGTTCGATGCAATTGGCACCCAGCGGAACACGATATTGCTCCACCAGCAGCACATTGCCGTCTTCGACTGCTAATATAACAGCAGCCTTGATCCCCCGCGCCCGTCCGACATATTCCCATTTCCCCCGCTTTTTGGCGGTGATGAAGCGGCCTTGCCACATAACTTCTTCGGGTTCGTCATCCGGCAAACTCATAGTTCAATGAGGCGATCCGGCAATTCATTGGGATTTTCACTGCCCTTGGGGAAATGCTCTGCCAACACGATGCCCATCTGACGAACCGCCTCGGCCATGCCTTCGCCGGGTTTACCAGCCTTCACCCGGTCGAGTAGGGCAACCATAGCGTCGCCCCAGACTTCCGGGGCCACCAATTTGGCTATTTCTTCGTCGGCGACGATCTCGGCCCGATGTTCCTTCATCGACAGGTAAAGCAGCACGCCGGTGCGCCCGATGGTTTTCGCCTCGGTCCCGACCTTAAACATCATGATCGCGCGTGCGCGGACGCGCGCCATTTTGATATGCTTTGGCGTAAGCGCAAGCCGCAGGGGCATCCATTTCAAAATCAGCCAAGTGCCAAACCATTTCAGCCCGAGCGCCGTCAGCAAGATTGCCAGATATTCGCGGGCGCTATACTCATGCTCCCAACCACCGGTCAGCCTGTCGATTAGCCCCAGATAAAAATCGGGAAAAAGCATATAGATAAAGAGCGCGAGTAACGCGACGACGCTCGCCCACGCCATGCCGATGTCCTCATAACGGTCGGACAGATCGCCAACAATTGTTACGATTTCGCCGCTTGTGTGGTGCTCGGCTTCTGCAACCGCTGCGGTCACCAGGCTGTGGTCGCCCTCGTCAATATGATCGACTTTAGACATTTGCTATTCCTACCAGCCGCCCGATGCACCGCCGCCGCCGAAGCTGCCGCCGCCACCGCCAAATCCGCCACCACCGAAGCCGCCACCGCCGCCCCAGGATGAGCCTCCGCCGCCGCCACCCCAGTCATTGCCGCCCCAGATGATCACTGGACCAACGCCACTCCCTCTGTGCCTGCGCCCGCCGCCGTTGATCGAACGGATGATCGGCAAAACGACGAAGAAGATAATGAACAGCATGAAAATGATCGCGCCAAGCGGAAAGCCTTAATCCTGCTGGCGGTTCTGCTGGGCCGCGGATGCAATCTTGGCGGCCTCATCGGCGGGCAATTCGAGCTGGGTGACAATCCGGTCGACGCCAGCGTTGATGCCGCCGACAAAATCGCCGTCTTTGAAACGCGGCGTGATATCGTTGCGAATAATTGTTGAAGACAGGCCGTCTGTCAGTACGGGCTCTAGCCCATAACCGACCTCAATCCGCATCTTGCGTTCATTCGGCGCAACGATCAGGATCGCGCCATTGTCCTTTTCGCTTTCACCCTTGCCGTCCTGCCCGAGTGCCCAGCTCCGGCCAAGGCGATAGCCGTAATCTGATATCTCATAGCCTTCCAGGCTATCCAGAGTGGCAACAACCAACTGCCGGTTGGTGCGTGTTTCCAAGCCCTCCAACTTCGCATTCAGCGCAGCTTCCTGCGCTGGGTCGAGCAGATTGGCCTGATCTACTACGCGGCCGGTCAGTTTGGGGAACGTCTGGGCGAACACCGGCGCAGCGAGAAGTGCCACAAATAATAAAGTCATTTTGAGGATGCGATTCATGCCGCCTCCTCTGCACTGGCGGCAGGATCATTGTCGTTGGAAGGCTCCGACTGTAATGCCTTCATCCGGTCAAGGATGCGATGGATGCCACCGACAATTCCTTCCTGCATCAAACCTTCGCGGAACTGAGGTAAAATCGTTTCATCAAGAATTATCTGACAGAGTTCGTCAGGAAACGAACTTTCCAAGCCATATCCAACTTCAATGCGAACTCTTCGTTCGTTTGGCGCAACGAGTAAAATCATACCATTGTCGCGTTTGGCGTCTCCCAAGCCCCAGAAATTCCCAAGCTCCAGAGTGAAGTCGTCAATAGCTTTGCCGCCAAGCGATACGACGGTGACCACGACGATCTGCGGCCCAATAAGCCGCTCTACGTTGCCTAGCTCGTCGCTTAATCGCGACTCGCTTTCTAAATCTAGCAAGCCAGCCTCATCGACAACATGTCCTGTCAGCTTGGGGAATGTCTGGCCGAACGCAGGCTGCTGGCCCAACAGGACCAGCAGCGCCGCGATAAAAAGGCCAATGGCCTTGTTCATTTTATTATCCTGCGCAGGATTACGGCGTTGGTGCCATGTCGAGCTTTGGCGCGGCTTCGGCACCCGGTGTGGTTGCCTGATAAGGAACCATCGGCTTGGCGCCGTGGATTACCTTGGCCCCGATAATATCCGGGAAGGTACGGATGGTAGTATTATATCCGCGGACCGCTTCGTTATAGTCCCGCAACGTAATACGGACACGGTTTTCCTGACCTTCCAACTGGTCCTGCAACTTCAAATAGCCTTCCTGGCTTTTCAGCTGCGGATATTGCTCCACTGAAACCAAAAGGCGAGCCAGGCTGCCCGAAAGCTGGTTCTGCGCAGCTTGGAAAGCTGCCATTTTGGCAGGGTCGCTCAAATCGTCCGGATTGACCTGGATGTTGGGGGCGGTCGCTTTTGCGCGCGCTTCGATGACTTCGGTCAAAGTCTTGTTTTCCTGGGCCGCTGCACTTTTGACCACGTTGGCCAAGTTGGGAATAAGATTGGCGCGTTCTTGAAACGCAGCCTGCACATCAGCCCATTTAGCCTTGGCATTTTCCTCGGCGGTGGGGACGCTGTTGATACCGCACCCGGCGAGCGAAGCAGCTGCAACGGGAACCAGCAGAAATTTTGCAAAATCGATACGCATCAAATGAACTCCTCCACTGGGGATTAGGCCCCGTGTATTACATACATAAGGCGCGCAATGATTTTACGCAATGATTGCTATCGTTTGCCATAAAAATATGCCATCTAATCAAAGGGCTTAATGAGTGGGAGACAGTCTATGTTGAGTGAATTCAAGGCATTTATCGCGCGAGGAAACGTGCTTGATCTGGCAGTAGGTGTGCTGATTGGCGCGGCGTTTGGCAAGATCATTACCTCGCTAACCGACGACATCATCATGCCGTTCATTTCGCTGATAACCGGCGGCGGTGTCGATTTCAGCAGCAAATATGTTGTGCTGGGCGGCGCTGAGAAGGTGACGGCCGGGATGTCGCTGGGCGCTGCGAAGGCAGCTGGAGCCAATGTGTTGGCGTGGGGCAGTTTTATCACTGCAGCGATCAATTTCCTGATTTTGGCATTCGTGATTTTCATGATTGTGCGGCAGGCGAACAAAATCATGCCACCGCCTGCTGCTGGTCCGACCGATGTCGATCTGCTCACTGAAATCCGGGACGAATTGCGTAAGAAATAACGCGTAATTGCAAAGCATCGGAGTGTGTAGCATAGGCGCTTGCCATGAACGCTCCCGATGCAACAAGAGGCCGTCATCTGACGCGCGCAACCGGTTTGCGGGCGTTCACTGGCGGCCTTTTTGCGCGCGGCTTTCAGGCGATATTGGACCGCATCGATCACGGCCTTGAATATGGCAGCATCGAATGTGTGCTACCCGACGGTTCGACGCGGATGCTGGGCGGGCGGGGGCCGGGGCCTGCAGCCGGAGGCACTCTGCATAGCTGGAAAGCGCTGCTGCGCTTGGTACGGGGGGGGTCGGCAGGTTGGTATGCGGCTTGGGCGGCCGGCGAATGGAGCAGCGCTGATCCGGTTCAGATTTTCGACCTGTTCATGCGAAACCGCAGGTCTCTTGGCAATGTCGGGCGACCTTCGGGGATGGCAAAGCTGGTTGGGTCAATAATACACGCACTGCGCGACAATAGCCGCAGCGGAGCGCGGCGGAATATTGAATTTCATTACGACTTAGGCAACGACTTTTACGCGGCTTGGCTTGACGAAAGCATGACATATTCGAGCGCGATGTTCGCCGAGCCCCTCACAGAACTCGAGCCGCTGGCAGCGGCGCAGCACCGCAAAATCAGTGTACTGCTTGATCGATTGCAGCTGCATTCCGGCGATAGCCTTCTGGAAATCGGTTGCGGCTGGGGCGGGCTGGCCGAAGTTGCGTTACGGGAGCACAAGGTCCGCTATCATGGCATCACTTTGTCGTCCGAGCAGAAAGCTTATGCAGACACGCGGCTTGCGGGACTTGGCCAAGCTTCGGTGACGTTGACCGATTATCGCGACGTGCGCGGCCAATATGATGCGATTGCGAGCGTCGAAATGGTGGAGGCTGTGGGCCAGCGTTATTGGCCGGACTATCTCGCTAGCATAGCGCGATGCTTAAAGCCCGGTGGCCGTGCGGCGATCCAGTATATCCGGATCGAAGATGATATTTTTGAATCCTACGCCAGTGGGACGGATTTCATCCAACATTATATTTTCCCCGGCGGCATGTTGCTGTCGGAGAGCCGTTTCAGGGCGCTTGCGCAGGCAAGCGGTCTTGAATGGCAAGGCCAGCATGATTTCGGCCTGCATTACGCTGAAACGCTGAGGCGTTGGCGCGAGCGGTTCGATGCGGTGGTCGATGCAGGAATGCTTCCCACAGGCTTTGACGAAAAATTCGTTCGCCTCTGGCGCTATTATCTGATGTATTGCGAAGGCGGGTTCAGGGGTGGCGGCATCAATGTAGCGCAGGTAACTCTGTTAAAAAGATAAATGGTTCTGGGAGGGGCGTGATGAAAAAATGGCTGATGGGGATATTGTTGGTACTTGCGGGAGCGGTTGGCCTGTTCTGGGTAACGGCAGACAAGGACATGAAAGCACTCGTTTCCAGCTTGCCGACGGACGCTAACGTGCTGTTTTGGAGCATACCGCAGCGCGACGCAGCTTTTCGCACCATGGATCGCATTCCGATTCTTGCCAAAGCCAATATCATTGAGGCAGGCGATGATGTTTATCCGCTGCCAAAGGGTGCCCCAATCACCATCGGCACCGATGTCGACGCCTATATGAAGGCGCAACGCACCGCTGGACTGGTCATTGTGCAGGATGGCAAAATTCGGCTCGAAAAATACGGTCTCGGGTTCAGCGGCGATGGCAAGTGGACCAGCTTCTCGGTCGCTAAATCATTCACGTCGACAATGGTCGGGGCGGCTATCAAGGACGGTTATATCAAGAGCATCGAGGACAAGGTTTCGACGTATATCCCCGACCTCAAGGGTTCCGCCTATGACGATGTTACCATCCGCCAGTTGCTGACCATGACCTCCGGCGTGAAATGGAACGAGGATTATGCCGATCCCAAATCGGACGTGGCGTTGTTCAACCAACATAAGGCCAAAGACGGCGTGGACGTCACCGTCAGCTACATGCGCAAACTGCCTCGCGAGGCACCGGCTGGCACGAAATGGGTCTATAAAACCGGCGAGACCAATTTGATCGGCGTTCTGGTAAGCTCTGCGACCAAGAAGAAGCTCTCCGATTATCTATCAGAGAAAGTCTGGGCGCCGTTAGGGATGGAGCAGGATGCCAGCTGGCTTTTGGGTTCAACCGGTCACGAAATTAGCGGTTGCTGCATACAGGCAACTACCCGCGACTACGCGCGCTTTGGCGTGTTCATGCTTGGCGGCGCGATGGTGAACGGCAAGGCAATCTTGCCCGACAACTGGCTTTCGCCTGCAACCACGAAGCAGGCTGATATCAGCGTAGCAGGCAAAGGCTATGGCTTTCAGTGGTGGACCTATGACGATGGCAGCTATGCTGCGCAGGGGATATTTGGTCAGGGCATTTTCATTGATCCCAAGCGCCGCTTGGTGATTGCATCGAACGGCAATTGGCCCAAGGCGACCGATCCTGACACCGTCGGTGCGCAGCGCGAGGCGTTTTATAAAGCGGTGCAGGCGGCGGTGGATGCAGAGGCAAAACCCGCCGCTTGAACGTCATGCTGCACCGCACAATAATTGCGGTCAAAAGCAATTAAATTACGCCGCAAAGGCCGGAAAAAAGGGGCTTTTCTAAGTCACCGATTTGGTCCAGCATGTGCTCTTGGGTCACAGGGTCAGCCGGGAGAAAAAATATGGACTTCAAGACATTTTTGCACGCAGGCAGCAACCGTCGCGCGATGCTCAAAGGTATGGGCGTCGCCGCCGTCGGCTTTTCGCTGACCGGCGCGCTGGCCGGATGCGGCGAGAAGGAAGCGGCAAAGCTCGCCAATGGCGAAGAGGCCAAGCTGAACTTCTACAATTGGGACACCTATATCGGCGAGACTACGCTTGATGACTTCAAGGAAGTCTCTGGCATTTCGGTCAAGATGGACCTGTTTGACAGCAATGACGTGCTGTTTGCCAAATTCCGTGCAGGCAATCCCGGCTATGACGTGATCGTGCCGTCCAACGATTTCGTTGAACGCATGATCCAGGCGAAGATGCTTTCTGAGATCGATCACTCGCTGATCCCCAATCTCAGCAATATCGAGCCGGCATTCCTCGATTCGCAGTATGACCCCGGGGCCAAGTACTCGGTTCCCTATACCTGGCTGGTTTTG
>JBGSPK010000031.1:0-2715 GCA_041738665.1 Sphingorhabdus sp. | reverse complement strand
GTGTTCAACCATCCAGCTGGTGCAATTGGGACACTGGAAACGATGTCCGCAGGTCCGGCATAAGGTCAGCGGCGCAAAGCCGCGACGGTTAAGAAACAACAGGCTTTGCTCGCCGCGTTCGATCCGCTCTTCGAGCGCCTTGAGCAAAGTCGGCGCAATCCAGTGCTGCCGCTCGGGCGCATCCAGTGTCAGGTCGATGGCCTTGATCTCGGGCATTTTCGCCGCGCCGAACCGCGACGGAATTTCGAGACCCTTGTATCGCCCGATGGCGACCATGTGGCGCGATTCGAGCGCAGGCGTGGCCGAGGCCAGCACCACCGGAAATCCCTCAAACCGTCCGCGCATCACCGCGACGTCACGGGCATGATAGCGCACGCCATCCTCTTGTTTGAAGCTGGTCTCGTGCGCTTCATCGACGATAATCAGGCCAAGATTGGCGAAGGGCAAAAACAACGCCGAGCGCGCGCCGACCAGCACTTTGACGCTGCCATCGGCCACCGCGCGCCACACCCGCCGCCGCTGGGTGGACCGCAGGTTCGAATGCCAGGCCGCTGGTTCAACGCCGAAGCGTTCTTCGAAGCGCTTGAGGAACGGCTGGGTCAGCGCAATTTCGGGGAGCAGCACCAGAACCTGCCTGTCCAGCCGGATCGCTTCGGCGACGGCCTCGAAATAGGTTTCTGTTTTGCCCGAACCGGTCACGCCGTCGAGCACGAAAGTGTCGAAGCCGCCATCGCGCACCGCCGCAACCATCGCGCCTGCTGCAACCGCTTGCGCTTCGTTAAGTGCAGGTGCGGCAAAATCGGCCTGCGGCTCGGGAAAAGGTGTATCGACGCTGATCGTCACCGGCTCGAACGCACCCGCCTTGATCAGCCCGCGAATGACCGCATCGCTGACGCCTGCCTCCGCCGCCAGTTCGCGGACAAGACCTTGCGCATCCTCCAGCGCATCGAGCGCCGCAGCGCGTTGCGGGGTCAGGCGTGCGGGCTCAAACCCGGTTCGGCGATATTCCGTGATACTGCCCGACGTTGTGAAGGCTGCAGACGACGCCAGTACCATCCGCAATACCGCCGCATGGTGGGTTAAATAATAATCCGCGACCCAATCGACCAGCCGACGTAGGCCGGGACCAATCGGTGGACATTCGACCACTTCCAATACCGCGCGCAGCTTTTTGGCATCGACTGGCTCATCGCCGAAAACATTATCGTCCCACACTACCCCCGGCAATTTGCGCGGGCCGAGCGGCACCATGACGACGCAGCCCGGCACCGCTTGCATCCCTTCAGGCAACCGATAATCCAATGGCCCCACCGCCTGCGTCAGCAAGACAACTCGAACAGGTCTGGAAGGGAGATTCATCGCAGTGATATAGGCAGGGAAATGCCGGACGTCACCTGCCTATCCTCGCGCATTGGCGACATCGTGAATGGCCATTTGATGTCCAGGTATCAGGCCAAGGTTTTTTCTTCTAACGATGCGCGAAACTGCGTAGAGCCGATAACGAGATGACCAAATTTACTGTAAATGAGCGCCCTGTCCAATATAAGATGGACCCGCAAACGCCCCTGCTGTGGGCGCTGCGCGACGCGTCGAACCTGACCGGCACCAAATATGGCTGCGGCACCGGCGATTGTGGCGCGTGCATGGTCGAAATCGATGGGGAGGCAATCCGATCATGCCTTGTCACCATATCCGAGGCGGAGGGGCGCTTTGTCACGACCATCGAGGGCCTCAGCCGCGACCGCAGCCACCCGCTGCAGCAGGCGTTTGTTGCGGGCAATGTGCCCCAATGCGGTTTTTGCATCCCCGGCATCATCATGGCAGCATCGGTTCTGCTGAAAAAAAGTAGCAATCCGACCGACGCCGAAATCGACGCTGCGATTACCAACCTGTGCCGCTGTGGTGTCTATCCGCGCCTGCGAGAAGCCGTCAAACGCGCTGGCCGCGTGATGCGCGGTGACGAACGCATCGCCGCCGCCCCGCCGCCGGGAATTACGCCAGAGGATGCGGCTAGGGCTGTCCCTGCTTTGACGGTGACGGAATAGGCCCTACCCCTCCAGCTCGATATCCCAATACAGCCAATCATGCCACGTTTCGTGCAGATGGTTCGGCGGGAAGGCGCGGCCGCGGTCTTGTAATTGCCAGCTGGTGGGACGAATTGCTGCCATGTTGAGCTGCATATGTGCCTGCTTCGGCGTGCGGCCACCTTTTTTCAGGTTGCAGGGCAGGCACGCGGTGGTGACATTTTCCCAGCTGGTAACCCCGCCCAGACGGCGCGGGACGACGTGATCGAAGGTCAGATTATCGCCTGATCCGCAATATTGGCACTCGAACTTGTCGCGCAGGAACAGGTTGAATCGGGTGAATGCGGGATATTCAGACGGCTTTACATATTGGCGCAGTGCGATGACCGAAGGGATTTTCATGTCGAGGCTTGGGCTGTGCACATGCCGGTCGTAGTTGGAGACAATGTCGACCTTGTCGAGAAACACCGCTTTGATCGCGGTTTGCCATGGCCACAGGCTCAGCGGATAATAACTGAGCGGCGTGTAATCGGCGTTCAGCACCAGAGCGGGGCAATTTTCCGGATGCCGCGCCCTGCCAGCTGCTTCGAAAGTTCCGGTATGCAACATAAGTCGAACCTACTCCCCCTGTCGTCATACATGCTTTAAGCTTATGAGCGTTACAGCATTTTGACATATGCCAACCTATTTG
>JBGSPK010000465.1:0-9058 GCA_041738665.1 Sphingorhabdus sp. | reverse complement strand
GTATTGGTAGCCCTATTCTCTGAACGAGAGAGCTACGCTGTCTATTTCCTCCAACAGCAGGACATGAGCCGCCTCGATGCGGTATCCTATATCAGCCACGGCATCGGCAAGGACGGCAAGCTTGCCGAGCCGCGCCAAGTTACGGGCAGCGAGCAAAAGGGTGAAGAGCCAGAAGACGCCAAATCCAAGAAGGACAAGAAAGAAGGCGCGCTTGATCAATTCACTGTCAATCTGAACGAAAAGGCCAAGCAAGGGCGTATCGACCCGCTCATCGGGCGCGCCGCCGAGGTTGACCGCACCGTGCAAATCCTCTGCCGCCGTTCGAAGAATAACCCGCTTTATGTCGGCGAGCCCGGTGTGGGGAAGACCGCGATTGCCGAAGGTTTGGCCCGCCGGATTGTGGAGAAGCAAGTCCCGGAAGTGTTGCTACCCGCCGTTATCTATTCGCTCGATATGGGCGCGTTGCTCGCGGGCACACGCTATCGTGGTGACTTTGAAGAGCGGCTGAAAGCGGTTGTATCGGAGCTGGAAAAGCTACCCGATGCAATACTGTTCATTGACGAAATCCATACAGTAATCGGCGCGGGCGCGACCAGCGGCGGGGCGATGGACGCGTCTAATCTGCTTAAGCCGGCTTTGTCCGGCGGCACGATCCGTTGCATCGGTTCGACCACCTACAAGGAATTCCGCAATCATTTCGAAAAGGACCGCGCGCTTCTCCGGCGGTTCCAGAAGATCGACGTCAATGAACCAAGCATCGAGGACACGATCAAGATCCTCGCCGGCTTGCGCACCGCGTTCGAAGAGCATCACAAGGTCAAATACACCCCCGATGCACTGAAAGCCGCTGTCGAACTGTCCTCGCGTTACATCAATGACCGGAAGCAGCCTGACAAAGCCATCGACGTGATCGACGAAGTCGGCGCGATGCAAATGCTTGTTGCACCATCGAAGCGCCGCAAGCTCATTACCGCCCGCGAAATCGAGGCTGTTATTGCAACGATCGCACGCATTCCGCCGAAGCAGGTGTCGACCGATGACAAGACCGCGCTCGGAACACTTGAGGCCGATTTGAAGCGCGTCGTGTTTGGCCAAGACAAGGCAATCGAGGTGCTGGCAAGCGCGATCAAACTCAGCCGCGCAGGCCTTCGCGACACTGAAAAGCCGATTGGCAGCTATCTGTTCAGCGGTCCTACCGGCGTTGGTAAAACCGAAGTCGCGCGCCAGCTGGCGTCGATCCTCGGCATTCCGCTCAAGCGCTTCGATATGTCCGAATATATGGAGCGCCATAGCGTCAGCCGCCTGATCGGTGCACCTCCGGGCTATGTCGGCTTTGACCAGGGCGGGTTACTGACCGATGCTGTCGACCAAAGCCCCCACAGCGTATTGCTGCTCGACGAAATCGAAAAAGCGCATCCTGACCTGTTCAACATCTTGCTGCAGGTGATGGATAATGGCCGTCTGACCGACCATCACGGCAAGACTGTCGACTTCCGCAATGTCATCCTGATTATGACCACCAACGCCGGTGCCAGCGACATGGCCAGAGAAGGCATAGGTTTCGGCAATAATATCAGCAAGGAGGATGCTGGCGACGAAGCCGTAAAAAAAATGTTCGCACCTGAATTCCGCAACCGGCTCGATGCGACGGTGCCATTTGGTTATCTACCCACCGAAGTGGTCGCGCGCGTAGTCGACAAATTCATTCTGCAGCTTGAGCTACAATTGGCGGACCAGAATGTGCACATCAAGCTCGACGACGAAGCACGCGCATGGCTGACCGAACGCGGCTATGACAAGCTGTTCGGCGCTCGCCCGATGGGCCGCCTCATTCAGGAGAAGATCAAGCAGCCGCTCGCCGAGGAATTATTGTTTGGCAAGCTGGTGCATGGCGGCGAGGTTGCGGTGCATATCAAGGACGGCGAGCCTGCCTTCGAGGTCACCCCAGCTCCACCCAAAGCCAGCAAGCCGAAGGCACCGAAGAAGTCTTCGGCGAAGAAGGCAAGCAAAGCGGAATGATTTAGGCTCCGACGGCCACCAGTTGCGCCGTTGGGCCAATTCCGTTGAACAGCTCCGGCTCGGTGCCGGTCATCCAGACCTGCGCCCCGGTTTCCGCTAGCCTTTCGAACAAGGCTTCGCGCCGCGACGGATCGAGATGGGCTGCAACTTCATCCAGCAGGAGGATAGGCGGCGCCTCGCGTTGGGCCGTGACCAGCGCCGCATGTGCAAGGATGAGCGATAGCAGCAAAGCCTTCTGCTCACCCGTGGAGCATCGGTCGGCGGGTTGGCCCGATAGCAAATGTGTAACATCCAAATCCGCACGGTGAGGACCAATTAGCGTTCGACCCACAGCGGCGTCCCGCCTCCGCCCCTTGCGCCACGCATCGGCAAGACCGGCTGAGGGCACGGCTTCTTTATCAACGAGACGGATATCCGGAATGGCAAACGGCCCCTGAGGCGCGATTGCCAGTTGTTCGCGTAGCGCACACACCAACCGGTTTCGTGCCTCGATAATGGCTGCGCCGCTCTCTGCCATCTGTGCCTCCAATGCGTCGAGCCACATAGCATCGGGCGAGGCTGGGCCGGTGAGCAGCTTGTTCCTCTGCTGCACCGCTTTTTCATAACGGCTGCTGTGGCGCGCGTGGCTTGGCTCCAGCGCCAATACAAGCCTGTCCAGAAACCTGCGACGCGCACCTGCACCATCGACGAATATTCGGTCCATTGACGGGGTCAGCCATATAACTGCCAGCCATTCGGCCAGACTGTTTATAGCTGCATTGCTACCGTTCACCCGCACCTTGCGCCGTTCGGGCTGCTCCGCTTCGACACCGGTTCCGATGGTCGTGCCTTCAATCTCTGCCGACACCGTAAATCCGCCGCAACCGCTGGTACGTATCATGTCCCACAAAGCCGCACGACGGAGGCCGCGCCCGGGTACTAATAACGATACCGCTTCCAGGATGTTGGTTTTTCCTGCGCCATTTGCTCCGTGCAACGCAATGAACTGGGCCTCCGGCTGTAATGTCAGCACGGCATGATTGCGAAAATCGGTCAGGGTCAGGCGGGACAGGGCCATAACGGTTTCTGCTAGTGAATAGGCCGCTGCGGTCAACCGGATAATTGGCCAAGCTCTCGTGCCAACTATTGGTAAATTTTCCCAATTTATGATTTTTTACAATACTGTCGGGAATGCAAGAATTAACCTAAGCTTATGTATTTAAACATTTTAGTTAAACTGGCACGCCCTGTGCAACAACTCTGGCATAGCCGGAATGGTCCGGCAGATTTAAAAGGAAATTAAAATGACCCTCTCTTCACGTAACCAAATCGCATCGGTTTTTGCTGCTGTTGTATGCGCATTCATCACCGTTGGCATGAGCGTTGCTCCCGCCGTCACACCACTTGCATCGCTCGTCGCTTAAGACCGACGGCCAATAAAGGACATGAATATGAACACCTCCTCACGTAATCACATTCTATCCGCTTTTGCAGCGATCATATGTGCATTCGTCACAATCGGCATTAGCATAGCACCAGCCGTTGCGCCGACTGCAGGCATTTTCGCCTGAACCGGGCAATTCCCATCAGCAATTTTTCTAGGGAGTATTAATAATGGCACGTTTGGCACTCGACAAAGCCAACAAGAAAATCCTGGGCGTCTGCGCTGGTCTCGCAAACTGGTCCGGAATGGACCCCATGGTTGTTCGCCTGATCTTCGCGGTTGCAACGCTAATTGGCTTCGGTTCGCCCATTTTGATTTATATCGTTCTCGCAATGGTACTCGACTGAGACTTGGAATTGGGATAATCCTGCATGAAAGCAGCAGGATGTTTCCCAATGGCCGCCAACGATACGAATGATGAAGGGCCATATAATTCCAACCACCGCGAGTTTGAGCGCGGCGGCGTGTCCATTACCGCCAGTATTCGCGAACATGGCGGCGGGCGGCAGCAAGTTGACGTCGTTGATTTGTCGCGCTCCGGTTTCCGCATGCGGACCGGATCGCTAATCCCAAAAGAAAAAACCATTTTCCTCACCCTTCCGGGTTATGCGCCGCTTGAAGCCCATATAGCATGGCACGAGCGGGAGATGTACGGTTGCGAATTCGTACAACGCCTTCACGAAGCGATATATGATCATATCCTGGTGAAATATCCCGAGTTCGGAGCCCGGCGCTGAGTCCAAAATTCCCGCGACCGGCGCGTTTTCCTGTGCCCCTGCGTATCCGCATCAAACGCCTGTTGCGTAACCTCGCATTATGGGTGGTTCTGCTTGGGATGCTCTGGACAGCTTGGCGATTTAGCGACATTAGTGAAGTTCAAACACCCGTGATTACCGCTGGTCAGAAAATCATTGTCCTAGACGGGGATAGCTTCAATGCGGGCACTAAGAAATTCCGTTTGGATGGCATTGACGCGCCGGAATTCAACCAGAACTGTAAAGATGCAAAGAGCATAAGCTGGGAATGCGGAAAAGCAGCGCGAAGCGCATTGGAAGCCACCCTAAGGTTGCCTGGCCTAAAATGCAGCGTAAGCGCGCAAGACGCATATTCGCGATCAATTGCCAAATGTGCCGTCGACCAGATACCAGATGTCGGCAGTGCGCAAGTTAAGGCAGGTATGGCGGTCAGTCATGAATATTATGGCATCCGGACCTATGGCGACGAGGAAGATGATGCCATCGCTGCCAAGATAGGAATTTGGGCGGGGGAATTTGATCCGCCGTCGGAATGGCGCAAATCTTACCCCTCACGGCCCGCAAAGTAGGCATCCGCAAGGAACATAGGGGCCTATATACCGTTTGCTGACAAATAATAATGTCGCATCGGAAGAGTATATGGCTTCGAAATTTGAAGAGCCGGAATGGAAACGATTATTAAATAAACGAAAATCGCGGCGGGATTCGGTCAGCCTAAGAGCAGATTTGCTGGTTTCGTCGGGTCAAAGATTTAAAGTGTCGGTTATCGACCTGTCCCGGACAGGATTTCGTATGGAAACCGGTAATTTTATTCCGGCCGGAACCAAAGTTTATTTAGCAATGCCGAATATGCAAAGTCTACAAGCCCGCGTTGCTTGGCAAGATGCCGTTTACTACGGCTGTGAATTTACCCAACCCCTGCACGTATCAATATTTGATCATATCGCAAAGCAGCACCCTTCACTGGTGAGGTGACTAGCCTGCGCACTTTTTCACAAAGACGCACCCCGCAGAATAACCCGCGCCGAAGGAGCAAATCAGACCAATATCTCCTGCTACCAAATCCTGATTGTGTTTGTGGAATGCGATTATAGACCCCGCGCTCGATGTATTTCCATAGGTATCAAGCACAGTAGGACTTTCATCATCACTCGCCTCATGCCCTAGCACTTTTTGCGAAATCAAGCGGTTCATCCCGGTGTTTGCCTGATGCAACCACAGCCGGCGAAGGTCGGCCCCTGACAGGCCGAGACTTGTCGCATGTTCAAGAATCATATGGCCAACCATTGGCACCACTTCCTTGAATACTTTGCGCCCCTCTTGCACGAACAGCTTATCGTTGCGCGGACCGCTTTGATCGATGGGGCCTTCGCCATGCGCGCGATTAAGAAAGCCAAAATTGTTACGGATATTGTTGGAAAACTCGGTCTTGAGCCTCGTACCAATAATTTCCCAATGGTTCGAAGGCGCGATATCTTTTGCTTCGACCAGAATTGCAGTGGCAACATCGCCAAAGATGAAATGGCTGTCACGATCGCGCCAGTTCAAATGGCCAGAGGTAATTTCCGGATTGACCACCAGCACCGATTTCGCGTTGCCACTGCGGATATAATCGGCGGCGGTCTGGATACCGAAAGTCGCAGAAGAGCAAGCGACATTGATATCAAATCCAAAACCCCGCTGCATGCCAAGCTCGTGCTGAATTTCGACCGCCATCGCCGGATATGCGCGCTGCATGTTCGATGCTGCGCACAGTACGGTATCGACATCGGCAATATCGCGCCCCGCATGTTCCAACGCATCACGGCAAGCAGCAACGCCAATCTCCGCCATTAAAGAAATCTGGTCATTGGGGCGTTCAGGGTAACGCGGTTCCATGATGTCAGGATCGAGGATCGCCCGCTTGTCCATCACATGCCGCGATTTGATGCCGCTCGCTTTTTCGACAAATTCGACCGAGCTATGGGTCAAGGGATCGGCGTCGGGGTTCGCCGCATTATAGCGATCGGCATAAGCGTTGAAGCTTGCGACCAACTCTTCATTACTAATGATATCCGATGGCGTGAACAATCCGGTTGAGGATATAACCGGTATTGCGGCTGGCCCGCTTTGCGACATGTGTTTTCCCGCTTGTTTTATAAATTGAAGCCGGATGCCTAGCGCTTGCGTATTTGTGAAACAAGCCGTTTGCGCAGGCGTGTAACATCGCTAAACATTGCGTTTGGGGGAGGATTAAATGTCGCTGGAAGAACGCAAACCAAGCTGGATGTCGCGTTTGTTTCGTAAAACGCTCGTCGGCATATACCGCCATAATGGCTGGCGCGCGCATGGCGTCGTCCCCGAGCCGCGGAAATTTGTGTTAATCGCGGCCCCCCACACCAGCAACTGGGATTTCGTCTATTTCCTGGGCTTGACCGACGAGCTTGGCATAAAGCCGCATTTCATGGCGAAGACATCGCTTTTTCGCTGGCCGTTCACGAATTTCATGCTCGATATGGGCGGTGTTCCAGTCGACCGGACTTCAAACAAAAATTACGTCCAGCAAATGATCGATGAATTCAAGCGTCGCAAAGAATTCATGCTGACCATCGCGCCCGAAGGCACGCGCGGCACTGTCAAAGCGTGGAAGACCGGATTTTACCATATCGCGATGGGCGCTGGTGTGCCACTGGTAGTCGGAATGATGGATTATCCGTCAAAGTCTGGCGGCTTGGGTCCGGCCATCTGGCCGACTGGCGACTATGTAGCTGACATGAAAAAGGTGGCTGAAATTTATGCGCAGGTCACGCCCAAGCACCCCGCGAAGGGCATGACCGGCGTTATTGCAAAGGATGAAACATGACGCCCGTTTTGACGACGTTACTGATAAACGCCGCTGCGTTGCTGGTGGTCATACTTTTGCTGTGGGCCTATTCCGTCAAGATACACGATGTATCGTTCATAGATGCCTTTTGGGCTTTCGGCATGGTGCTGCTGGCGTGGGCGGCATGGGCGCAATCCGGGCAGCCCGGCGCGCGTTCACATTTACTGCTCGGGTTGACGACGCTTTGGGGGCTGCGGTTGGCGCTACATCTGTGGACTCGCTGGCGCGCGCATGGTGAAGACCCGCGCTATGCCAAGATCCTGGGTAGCACGATGGACAAAAAAGGCTGGAGTTGGGCCAAGACCTCTTTGCTTTCGGTGTTCCTGACACAAGCGCCTTTATTGTTCATCACCTGCTTGCCAGCGCAGCTCGGCATTTGGGCCAGCGATGGCGGCCGGACAGTGATTGGACCGCTCGGCGCAGCGGGCGCGTTGATCGCCATCATCGGCATTGCATTTGAAACAATTGGCGATGGGCAGCTCAACCGGTTCCGCGCCGATCCCGCAAACAAGGGCAAGGTGCTCGATACCGGCCTGTGGCGTTACACCCGTCATCCAAATTACTTCGGTGACGCCTGTACATGGTGGGGAATCTGGCTGGTTGCGGCGGAAACAGGCATTCCAGGCTGGATCAGCATCGTTGGACCGATTTTCTTGACTTTCACGCTGACCAAATGGTCGGGCAAGCCGTTGTTGGAGCGCGGTATGAAAAAAACGAGGCCCGAATATGCATCTTATGTTGCACGGACATCAGGCTTTTTTCCTTGGCCGCCCAAGAACGCTTAACTACTTCACTAGCCAGATTTCGCCGTAGCCGTTAAACGCAGGTGCAATCTTGTGCTTCACCTCACGCTCCGGCGCAAAGGCGAGATTCGGAAAGCGCTCGAACAGCATCGGCAAGGCTATCTTGGCCTGCGCTTTGCCGAGGCCAGCCCCTAAACAATAATGCGCGCCACCGCCAAAGGCGAAATGCTGGATGCTCTTCCGTTCGATGTCGAACTTCAACGGGTCAGGGTTCATCGTGGGATCGAAATGCACCCCAAACAGCGACATGTGGATCGTGTCACCCTGCTTCACTTGCTTGTCCGCCACCTGCATATCCTGATGCGCGCTACGGAGGACCTGGGTAACTGGCGGTTCGACGCGCAAGATTTCATCCATCGCATTGTCGTGAAGATCGGGACGCGCACGGAATTTTGCCAACTGGTCAGGATTTTTAAGCAATTGCACAACCCCTGCCCCCAGCATGTCGGTTGTCGTCGAATTACCCGCGATCAGCAGCAGCCGGATAAGCAACACAATATCCTGCGTGGTCAGCGTATCGCCTTCTTCCTCTGCCAGCGCGAGCCGCGTAATCAGATCATCGCTCGGTTTAGTCCTACGAATATCGACCTCACGGGCCAGATATTCGGCAAGAGTCGTGGTCGATTCCTCGTACAAGGCCGTCTGCTCGGGCGTCCGAAACGGATTAAGCGCCTGCATGCAGCCCAACGACCACCGGCGGAAATCCTTACGGTCAGCGGCATCGATGCCAAGCAGTTCAGCCATCACCGTTGTGGGCAGCGGTGATCCGAACAGCTGGACAAAGTCGAACTCGCCGTCTGCCGCTTCGATATCGTCACACAGGCTGCTCGCGATCTCTTGTATCCGAGGCAATAGCGCATCGACCGAGCGCTTGTTGAACGCTTGCAATACCAACGTGCGCTGCCGCTTATGCTCAGGGTCGTCGAGCATCAGGATCGACAATTCCTTACTGTTATTGCCGTAGAGCGTTTTTGAAAAACTGCCGTCATTGGCCTTGCGTGGGTCGGCGTTGAGTTCACGGTTCTTGATAAGCTCCGAAACTTCCGTGCCGCGTGTCAGGAAATAGCGGCCAAGCTGCTGGTCATGATGCACCGGGTCCGCAGCCCGCAACCGGTCGAGCGGCACCCACGGCGTTTCGCGATAGGTCGGGTCCAACGCCGAAAGTTGGTAGCCGGTGGGGAGCGGAGTATCGTCG
>JBGSPK010000415.1:0-8539 GCA_041738665.1 Sphingorhabdus sp. | reverse complement strand
TGGCAAAGCCCGTTACATTCTGTTCGGCAACGGCGCTTTCGAGACCGCTTACCAATTGCCCGAGCTTCACTATCGCTCTCCCTTCGCCTTCCACAATAGAGGCATGAGTTCCGAAACATCAACATCGCGCTTCATATCAGGGATAATTCCCAACAAAGGCCCGATGCGGGTGACGGTTTTTTGAACGACCGGCGCCGCTGTGTAGCCGGCGGTCCGTTGAAAACTCGAAGCCTCGGTGCCCTTTGGTTCGTCGAGCATCGCGAGCACGACATAGCGTGGATTGTCCATCGGAAATGCCGCCGCAAAGGTCGCCACAACAAGATTACGGCTATATCCGCCAACGCCGGGTTTTTCGGCAGAACCCGTCTTGCCGCCCACGCGATAACCCTCGGCATCGGCTTTTTTACCAGTACCGTCCACGACAATCATTCGCATCAGCTGCCGCATCCGTGCGCTGGTTGCTGCGGAGAAGACGCGTTTGCCGGGCAGCTTGGCGTCAGCCTTGGTTTTGAACATCGTTGCTGGTCGGTATATCCCGCCGTTGACCATGGCGGCATAGGCGCTCGCCAAGTGCAAAGGCGTTACCGCGATGCCATGACCATAGCCGACGGTCATATTCGTAATTCTTCCCCAGGTTTTGGGATAAAGCGGCATCGCTTTTTCTGCGAGTTCGATATCAGGACGACCGTTGAAATGCATAGCCCTAAGCATCGCATCCATCCGCGCAGCACCCAGATTATCCGCGATTTGCGCGGTCACAACGTTTGAGCTGTGAATTAAGGCTTCAGGCGTGTTCAACCAGCGACCTGCGGAATGGGTATCCCGGATTTTAAACCGGCCGACCTCAAGCGGTTTGGTCGCATCATACCGGATCGACAGGTCACGCACCGTTCCTGCGTCGAGTGCCGCCGCGACGGTCAGCGGCTTGAATGTCGAACCAAGTTCGTAAACGCGATTGGTGACGTTATTCGTCTGACGCGTAATCGGATAACGGCCATCAACGATCGTTTGCCCCAGATCGGGGATGTTGGCAAAGACCGGACGGTTGGGGTTGAATGATGGCAACGTCGCCATCGCAACGACTTCGCCGGTCTGAACATCCAGAATGACGCCAGCGGCACCCTTTGCGCCTGTTGCTGTCATACCGGAGGCGAGTTCGCTTTCGAGCGCGGCCTGCACACGAACATCAAGCGACAGATTGAGCGGCTTCCCGCGCTTTGCCGGATCGCGAAGATGATCGTTCATCACCCGCTCCATCCCCATCGCGCCCTTGCCGTCGCGATTGACAAAGCCGAGGACGTGCGCGGCCATATCATTTTGCGGGTAAAGCCGGGTCGCCTCACGCGGGAATTCAATCGCGATTTCACCGAGGTCGTGTACTTGCCGGACTTGTTCGGGCAGTGCGCGTTTGCGAAGATAACCTGCCTTGTCGGACATCAACTTGGCGTAAAATTCGGAGGCCGGGGTGTCTGGGAAAATCGCTGCTAGCTGGCTCGCCAATTCCTTACGATTTCCCAACAGCTCGGAAGGCTTCACCCAAATGGCATAGCCATAGATACTGCGCGCCAGCGGGATGCCGTTACGGTCGACGATGTCGCCGCGGTCCGGGACATATTCGGTATTGGTCGCGCCATAAGCGCGGGTGCTTTCGAACAACGCCAATGTCGCCAGCCGGCCGATCAATAACATCACAAAAAGGCCGAATGCCGTCAGCAACACCAGCATCCGCCAATAGCCGTGCGCGGTGAACGGAGGGGTCCCGATGCCGCTTTTACGCGTGGTGGTGCGGGCAGCGAGAATTGTCATTACCGTTTGCGTTCTTTGTCGGCTTTTACCGAAATGTCGCGCATCAAATCATCGGACAGCAATTTTTCGTCCATACGCGCAAGCCGTTCGGTGCGGGTTTGCTCTACGACCGGTGCATCGATTTTTGCAACCGCAACCTTGACCGGCTTTTCAGCCGCGTCGTCACTGTTGTATGCTTGCGCGGATGCTGTGCTGTTCCGACCAGCGCCAATGAGCCCGGCAGGGGCCGCCCCATCCGAGAAGGATGCCGCCACCATGACCGGCTTGCCAGCGGGCGCATCGCCGCCAAGGCCAGCCAAAGCCGCCTCGCCGTTGACAAATTGCTGCGCAGTCGGAGGCTGATAACCGTACAATAGCTCGTTCCACTCTTCGAGCTGCTGAAGGCTTGCACGCGTCCTTATTTCAGCTTGCAGAAAACTTATCTCGCGTTTGGTGTCGAGTATCTCACGATCGACGGAAACCAGATCGCTGTGCAGCGCTGCGACATTGAGCGAAAGCGGATACAGCAGGATGGCAACCATAAAGACGAGCGCGAGCCAGCCCAGATTTTTCAGTCGTTTCATGGCGAGACTCATGCTGCCAGTCCTCCTTGTGCCCAAGCGGGAGCATCAGTACGGGTTGCCGAGCGCAACGTGGCCGAGCGGGCACGCGGGTTGCGGTTTACTTCAGCATCGGATGGCCGAACCGCTTTGTCAGCCTTTTCAAAGGTGGGCGCAGGACCAGCATTTGCGACCGTTGGTATATGTCTGGACCCTGCGCCCTCCGCACCGCTACGGCGGCGCAGAAACTGCTTCACGATGCGATCTTCGAGGCTGTGGAATGTCACGACCGCCAACCTGCCACCGGGCTTTAGCATCCGTTCGGCAGCTTCGAGTCCGTCGGTCAGTTCATCAAGTTCGCGGTTGATGTGGATCCGGATGGCCTGAAACGCGCGCGTTGCCGGATCCTTGGGTGCGCCGGGTTTGTGACCTACGGCCTTGCGGATGATGGCTGCGAGTTCCGCGGTGGTCGTGATTGGGCGCGCCGCGACAATTTCACGCGCAATCCGGCGTGAGCGGTGCTCCTCGCCATAACGGTAAATGATATCGGCGATTTCGGTCTCTTCGGCCTCATTCACGAAATCGGCGGCGGTCATTCCGTCCTGTGCCATCCGCATATCAAGTGGGCCATCTTTCTGGAAAGAAAAGCCACGCTCGGCGCGGTCGAGCTGCATCGACGAAACGCCGATGTCTAATACGACGCCGTCCACTTCGGTTACACCGTCAGCAATCAGAACGTCGTCCAAATCAGAAAAGCAGGCCGAGTAAAGGCGCAAGGCACCTCCACTGCGGCCTGCAAGGTCTGCACCTTCCGATAGCGCATCGGGATCGCGGTCGAACGCGTAAACGCGCGCACCGCCAGCGAGTATCGCTTCGCTGTATCCTCCTGCACCAAAGGTGCCATCCACAATCTCCGCGCCAGGGGTGATGGCCAGAGCGTGAATTACTTCATCCAGTAGTACTGGAATATGAGGGGCCTGCGCGCTCATTTGTCGCGCTTGCTCATGTCGAGCCAATAATTAAGCTCGTCCTTGATTGGATTGAATGCCGCTGGCCCTTCTTTCAGGAAGACGTCGGGGTTCCACAGCATGAAATGGGTGGTTGCGCCAAAGAAGAAGGCGCGATCTTCGATGCGACCGAAATGCTTAAGCATCGGTGACAGAACAAAGCGACCACTAGCTTCGAAAGCGGTTTCGAAAATGGACGAGGCAGAAACACCTGCAAGTTCGCGATCAAACTCGGCTCCGCGATTGACGGCACTCTGCCACTGCGCCTCAATATCGGCACGCAGCTTGAGCCGCTCGGCGCCGCCGAAACCAATCAGGCAAGGAAGGCTGCTGTGGCGCGAAATGCATACACTGTTCGCGCCGCTCGATTGCTGGACGCTGTCGCGGAGTTCCGAGGGTATGGTCGTGCGGCCTTTGGCGTCGACACCCGACACCCCCGAACCTGCATAGACCACCAAAGCTGACACTGCCTGACCACCCTCCCGAAAAGGGCGCAGATTGCCAATCACGGAGACGCCTATCGCCGTGCGGACGCGGGAACGACCGTTGAAATCAGAAATCCACCCCTTGGATGTCTTTGCATAACAAGGGATTATATGGATGAAAAGAGGGATTTTATGGGAATAGTGTCTGTATTAACCATAAGCAGCTGTTTTTATTATCTAAAAATAATATCAATATTAAACGCTCCCGCTGGGTCAGCTCTTTTTCCTGCACAAAACCCGGTGAATCCGATGCTATTCCGAGATTTTCCGCAATATCCTGCGAATCGTCAGTTATTTTCCCCTGAAATCCCCGGGTGATTTATTGCCGTCACGCAGCGCCATAAGAAGCGCCTCTACCCAAAGCAGGTTTGCGAACTCGTCGTCCCCTGTGACCGCACGAACGCCCTGCCCCTCCCAATAGACGGTATCCAGCAAATCGGCATCGGCAATCAGCAACGCGCGCCCGTTGCCGACCTTGCACTCTGCAAGCAACTTGTGCGGTGCAATGTCACACGCAGCCCTCTTGCTTCCTTCCTTGACCAGCCACTCACCGGGCGTTTGCGTGCGGATTGTTACGCCATCGACTTCGCGAAGTACGACGGGTTGTTCGTCGGTCAGGGGTAGAACAAGCTCCAACCCCCAATGCGAAAACAGTGGCGAAAGTAGCGATGTAAAAAGCGGCCTGCGCTTGTCGCCGAGAGGATACAGGCTCCCCCATTGCAAAGCCGGGTCGGCAAAAATCAAAAGCTGCCCCCCTGCCTGCACCCACGCGTCGAGCTTGACTAACTCTGCCGGGCCAAGGGCGCGGGGTTGTGCCAGAACCAGCAATGAGAGGGATTTGCTGTCCAGCGTTTCGAAATCGTCGATTGGGACGATGTCATATTGCTGCTGCAGTCGCGCATAGGCCGGATGCGGTTCGGCTTCGGTCGAAAGATCCGCCTCAATTCCACCTTCACTCCATTGTAGCGGCAACGTAGTCATCAAGCCGATGGCGGGACGGTTTGTGGCTGGCTCGGAACGACCATAGCGAAGCGCAGACAGCAGTAACACCAATCCTAGCACCAGCAGCATCCCGACCAGCAGGCGCCTGCGGACACCCGCATCCTTGAGTTTCAGTTGCATTTGTCAGTTTCTACTGCTGGCGTGCGGGCGGCTGGACTTGACGAATATTTTGCGCTGGTGCCTCAAGCGCCTTTGTTGTTTCGTCATCCTTGGCGACCGGGGTCACGCCCAATTCGGCAAGCGGCTCATCCGGCGTTGAATCAGTCTCAGCAGTCACGGTCCCGCCATCAGCAGTCGCGCCCGTCTGCTGTCCATCGCTAACCCGGTCCAATACCATATTGGCGAGGCTGACGAAAAGCAGCACCACGACGAGTCCGACCAGTCCGACCTGAATGCGCTGCATTGCCGATTGTCTTTGTTCGACCATGTGACGACCTCCTACCCCATATATTGGGTGGAATGGATCAATTGTCCAGTTGCCAAGGCATCGGGGGCAGGTTTTTGCTCTTCATCCATTCGGGATTGTACAGCGTCGACAGATAGCGAAAGCCGGTGTCACACAATATGGTGGCGACCCGCCTACCAGCTCCAAGCTGTTTGCCTAAGGCGACCGCACCTGCAACATTTATCCCCGAGGACAGGCCCAAACAAAGCCCTTCTTCCGCCAGCAGTCGTCGCACCCACATAAGTCCCTTTTCGTCCGAGATGCGGAATTGTGTGTCGATAGGCGCACCGTCGAGATTTGCGGTTATCCGTCCCTGCCCGATACCTTCGGCAACCGAACTACCCTCGGAGCGCAATTCGCCGCAGGCGTAATAATTATAGAGCGCTGCACCGTGCGGATCAGACAGCGCGATGACTACCTTGTCATTTTTCGCCTTCAAGCCCAGCCCGACCCCCGCAATCGTCCCGCCAGTCCCTGCAGCGCAGGTAAATCCGTCAACCCGGCCCTCCATTTGCGTCCAGATTTCCTCAGCCGTCGTTTCAATATGCGCGCGTCTGTTCGCGATGTTGTCGAACTGATTGGCCCAAACGGCATTATCGGTTTCCTCGGCCAGACGGCGCGAGGTGTGGACGAAATGGCCGGGGTTTGAATAAGGCGCAGCAGGAACCAGAACCAGCTCAGCCCCTAAAGCGCGAAGCGTATCTTTTTTTTCCTGACTTTGTGTTTCGGGCATCACGATAATGGTTTTGTAACCCAGCGCATTGGCAACAAGGGCGAGGCCGATACCGGTGTTACCGGCAGTGCCTTCAACGATAGTCCCGCCGGGCTTTAACAAACCCTGCTGCTCTGCGTCGCGTACAATATAGAGCGCTGCGCGATCTTTGACCGATGCACCGGGGTTGGTAAATTCACATTTGCCGAAAATGTCGCATCCAGCCGCTTCGCTTGGGCCCTTTAGACGGACGAGCGGTGTATTGCCAATGAGGTCAAGGGTGGAGGCTAGGCATTTCATAACCTCGTCAGGTACTGGCGTTCCAAGGCAATCGCAAGTGAGACAATGTTGCGGCCAACACAGTCCTGCTTTGTTGCAGGTTATCGCCAGATTTGCGCATTTGGTCGAATATCGAACATTAGGTATTGTTATAATATCACATTGACGTTAACCGCACTCAACCTCTCCTATCTAAATTGGCCCAAGCAAAAAATGACTATGAAGCGCAGTGCATTTATATCGATCAGCCTTTCCACACTGTCATTGGCAATTGCATCCCCCACTTTTGCGCAGGAGATCGCGCAGAGCGACGATTTTCATACCGAAAAAGAAATTGTGGTTACCGCGCCTTATGTCGAACGTCTCGACATTTTATCTGGCACCTCGGCGCTGTCGGGCGAGGATCTGGCTGAGCAATCGCAAGGCCAGATCGGCGATATGCTGACCAGCCTTCCTGGGGTTTCTGCGACAAGCTTCGGGCCAGGTGCTTCACGTCCAGTGGTGCGCGGTTTTCAGGGCAATCGGGTTGCGGTGCTGACCGATAGCATCGGAAATATTGATGCTTCGAACACCTCGGCCGACCATGCTGTAACTATTGATGCGCTAACCACCGAACGCATCGAGGTTCTGCGTGGACCGGCTGTTCTGCTGTTCGGCGGGCAAGCGGTTGGCGGTGCGGTCAATGTCATCGACAAGCGCATCCCGCGCTCGGTGCCGGATGAGGCAGTGCATATCGATGCGCAACTGGGTTATGGGAGTGCGGCAGATGATTATTCGGGCGGGGGATCTATCGATGTGCCGCTCGGCGACCGTGTAGTAGTCCATGTCGACGGTAGTTACCGGAACAGCAACGACCTTCGCATTGGCGGTTATCTTTTGTCGCCGACATTGCGGCAGGAAGCCGTGGATTTCGCCGCAGACCAGACTGCGCTCGGCAATGTCACTGAGGCTGCAAATGCGACGGCATGGGCCAATTCACGCGGACGTTTGCCGAATAGTGGTGTGACAACCTGGACTGCTGGCGCAGGCGCTGCATTTATCGATGACGGCGGCAATCTAGGCGTTTCGTTCAATATCTATGATACAAAATATGGCATTGCCGAACGCCCGGACTTCGGTTCCGCGCCGGGCGGCGATGGCGTTTCAATCGACCTGCGCCAATATCGTTTCGATCTCCGTGGTGAAGTCGAGCTTGGCGATGGTATATTCGACAAGCTGCGCCTTCGCACGGGCTACGCCAATTACGAACATGTCGAACTGGAAGGCGCCGACGTCGGCACACAATTTTTAAGCAAGGCCATCGAATCCCGGCTGGAACTTACACAAAATAATCGCAATGGCTGGCGTGGAGCGAGTGGCGTCCAGTACACCACGCGCGATTTTGCAGCAATCGGCGACGAGGCTTTTGTGCCGCCGACACGGACCAACCAGATTGGTGTGTTCAGCCTGCAGGAATTCGACTTTGGTAATTTGGAAGCTGAAGTGGCCCTGCGTTTTGATCATGCCAGCCTTGAAGCGCAGACGATTGGCATCACCCGGGGTTTCAATAATATATCGGCGGCGTTGGGTATCGCATATAATATTGGCGACCTAAAATTGGGGACCAATATATCGCGGACCGGCCGCGCACCTTCGGTGGAAGAACTCTATTCTGACGGCCCTCATGTTGCGACCCAATCTTTCGAGATCGGTGATGTCGATTTGCGTAGCGAGCGCAGCTGGAACGGCGAGATCTACGCTCGCTACGATAGCACTCGCTTCGATATGAGCGCGACGCTTTACGCCAACCGCTTTGGCAGCTTCATCTACGAGTCGGCCACGGGCGCTGTGCAGGATGATTTGCCAGTCTTTCAATATTTCCAGCGTAAGGCGCGCGTCTGGGGTATCGAAGCAGAGGCAACCGCTCAACTTGGACATATGGCCGGGTTCGATTTTGTCGCCAATGGCGTTGCCGATTATACCCGTGCGTCGGTAAGCGGTGCTGGACCCGTGCCCCGTATCCCGCCACTGCGTTTGTTAGGCGGGCTAGAGCTGCAAAGCGGAAATCTCGATCTTCGTGGCGAAGTCGAGTGGACCGACAGCCAGAACCGCGTCGCTAGCTTTGAAACGCCCACTAAGGGTTTTAAGATGGTCAACGCTTCCGCTACCTGGCGACCATTTGGCAAGGACCGCAATGTCAGCCTGATCCTTGCAGCGGATAACATATTCGATGTCGAAGCGCGTCGCGCCGCATCTTTTACGAAAGAGTTCGTCCCCTTGGCAGG
>JBGSPK010000404.1:0-7265 GCA_041738665.1 Sphingorhabdus sp. | reverse complement strand
GCAGCCTATCGTGCGCTGCTCGGCCAGGGCTGGACCGACGCGCTCGCCACGCATTACCCGCAAGGTGGAGTCTGGACGTTCTGGGATTTTCAGGCAGGCGCATGGCAGCGGGATCATGGATTTCGCATCGATCATTTGCTGTTGAGCCCCGCGGTGGCAGACCGTCTGGTCTCCTGCGGCGTCGACAAGGACCATCGCGGCCGCGAAAAGGCGAGTGACCATGCCCCGACATGGATTGAACTGACCAACTAAAATAGATGTTGTAGCAGTCGCTACATTTTGGTAACTGAAGCCCTGTTAATGGGAAAACTTCAACATGCCGGACGCATCTGTTAATCGTATTGGTCTTACAATCAGCCAGACAATTTTGCTGATCTGTATAGGTGCTGCGCTCTGGTTTTTGGCCGCGATCATCTTGCGTTTGATTGCCCCGATGGGTGCACTCGAAGGTACCGCCCGTTTTATCACCTATGCACTCGTTATTCCCGGGACGTTGCCTTTTGTTGTACTAACAAGGATGCTCGTGAAGCTGTTTACGCATCAGCTGTTCACGGGCATCGCGGTGGCGACAATGACTGCATTGCTGATCGATGGGATCGTCATCGCCTGGTTCCCAAGGGTCTATGGCGGTGAGTTGCCGCAAGTGACAAATTGTGCGGCCATCATCCTGTGGGGTGCAGGAGTTGGCATGGTCTTGGCATTCATGTTGAACAAGGGAACAAGTAAATGAACCTATTCCGCCTTTTGCTAATTGCGATTATCGCGACGGTCGGGGTCTATACCGTTATCGTCATTGCGAACCACGGTTGGGGCTTATTGCCTATATTCTACGGCGACATCGCGAAAATGGGATGGCCAGGGCAATTCAACATGGATTTCCACGCCCTTCTCATCCTCGGCTCGGTATGGTTGATGTGGCGGCATCATTTTTCGCCGTTAGGCCTATTATTCGGGCTGTGCATATTTGCCGGTGGCGCGCCATTTTTGTGCGCTTATTTGCTGGTGGCGAGCTTTCAAGCCAAGGGTGATGTGAAGGAACTGTTGCTAGGCAAACAGCGCGCCGCGGTCTGAGTTCACAGCGCCTTGGCGTTGATGTCGTCAAGGCCCAGGCTTTTGAGGAAAAGCATGCCTTCGATGCTGACCAGAAGCTTCGCAGCATCGATTTCGCGCTGCGCTTCGCTTTCGGATTTTAGCTGGGCCTTGCCCCATTCGAAAAATCCGCGCCCGATCTGTTCGCCGACAGCGCGATAGAATGTGTCACCCATCGATGCCTTTGATGCAACCTCAAGCCAGATCCGCATGTACGGCCACAGCTCGTCGACCAGCAGGATTTCCGCAAACTGGCGGCGGAGTTCATCGACCGGCAGCGGCTCTGGCGCGGCGCGCTCGCCCAACATAAGAACCAGCCGCGCGGAAATCGTCTCCAGAACCGCAGTGATGATTTCCGTTTTATCGTTGAAATAATACAGCAGCATCCGGTCACTGGTACCGGCGGCCTTCGCTAGCGGGCGCAAGCTTGACGCGGACAGGCCATGGATCAACACATGGTCGGTCAAGCGCTCGATAATCTCGGCGCGGCGATCGTCGGTAACTACCATTTTGCGTCCTTCGCACAAAATGGCGAAGTCCGAAAGAATTGGCTTATCGATTAGGCGCTTTCATAAGCAACGTCGAACAACGCGGGTTCAACCTTCTCCACCAGATGTCTGATCCGCGACAAATGGTCCGCGAATAGGTCGCTGCCAATCCACGCATCATATAATTCGACACTTTCGAAGTAAGCGATGTTAACCGCGGACTTGCCGTCGAGTGAGCGCAGCAGCCGATTGCCTCGTGCACCCAGCACCAAGCCTTTCAAGCGCGCATATTCGGCCGTCTGCGCCTCGATAAAGGCATCCGTCATTCCGGGGAGCGGGGTAAATACATTCACCAATATGACCGAGCCTTGCTTGATGAGATCATTGTCGTTCATGGCCTCACCCGGTAAATTGCATTCCGTGGCCGTCCGGCGTGCTGTCATCGATAGGGCCGACTGTCGAGGCCGGCCAATGCGTTCCGATAATCGCCTTCATCCCGTCGCCATATTGCGAAGCAAAATCGACGCCGAGTTCAGTGATGATCGATAGCCATGTACACATCACCGCACCTGCATCACGCAGCCGCATCATTGCGACATCTTCTGTAATCGGGCTGTTTGTGCCCGATACATCGACCACGACGAATACATTATATCCGGCACGCAACAGGTCGAGCGCAGTGTGCAACACGCAATTGTCGAGCGAGATGCCGCCTATGATGATATCCCTGCGACCCGTTGAAGCCAGCCATTCGGCAAATTCGGGGATGTAGCCACTGATGCTGGTGCGATTGTACCGACGGATGTCATGTGTGACATGCGCCATTTCGGGAAGGAACGTCCCGTAATATTCATTTTCTTCGCCAAAAACGACGGTCGGCATTTTGAACAAGGGGTTCATCTTGGCGAACGCCGCGATGTTGTTTTTATAAACTTTCGTCGGCAGCCGGTTCATCAGATTATCAAGGCCGGTCACATAATCGACATAGACCAGTATCGCGCTATCGGGGCTTGGACGGTGGAGTGCGGGGGTCACTTTTCTTCTCCTCAGGACAGGGGGATGGATCAAAGAGTTTCTGGAGCATCTCGCGCAATGCCTCACGCTCCGGACGAGACAAGGGTGACAGAAATTCGTTCTGGGCGCCGCGCGCACGGTGCTGCGCGTCGGCGAGCAAGCTTTCGCCCTTTCTGGTGAGCACGACCGCGTGGCTCCGCCGGTCGGTCGGGTCAGCTTCACGCGACGCGGCGCCCAGCGCTTCAAAATGGTCGACGACATGTACGATAGTACTGCGATCCATATGCACCAATTCACCGAGCCTCGTCTGGCTTAATGGCTGTTCGGCGGCGATGACTTCAAGCGCCCGCAGCTGCGGCGGAGTGAGCTTGATCGGACTTAGCGCCAACACCGACATCGTCCGAATTTGCAGTGCTGCCTGATTGAGCAAATAGCCCACCCAACCGCTTGAGGAATCGGTCATCACCATATCAGGATTATTGTTGAGTTCACTGACTATCATCATTGCTGAATGTATATTCATTCAACCAATGTCAAGTCCCGATAGCCCGCATAAATGTCCCTCGGTGGCCTGATGCTAAGCGATCAACGTGCGATTCACCCTGTACCCGTCACACGCCACCGTAAATTGCAGTTTGTTCAGCCAAGGCACAGGCCAAAAGCGTCTTTTCCGTGTTCCCCAACCACAACGGTAAAGGAGTTACGAAATGACATATTTCCCCAAAGGCGCGATTGCCCTCCTATCGGTTTCAGGCGCGCTTATGATTGGCGCGACCGCGACGACATTGTCTGCGCACCCCGGATCGGAAGCGCACAACCACATCCTGACCGCGCCAATTGCCGGCAAATACAATAATTACTGGTATGATTATAAATCCGACATTGAGGAAGCGGAGAGCGAGCTACGTTCCGATCTTCGCCGCGCCGACACCGCCCAAGACGAACGTGAAGCAAAGGCAGAATTTCGCCGTGAGCTAGCCGATGCACGCAAAGACTATCGCAAGGAAATGCGCGAGAAAGGATATCTCGGGCGCGGTTCGGTTGAGGTTCTTGACCGTTAAGCATTCCACAGATTAGTTTGCCGCCGCCGCTGCCGCGATATGGACAGCGGCGACGGTAGCCCTTATCGGCTGGTCATGCCAAATACTCGCAAAAGCGCTCAGCCTTCGGATTCCATCCTCATCATTGATTTCGGGTCACAAGTGACCCAGCTCATCGCCCGCCGCGTGCGCGAGGCGGGGGTGTATTCCGAAATCGCTCCATTCAACACCGCCGCCGAAGCCTTTGCGCGGATGCAGCCCAAGGGTGTCATCCTTTCAGGCGGGCCAGCGTCAGTGACCGCCGAAGGCAGCCCGCGCGCGCCGCAAGTCGTTTTCGACAGCGGCTTGCCCATCCTCGCCATTTGCTATGGCCAGCAAACCCTTTGCACGCAATTGGGTGGCACAGTCGAGGGCGGCCATGCTGCCGAATTTGGCCGCGCGGATGTTGAAATCCTGAAACCCAGCCCGCTGTTCGATGGCTTCTGGAAGGTCGGCGGCAGCTACCCCGTATGGATGAGCCACGGCGATCGCGTGACAGTCGCACCAGATGGCTTTGAAGTCATTGGCACCTCGCCCAACGCGCCGTTCGCAATCTGCGTCAACGAAACGCGCAAATATTACACCACGATGTTCCATCCCGAGGTGGTCCACACCCCCGATGGAGCAAAGCTGATTTCCAACTTCGTTCACAAGATTTGTGGACTGGCAGGCGACTGGACAATGGCAGAATTCCGCGCCACCAAAATTGCCGAGATCCGCGAACAGGTCGGCTCGGGCCGCGTCATTTGCGGACTGTCTGGGGGCGTTGACAGCTCTGTTGCGGCAATACTAATCCACGAGGCGATTGGGGAGCAACTGACCTGTGTCTTTGTCGACCACGGCCTGCTGCGCATGAATGAACGCGAACAGGTTGAGACCTTGTTCCGCGATCATTATAACATCCCGCTTGTCGTGGTCGATGCCGAGGCGCGATTCATGATGGGTCTTGCGGGCGTCACCGACCCTGAAGCCAAACGCAAATTCATCGGCGGCGAGTTCATCAATGTGTTCGAGGAAGAGGCGAAAAAAGTCGGCGGTGCGGATTTCTTGGCGCAAGGCACCCTCTATCCCGACGTTATCGAGAGCGTGTCCTTCACCGGCGGGCCATCGGTCACGATCAAGAGCCACCATAATGTCGGCGGCCTGCCCGCGCGGATGAACATGCAGTTGGTCGAACCCTTGCGCGAGCTGTTCAAGGACGAGGTGCGCGCCTTAGGCCGGGAGCTTGGTCTCAACGACCAGTTCGTCGGCCGCCACCCCTTTCCCGGGCCCGGCCTCGCCATTCGCATCCCCGGCGAAGTGACGAAGGAACGTTGCGACGTTTTGCGCAAGGCCGATGCGGTCTACCTGGAAGAAATTCGGAGCGCAGGATTGTATGACGAAATCTGGCAAGCTTTTGCGGTGTTATTGCCCGTGCGGACTGTCGGCGTTATGGGCGATGGCCGCACCTATGACAATGTTTGCGCATTAAGGGCAGTTACCTCGACCGACGGCATGACGGCAGATATCTATCCGTTCGAAAGCGCATTTTTGAGCCGCGTATCGACGCGCATTATCAACGAAGTAAAGGGCATTAACCGCGTGGTTTACGATTACACCTCCAAGCCACCGGGAACCATCGAGTGGGAATAACCATCGAAAGACGCCATTCGCAATTATCCCCGGGATTATGTTTCCGCTATTGCACATCCGGTTAACTCGCCGCGATTGGCGCCGTTCGATAATATTATACGCCCTGATTAAGCTGCGATTGGCAATAGCGAAAAATTCTGTATCGACGCCCGTCGATAGGCGTTCTAGGTTATCCCAGTATGGAGTCGTAACGTTATTGCAGCCAAGCGATAAGGGGGGAGCGGAATGGTTCAAACAGCGAGTGCGCTAGCGTCTCAGACATTTGATGTGCAAAGCCTCCGCAAATTCGAACAGCATTTTATTGCACCGGAAATATATCGTCGGCATGACGTTGCCGTTCGCCAGATCGATCTCGCGCGCATTATTTCGAATGAGATCGTCCCCCGTCTGTTACGCCTTCATACGGAGGTAATCCCGGACGCACCCGCTGTCGAAGTGCTCATTGAAGCCTTGGCACCCAGCGCAAATGATGTCAGCGCACTTGCACATATTGTCTTGGGGGACGATCTTGAGGCTGCGGCCACCTATGTGACTGTGTTACGTGATCGTGGCCTCTCGGTTGAAACATTGTATGTCGAACTGCTCGAACCAACAGCGCGCCATCTCGGCACTATGTGGGATAATGACGAATGCGATTTCATCGATGTGACCATCGGCGTAGCGCGGCTCCAAAAGCTGCTCGCAATTTTTAATGAGACATATAGCCTGCCGCAACTGGGTACGCGACGTAAGGTGTTGATGGCGACGGCGCCGGGTAACCAGCACTCATTCGGTGCATCGATGATTGAAAGGCTGCTATCCGCAGCAGGTTGGCATGTTGATGCCGAATACTCTGGAAACGCAGAGGACCTGATAGAGACAGTCCGCCGCAACTGGTTTGCTGTGATCGGGTTGACAGCAGGATCGGATGGACAGCTTGAAGCTCTAAAATCTATCATTATCCAAATTCGCAAAGAATCCCAAAATCCGTTGATTGGGGTGCTTGTCGGCGGGTCTATGTTTAACGACAACCCTGAACTTGCAGCCGAGATGGGGGCGGACGCGACTGCCAGAAACGCCCCGGCAGCGGTTCTTGCTGCACAAAAGCTTTTTGATCTCGCAGCGCCAAGCTGGAGCTCGAGCGCATAATATCCAGACTTTGACGAGGATGCACCAGTCATCGAAGCAAGACGCCTGTTGTTTACGTTAGCGGTGCCACTTGGCTATTATGGTGCCTGCATAACTCTGTTAGAATAGCGCCGAGATCTGTGCATAGCACCGCTCGTCGCTGTACCTAAACGCTTCATCCTTTCCTGAACGAGCGATGCAACAACCGTTCATGCCGAGCGGTCAAATATCATGCGTCTTTCAGTAGAAAAGGAGAAAGACCATGAAAAAATCAGTTCTGGCATTGGCGGCAGCAACCCTGGTTGTGCCAACCAGTGCCGTACTTGCCGACCCTCCCGCCCACGCAAAGGCATGGGGCCATAAAAAGAGCAAGCAGCGCTCATATGATCGCGGCTATTATGAAGGACGTCGTGATGCGCAGTATATCCGCGAAGATACACGGCTATGGCGCGGTGACGATGGCCGCTATTATTGTCGCCGCGATGACGGCACCACGGGCTTGATTATCGGCGCGGCCGTCGGCGGGCTCGTTGGTAACGAAGTCGCAGGTCGCGGTAACAAAACGCTGGGTGCAATCCTGGGAGCAGCCGGTGGCGCCTTGCTCGGGCGCGAAATCGATCGCGGCGACTATCGCTGCCGCTAATTTAACGTCGATAGGCAACGGACGGGCGGGAATTCATCATTAATTCCTCTTCAAATGCAACCGAAACGCGGTTGAAGAGTTGTCACATTCGAGAATGGTTCAAGAAGGAGAAAATCCCGTGAAGAAGACAATAATGGCTTTGGCCGCATCTACTTTACTTTTGCCAACCACTGCCGTGGTTGCCGCCGACCAGTTTTCGGTCACGACCGCAAC
>JBGSPK010000337.1:0-7246 GCA_041738665.1 Sphingorhabdus sp. | reverse complement strand
GTATCGGCTATTGAAACATTTCCTCGAATATCCCGGCCATGTCTTTTCTCGCGAGCGGCTTCTCGATAGCGTGTGGGGGCATGACAGCGATATCGAAATCCGCACCGTCGATGTTCACATTCGCCGTTTGCGCAAGGCGCTTAATGAAGGCTTTGAAAGCGACATTATCCGTACCGTACGGTCAGCCGGATATTCGCTCGACCAAGACGCGGTTTAGAACGAAATCTGGCCGCGCAGCCCGACAACATCAACCGTGTAACTACGGTCGCCAGCAACCGCGATTGCCGCGTCGGTATATTTCAGCTTCGAATATTGTCCCATTAGCCGGAAGTTTTCGGCTGGGGTCCATATGAGCGAGGCCATGTAGCCGTCCTGTTTGCCGCCAGTGACGCTTTTGCTGTTAAGATCGAGATAGTCGTAGCGCACATTTACCTGCACCGCGCCAATACCGCCGCTGCCCAATGGTTTTTTCGGTTTGATTCCGCCAAATGCACCAGCTTTTAACGGGCGACTGTCGTTGGTCAAAAAAACACCCGCCTCGGCATAGCCGCCGAAAAAGGTCGGGTCGTCAAACCCTGTCCGGGTCGCGTTCAGCCAATGAACCTCCGCCGCGCCGTGGAACCGCCCCAATACGGCCGCAGCCTCAAGCCCATAACGCTGTTCCTTAGTAATCGCCAAAGCAGGCGTGCCTATATAGCGCGCGTCGGTAATCCGAAGCGCCGGACGGAGCCGGTAGCGCGTGGTGACCAATCCAAAATCGTTCAGATCGCGCCAATGATAGGCAGCGGCAAAATGCAGTTTTGCCTTGCCTATTTTCGGCGACCAATAGCCACGGGCATCGAACGAGATGCTATTGCTTTGCACATCATTCAGCTGGAGCAAGGGATCGGTGAACAGACCTCCGTTCACACCGAAATCGCCTTTGGCGTACCCGGCTGAAATTCCCGTGCGACGACCGTGGCCGAACGCAGTAACTATCGCCGCACGCTCCATGAAGCTCGTATTAAGGTCGCTCGTCATATCGTCCAGCGGTGTGAACGCCTTATGCTGTCCCGCAGTTACATTGATCCCCTTGCGGTCCCAAGCGAGATAGACGTCGGTGAATTCAATCGGGGTCGCTGCAAAATCGCCCTCAACCCGTGCCGAAAATCCGCCGGGCATTTTCAGGTCGATACCAAGCTGAGCACGACGAATATCATCTACATGCCCAAGCCCCGACAACCCCGTTGGTCCGTCGATATCGGCAACATCATATTGCACCCGCCACCGCGGCTTAATTTGCCAAGTTGCTTTGCTTTTTTCCACGGCGGGCTTCGCGGGCACGCCATCCACCGCCTTTGCGTCGGTCGTCGTTGCCTGATCGGCGGCTGCATCATCAGCCAAAACCGAGGCAGAGATTAATGCCATACAGGCTACGCCAGCCAATAAACGGAGACTTTTCATATATGCGGTTCCACAATCGATATCGATTTCCGTGACGCCTAGACAACAATTATGTGACCTAACAGTGACTCATAAATTTCTATTTTGTGACATTCCACAGCGCATTTGCTTTACGCTTGCGTCAACGTAACCGTCATGTAAAGGCTCTGCCCGAATTTGCGGCGCGCGCTGCATTCTATCTGTGGAGAATTTGAATGACCATCAGCTTTCAGGACAAAGTTGCTATTGTGACCGGTGCGGGCGGCGGGCTGGGCCGCGCCTATGCACTTGAGCTAGCAAAGCGCGGTGCCAAGGTAGTCGTCAATGATCTCGGCGGTGCACGCGATGGTACTGGCACGTCGGATGCGGCGGCTCAGGTTGTTGAAGAAATTAAAGCGGCTGGCGGCGACGCAATGGCCAATGGCGGCAGCGTCACCGAATATGAGCAAATGGTCGAGATGGTCGCCAAGGCCAAGGAAGCCTGGGGCGGAGTCCATATCCTCATAAACAACGCAGGCATCCTGCGTGACAAGAGCTTCGCCAAAATGGATATGCCCGATTTCAATCTGGTGCTTCAGGTCCATGTCATGGGCAGCGCAAACTGTACCAAGGCGGTTTGGGATACAATGCGCGAGCAGGCCTATGGCCGTATCCTGATGACCACGTCATCGACTGGCCTTTATGGCAATTTCGGACAAGCCAATTATGGGGCCGCGAAACTCGGGCTTGCTGGCTTCACCAAGACGCTTCATCTCGAAGGCGCCAAATATAATGTCCGTGTAAATTCGATTGCGCCGGTTGCAGGCACCCGCATGACCGAGGATATTTTCCCTGAAGGCCTTTTTGACCAGTTCACGCCTGAAAATGTCGTGCCAGCCGCACTCTATCTGGTCAGCGAAGATGCGCCGACGAATATGATTATCGGTGCAGGCGGCGGCGGTTATCATGCGGCCTATGTCACTATGACTCCGGGCGTCGCGCTGCGTCAGGATGACCGCAATGTCGAAGGCTTTGCGGCAGCTTGGGACAAGATAATTGATCGCACCGGCGAAACCGTCCCACAGTCCGGCGGCGAGCAGTCAGTTGCGGTGATGAAAGCGTTGCAAGCGCTCGGCTGAGCCGCTCAACGACGAAGTTAAAAAGCCCGGTCTCTGTGCCGGGCTTTTTTATGCCTCAACCAGTTTCATCAACTTGCGTTCGACAGGCGCGAGTACCGGCCCTAGTTCATGCCCGCGCTTCAATATCGCGCCACCTTCGCCCACGAGCGCCCACATGCCTTGCCGGTTGCGCAAGTCGGGTCTTTTCTCGATCCGATATTCTGGACGTTCCGCCGCGCGTCTGAATGCGCTGAACACCGCAGCATCGCGACCAAGGTCGATGGCATAATCACGCCAGTTGCCTGCTGCAACCATACGCCCATAGAGGTTCAAAATCTGGGTAAGTTCAATGCGGTCAAAGCCAACCTGATTTAAACGGCTGGCAATTGGAAAGGGTGTAATGACTGCGCTCAAGCGGTCTTGCTGCCTTTTGACGTGCGGCGCTTGGCGGGTGCGTCAGTGGCGCTAGCATCGCGCTCGGCCATCAACTCCGACAATTTCTTGCGTAGCGTTTCAATCTCGCACTGCATGATTTCAAGGCTTTGCGTCGCCGGATCGAACATTTCCCGGCACGGCGTGCCATAAGGCATGAAATCCTTGGCATAGGTTTCAGCCTTCACCAGTGTTGACCGCGCTTTTTGGCCGATCATCGTTGCGCCTGCCGGGACATCGTCGGTCACCACCGCTGCGGCACCGATACGCGCACGCTCCCCGACTGTAATCGGACCCAATATCTGCGCACCCGAACCGATGATGGCATTATCCAATATCGTTGGATGCCGTTTGCCAGCAACGCCGTTGGTCGGGTTAGTGCCGCCCAAGGTCACATTCTGGTACATTGTGACGTTATCGCCAATCTCTGCTGTTTCGCCAATAACGCTGAAGCCGTGGTCGAGGAAAAAGTTCCTACCGATTTTCGCGCCGGGATGGATGTCGATTCCGGTCATGAAGCGCGCGAAGTGATTAACCAAGCGGGCAAGGAAGTACATGTGGCCGAGGAACAGCCAATGCGCCACACGATGATAGCCGACCGCCCAAACCCCGGGATATAAAAGCACTTCCCAGCGCGAACGCGGAGCAGGATCGCGCTCCTTAATCGAGTCCAGATAGTCGATTAGGTTTGAAATAAACATGTTCGTCCCTGCCATCCGATACCGGAGTTTATCCCTATTACCGCAAAGTAAGGGATAAGTTACAGCATTTCCAGTGGCGGATTGAAACTTATCTCAAATTCGCTGGTTTTAATCGTCAAATGCGATTATTAATCCTTTTTAGATTTGAAGGTTCGATTTATGAGCACCTACCTCCCGACGCTGAAGCAGTTGCAATATCTTGTAGCGCTCGAGGAACATGGCCATTTCGGCAAGGCCGCCGATTCCTGCTTCGTCACGCAGTCAACGCTATCCGCAGGCATCCGCGAACTGGAATCGCTGCTTGGCCTGATGCTCGTCGAACGCACCCGCCGCGTCGTCCGCTTCACACCACTGGGCAGCAAGATGGTCGCCAAGGCTCACCGGATATTGCGCGAAGCCGAGGAGTTGGCTGAAATGGCACGCTCGGCAGGCAAGCCGCTCGCGGATGATTTGCGGATGAGCGTTATCCCAACCATTGCACCGTTTCTGCTTCCCAAATTGCTTCCGGCATTGCGCAAGCAATATCCCGACCTGAAACTGTACTTGCGTGAAGAGGCGAGCGCTGCGGCAATCGAGGCACTGCATCATGGCGTCGTAGATTGCGTCCTGCTGGCGCTCCCCTATGCCGCAGGCGATGTTGAAAAGGCAAAATTGTTCGATGACGGGCTGTATGTTGCTTTCCCAAAAGACGACCCGCGCGACCCACCGGAAAGTATCAGACCTGAGCTCATCGACGAGAGCAGGCTGTTATTACTGGTCGATGGGCATTGCTTAAAGGACCATGCGCTCGCCGCATGCAACCGCCCCGAACTGCGTGCCTCTGCAACGATGCTTGGTACCTCGCTGCATACGCTCGTGCAGATGGTCGATAACGGTCTGGGACTGACGCTCATCCCCGAGATGGCCGTCAAAGCTGGTTTGCTGAATGGCACTGATGTCCAGGCCCGTCCATTGAACGCCGACCACGCCAGCCGTGAAATTGCATTGATCTGGCGGACCAACAGCCCTCGACGGGAAGAATTTGAAATGCTGGCCGAAGCGTTGAGAAATTTGCACCAAAGCTAGCTCTAGCCAGCTGGTTGGCGGGTCCACCGAAGCAGCTTCATGTCATAGCCCATTTGCGATGCACGCTCCAATATCGCACGCTTAGCCGCCTCATCGGGCGTTGCGGTGCGGCTCAGCAGCCACAAATAACGCCCGCTCGGTTCGCCGACAATCGACCAGCTATAATCGTCCGCATGGTCAAGCACCCAATAGTCACCGTAAAAGGGCCCGAAAAATGAAACGCGCAGCTTGGCATTATTGCTGCCTTGGACAATCTTTGCCTTGCCCGTGACATCGCGCAGCTTGCCGTCGACGCTGCCTTGGCGACAGCTGTTAACCACGCGGATTTTGCCTGGAGCAGTCAAGCTATAGTCAGCGGTGACCGCTTCGCAATCCTTCTGGAAACCCGCCTCGTACCGGCCCAATTCATACCAGCGCCCCAGATAGCGGTCGAGATCGACTGCCTTTGCAGGTTGCGGAACAGCGCTGTTGCCAACTGGGCCCGACTGCAATGTAGCGCATGCACCCAAAGCCAATCCGGCGATCAATATTATCGATAACTTCCATGTTTTCATGTCATCGTCCTAGCGCTGCCGGGATGAACTACAGCTGCATCAAGCGCTGGCGCTTGGCCGCGCCGACACGCGGCCGTGCCAGTCGGACAATGCGGATAAATCCTTTGACACCGGCATGCCGATGAACGTCGAGAAATCGATAGTCGTGAGTAACGCAATATCGGCCATCGAATAATCGCTGCCCGCCAAATATGGCCGGTCTTGAAGATCGTTATCAAACCGCCGCATCGCAGCCAACGCTTTTGGTCGGTTGCTCTCGCCAAATTCGGTATATCGCGGTACCACGACGCGCGCCGTGAACGGGTGCGTGTGCATCCATATCTGACCGATGGGGTTCATCAGCGTGAACTCGACTCGGCGAATCCACATGTCTATTTCTGCGATGGATAGCGCGTCGGTGCCGAACAACGGCGTGTCCGGATGCAACGCTTCAAAATAACGGCAGATCGCTACGCTTTCACCGATCACACGCCCGTCATCGAGCTCAAGCACCGGCAACTGCCCTTGCGGATATTTGGCGGTGAATTCCGGCGCCTTGTGCTCGCCCTTGATGATCGACAATTGCTTGGTCGGAACAGTTAGGCTCTTTTCGGCCAAAAAGATGCGAACCCGCCGCGGGTTGGGAGCAGGGTTCGGCGCGTCATATAATATAGGCATAAGCTACCTCCATTTGTTGGAGCGATCGCCGTCGCTCGCCTTGGGTTCGACCCATTGCGCAGAGCCGTCAGCGCGGTGTTCCTTTTTCCAGAACGGCGCATCGGTCTTGAGGCGGTCGATCAAGAAAGCACAGGCTTCAAGCGCTTCGGCGCGGTGGCTGGCGGTGGTTCCCACCAGAACAATTGGCTCGCTCACGGCGATGTATCCGACACGATGGATCAATACGCCGCCTAGCAAAGACCAGCGGGCGAATGCCTCATCCATAAGCGCAATCAGGATGGCTTCGGTCATTGCAGGATAATGTTCGAGTTCGATTGCAACCACGTCGTCATCGTTGCGTGCAATCCCGGTAAAACTGGCCACTGCGCCGCCACCCAAGGCGGCCAACGGGGCTAATTCAGCAGCACCGTCGATAGCCTCACCGCTGATCCGGACGAGCTTCATCCGCCGGTCACGGGAGGGAATATTGCCAGTTCGTCAGCGCCCTCCAGCAGGGTTTCTTCCCAGACCAGCTGCTGGTCGAGCGCATATCTCAGGCGCGACGGATCGGCGAAAGCCGATGCGTAATTATCGGCTTGCGCCGCCAGCCATGCAACACAATCGCCGACGGTCTGTAACTCGGAAGGCAATTCGCGATTTTCGGCGTCGAAGCCAATTGCCTCCCGAACGCGGGCAAAATAAATCAGCCGCAACAGTTCAATCCATATGCTTGATGCCAACGCGAAGATAATCCCACCCGGTTATCATCGTCAGCACGGCGGCAATCCACAATAATGCCAATGCGACTTGCTTCAGTAAAAGCCATTCGGGTAGCGCACCTGCGAGGATGATCCCCCCAAGCGCCACCAATTGCGCGGTTGTTTTCCACTTGGCTAGGTTGGACACTGGCACTGATATTTGCAGCCCCGCCAAAAACTCGCGCAGGCCAGAAACAATCATTTCGCGCAGCAAGATAATCAACGCGGCAATCACGTGCCAGCCGTCGACATCGCGCGTGAAGACAACCATCAATATGACTGCAGCCACCATAATCTTGTCGGCGATGGGATCGAGAAAAATGCCTAGCTTCGAAACCGTTCCCTGCGCGCGCGCCAGATAGCCATCGAAATAATCGGTGATACCCATCAGACAGTACAGCCCGAACGCCAGCCAGTAATCGAGTGGCACCGGCTGCACGCCGAGATGCTTTGCGCCGGGCCAGAGCAAGAACACCAGAATCGGTACCGCTAATATCCGCGAAAGGGTCAATATGTTGGGAAGGCTCAGCATCATTTACCGATAGCGTCATGTTACCGCAAAATCACGCGGCTATTTGCCA
>JBGSPK010000336.1:0-4114 GCA_041738665.1 Sphingorhabdus sp. | reverse complement strand
ACCATCGGGTTGCGATATTGCTTGTTGGAAAAAAACGACAGGGTCGCCGCCTCGCCGCGGATCTGGTCTTCAGCATTGTGGATATAGGCGAGAAACTGGATTTCGGGGATTGGCACAAAGCCGTTGTGTCCCATGCCGATGGCGAGGCCCAAAATTGTCTGTTCATCAAGCAACGTATCGAAAACCCGCGCAGCACCGAATTTGTCCTGCAAGCCTTGCGTCACGCCGTAAACACCGCCCTTATTCGCGACGTCTTCACCGAACAATGAAATATTGGGATACCGAAGCATCAGGTCGGCGAGCGCGAAATTAATGCTCTTGGCCAGTGTGACGGGCTTTGCCAGATTGCGCGCGTCTTTTGCAAACATCGCATCGCGGCTGGTCGGATCAGGCGGTGGCAGTGATGTCTTTTCGCCGACGATAGGCTCAATCGACGCCATGACATCGGCCGCCGTTTCGAGCCGTGGCTTGGCCAGCGCCTCCTGCGCCACCCTCTCAACCCGCGCGCGCATGTCTTCATAGCGGGCAACTATCTCATCACCCGACATTCCGCCCTGCTCATGCAATATTCGCGCGCTGTGGAGCAGCGGGTCTTGCGCCTCTGTTGCCTCAATATTGGAGATCGCCGAATAGCTTGCCTCAACATCAGCCCCGGCATGACCCATTAGCCGCACCGTCCGCATATGAAGGAAGACCGGCCTACGCCGTGAACGGGCATATTGAACCGCCGCCTCGCATCCGCGCAATGCGTCGTTCAAATCAGCGCCGTCGCACTGGATATAATGAAGCGCAGGCCGGTGTGCATAGTTGGCCTCGATCCAGCCACCGGGTGTGCGTACCGAAATGCCGATTCCATTATCCTCGCACAGAAAAATGATCGGCATGGGCAGATGCTGGTACGCCGCCCAACAGGCAGAGTTGAATGCCCCTTGCGACGTCGAGTGGTTTGCCGAGGCGTCACCGAACGAGGCGAGGATCACCGCATCGTGCGGCAGAACAGCACCTTCGAGTTTCAACCGGTGCGCCATGCCAATCGAATGCGCAACGCCCACGGCCTTGGGCAGATGCGAAGCAATTGTACTGGTTTGCGGAGGCACGAATGTATTTGCACAGCCAAGCACCTTATGCCGCCCGCCCGAAATCGGATCATCGGTTGAGGCAGCAAATGAGAGCGCCATATCGTATAAAGGCGTCAACCCGCCCGCCTGCTTCTTACGCTGGATCAGGAGTGCGCCGTCACGGTAGTGCAGGAATGCCATGTCCGTCGTCCGCGTCGCCGCGGCCATTGCTGCAGTGCCTTCATGACCCGAGCTGCCGATCGAATAAAAGGTCTTACCCTTCGACCTGCGCGCCCACAAATCGAGATGGCGGCTCATGATCTGGCTGTCGAATAGGTCGACAAGCCTATGCGCAGGCACGACATAAGGCGCATCGTTGCTGCGCGGTGCGGGAAAGTCGTGAGCGGCGACGCGGCGGACAAAAGCCTCGTCGATTATTGTTGGTCGATCAAACATATCGCAGTCGTGAATAGCGTCAGCGAACGCAAAAGCCACACCAAATCGCGAAATTCAATCGCGCGATTAAATCGCTGGATTTGTGAAAATTTGGCCGTAGGATGAGCGCCGAGAGAGAGTTTATTCCCCGGGAAAATATCCCAGCGAATTTGTCATGACCGAACAGCTAAGACGAGCAGGAAATGCCGCGACAGTTGCCGGTTAAGTAGGAGGAGAGAGAAATGCGTAAACTGAACCGTGTGATGACGGCTGCCCTTTGCAGCGCAATGTTTATCCCCGCAGCATATGCCCAGGAAGCGCCGCAAGCCGAAGAAGATAGTGGCGACGAGCCAATCATCGTGACTGCGACATTACGCGCAATGGATGTGCAGGACATTCCGCTTGCCGTTACCGCTGTCGCACCGGAAGCACTTGAGCGCGAAGGCGTATCGGACATCAAAACGCTGTCGTCGATTTCTCCAAGCTTTAACATCCAGTCATCGCAGACCGAAACGCAAGGGACGTCGATCAAAATTCGCGGTGTCGGTACCACCGGCAATAATACCGGCCTTGAAAGCTCGGTAGGCGTATTCATTGACGGTGTATATCAATCGCGGCCCGGCGTCGCGCTCGGCGATCTGGTCGATTTGGAGCGCCTCGAAATCCTGCGTGGTCCGCAAGGGACATTGTTTGGGCGCAATACCTCGGCTGGCGCGCTGAACATAACGACGAAACGCGCGAACTTGTCTGAGGTCGAAGGTTTTGCCAATGCAACATATGGCAATTACAACTTTATAAATGTGCAGGGTGGTATCAGCGTTCCTGTGGTGCAGGATGTTGCCGCATTCCGCCTGTCTGGCACATACCGCAAGCGCGATGGCTTCCTGAAAAGTTCGACCGGAGCGGAAAGCAACAACCGCGATAGGTACATGATCCGCGGCCAGCTTTATATTGAACCCAGTGCCGATGTAAGCATCCGTTTGCTGGCGGATTACTCCAAGGTTGACGAAAATTGCTGCGATGCAGTTATCATACGTGAAACCGAACTTGCGCCGTTCTTTGCTTTCCATGGTCTCGCAAATGACGGTGTTGTCGAATCCGGACAATCAGCATTGCAAAACCTCGCCACCAATAGCCAGCTTTTCAAAAACGGCGCTGAGCAATGGGGTGTTTCTGGTGAACTGAAATGGGATTTTGGCGGTGCCAAATTAACTTATATAGGCGCGTATCGGGATTTCCAGTCGAGCTCGACCCAAGAGTCTGACTTTACCACACTGAACATTTTTACCACTGGTGCGGGGGGATCAAATTCGCGGCCCGGAATTTTGCCAAGCGGCGACTCTATCAAAACAATGACTCATGAACTGCGATTGCAGGGTACGGCGTTTAACGACAGCGTCGACTGGCTGATTGGTGGATTTTATTCGACTGAAGATATCGAAGCCGACCAGACAATGACATTTGGCACCGATTTCCAGCGAGCAAATAGCGCATTTAACTTTGGACCAGCGGCTGGCGTCAATCCACTTTTTGCTTTGACCGCACTCGGAAACGGCCTTGTTCCGGTGAATTCGGCAGGTGCTTATGCCGAGAATCGTTTCACACAGGACGCCAAAAGCTTTTCGGTATTTACCCATAACGTCATCAATTTCACCGACAGGCTGAGCCTGACTATTGGTGCACGTTACGTTGATGAAAAGAAAGAAGCCTCGTTTAATCAATTGGGCGGAAATAATGGCGCGTGTCAGGCCATCGCAAACACGGCGCTGACGCCTAATGGGCCATTGTCGCTTTTGACCAATGTCGGTGGCCTAAATGCCGCGGGATTGAACGCATTTTATGGTGTTGTGGGCCTTTCATGCTTCCCGTTTGCTGCTCCGGTGAACTTGACGGCTCCCGCAGGTGTAGGCGGCGGTTTGGCAAGCAGTTACCTGCCATTGCCGCGTCTATGGTCGAACACATTCAAAGACGACGAGATCACCTATACGGCGCAAGTCGGATACAAGGCTAATGATGACCTGCTATTTTACGGCGGTTACAGCCATGGCTTTAAATCTGGCGGTTTCAACCTTGATCCTACTGCTGCCAACCTGACGAACTCAGTTGCGATTATTCAAGCCCAGCGCCTTGGTGCACCGGTGCCAGCGCCGGTTTTTGCCGATCCGCGGTTTAAGTCGGAAAAGGTTGATCAAATCGAATTGGGTGTGAAAGCCACTTTCGGCCGGATCAAAGCCAACCTGGCATTGTTCGATATGAAGATGAGCGATTTCCAGGTTCTGGAATTCACCGGTGTTCAATTCTTGACTTTCAATGTCAACTCGGCCCGTTCGACTGGTGCCGAACTGGAACTGTTCGGTGATCTGGGCAATTATATGAAGGGTAATGTTGCGCTGACTTATGCAGACGCTCGCTATCCCAAGAATTGTAATGTCGGCGTAGCGCCGGATGCTTTGGCGTCGGTAAACCGTCTATGCGGTCAGGACCTGACGAACGCGCCGAAGTTTACCGGCGTGGCTGGCCTGACCTATGACGGTCCGCTCGATAGCTCGGGTTGGGGATTGCTGGTAAGCGGCAGCATCAATTACTCCGATAGCCGCACTACGCGCACTATCGATCTGGAT
>JBGSPK010000330.1:0-3191 GCA_041738665.1 Sphingorhabdus sp. | reverse complement strand
TGTACGTCAACGCCCGTGATCGCCACGCCGACGCGTTTGACAGCGCGGTTGCGCGGCTTCCCGTTGGCGGATTCTACAAGCAGCGCAATGGCGGCGAAGCGCATGCCTATTCGGCTGGCCTGATGCATCTGTTGCAAAGCGCGGTCGCCAATGACAGCTACTCGACCTACATGCAGTTCGCGCAAGGCGTGAAAGAATTGCCGCCGATTTACCTGCGCGATTTGCTCGAATTCAACTTCGCCAAGGAGCCCGTCGCGATTGACGAGGTCGAGGCGATTACCGAAATTCGCAAGCGCTTTGTGACTCCAGGAATGTCTTTGGGCGCACTGTCACCCGAAGCGCACGAGACGCTTGCGATTGCAATGAACCGGATCGGTGCAAAGGCGGTTTCGGGCGAAGGTGGCGAGGACAGCAAGCGCTTCAAGCCTTATGAAAATGGTGACAATGCCAATAGCGTCATCAAACAGATAGCGTCGGGGCGCTTTGGCGTAACCGCCGAATATCTTGGTGCGTGCGAGGAAATCGAAATCAAAGTCGCGCAGGGCGCCAAGCCCGGCGAGGGCGGACAACTTCCGGGTTTCAAAGTCACCGACATGATAGCGCGCTTGCGGCATTCGACGCCCGGCGTGATGCTCATCTCCCCGCCACCGCATCACGACATCTATTCGATCGAAGATCTGGCACAGCTGATTTATGATCTGAAGCAGATCAATCCCCGTGCGCGTGTTTGCGTAAAGCTGGTCAGCGCCGCGGGTATCGGCACGATTGCCGCTGGCGTCGCCAAAGCACATGCCGACGTCATCCTTGTTTCAGGCAATGTCGGCGGCACCGGTGCTTCGCCCCAGACCAGCATCAAATATGCAGGGACGCCTTGGGAAATGGGCCTGTCCGAAGCCAATCAGGTGCTCACCCTCAATGGGCTGCGCCACCGCATTAAGCTGCGCACCGACGGCGGGCTCAAGACCGGTCGCGACATTGTCATCGCCGCAATCCTCGGCGCAGAAGAGTTCGGCATCGGAACGCTGAGCCTTGTTGCAATGGGCTGTATCATGGTGCGGCAATGCCATTCAAACACCTGCCCCGTCGGCGTTTGCACCCAAGACGACGAATTGCGCAAAAAATTCGGCGGTTCGCCTGAGAAAGTCATCAATCTGATGACATTCATCGCCGAAGAAGTGCGCGAGATTTTGGCTAAACTCGGCTATCGTAGCCTTGATGAAGTCATTGGCCGCACAGAATTGCTGCGTCAGGTCAGCCGCGGCGCCGAGCATCTGGACGATCTCGATTTGAACCCGATCCTTGCCAAGGTCGACGCACCCGACGAAGCACGCCGCTTTTCGATCCCGACCTTCCGCAATGAAGTGCCCGATAGCCTCGATGCGCAAATGATCCGTGATGCCAAGCCGGTGTTTGAGCGGCGCGAGAAAATGCAGCTGACCTATAATGTCCGCAACACCCACCGCGCGGTGGGGACACGGTTCAGCTCCGAGATTACGCGGCTTTATGGAATGAAAGGACTAGCCGAAGGCCATGTCCATGTTCGCCTACGTGGCTCGGCGGGGCAGTCGCTGGGAGCGTTCCTGTGTCAGGGCATCACGCTCGAAGTATTCGGCGATGCAAACGACTATGTGGGCAAGGGTCTGTCCGGCGGTACGATTGTCGTGCGGCCTACAGTCAGTAGCCCGCTTACCAGCCAGGAAAACAGCATCATCGGGAACACCGTGCTTTACGGTGCGACCTCGGGCAGGTTGTTCGCAGCCGGCCAGGCAGGCGAGCGGTTCGCGGTCCGTAACTCCGGCGCCCATGTCGTGGTTGAAGGCTGCGGCTCGAACGGGCTTGAGTATATGACCGGCGGTATTGCGGTCATCTTGGGCAAGGTCGGCAGCAATTTCGGTGCTGGCATGACCGGCGGCATGGCGTTTGTTCTCGATCCCGACGGCGAATTCGCGAAACTGGCCAACCCAGACAATATCGTCTGGCAGCGCGTCGACAGCATGTACTGGGAAGAGCAATTAAAGGCACTGGTCATGGCGCACGCACATTCCACAGACAGCAAATGGTCGCATTCGATCATTGAGGATTGGGACCGGCGTCGTGGCGAGTTTTGGCAGATTTGCCCGAAAGAAATGCTGACCCGATTAAGTCATCCACTGTCAGACTCGGAGATATTGGAAGCAGCTGAGTAACGCCTCACCGCATTTTACAACCATTTACCTTGCTTGCGCCAAGTTGAGCGACTTGTTCAGCTTTGGCTAAGTCATTGGTACCTAAAAGCTGCGCCAACGGCACCTTCGCCGCGACGCCGTTTTGCGGTGGTGAGTGAGGATGATCATAATGCGTTCCAAATATTTGTTGATTGCTTTGCCCTTGCTGGCAGTCACTACGTCACCTTCTATTGCGCAGGATATTGTGTTTGCACCGGGAACTGGTCATTCTGCATCAGCGGATGTTGGCTCCGACGAGAGCTATGAGAGCGACTTGCAGCCTGTTGCAGCCGAAGCTGATGATGATTTTATCGAAATGGCCGACAAGATGGCCGACCCGCGGGTACAAGACGGTGTATCGGCTGCGGTTGAACGCGCCACCGACGCAATGATGAGCTTGCCTATCGGACGTTTTGCCGAAGCGATAGAGCGTACACGTCCTGGTACCGTCGGTCGCCGTATCCGTGCCGATTCAACCATTGCGGACGTTGCAGGCGGCGACAGCCGATATTTGCCCGAGCAACTGGGCGACGGCAGCCGTCAAATGATGGGTATGATGAGCGGCTTTGCCCGCGCCATGGCGGTCATGATGCCCGAATTCGAGCGCATGGGTCGGGACATGGAGGAAAGCTTCCGCGCCGCCAAGTCCGAAGCCAAACGCAGCAGAGATTAACGGCAGCAAAAATTAAGGAACAACCGGCGGGGGCACACAGCCGGGAGTACCCCTAACAACAGGGGTTCGTCACGTCCCCTCGGGTCGCACATCTTCGGATGAACGAGGGACCGGGGCGGGTGCAGGGTCGCGTCAAAACGGCCCTGCACCATCGCCTTAATTGCGCAATCAGACTAGCCAACCAATCGCGCCCCTGCTTTAATCTTCCCAATGAAATTTCGGGGAGAGTGAATATGCGCAACCTGTTTCTGGCGGCTTCGGTAGTAGCATTGGCTTGCACTGCACCAGCCCATGCCGATGCCAATAAAGCCGTC
>JBGSPK010000320.1:0-2860 GCA_041738665.1 Sphingorhabdus sp. | reverse complement strand
TCAAAGCTACCGTCGAGATTGGTATCGAATACAACACCTTCGCGGCGGTCATTATTCTGTGCGGCAAGACCTATTGAACCGCCGATGTAAGGTCCGGTCCAATCTTCGTCGATTGCTTCCTGCGCGAATGCGGGGTTAGCTGTGAGGGTAAGAGAAGCTGCGCCAAGCAGCAATGCGGGGGAGAATTTCATGGATATTTCCTTTTCTGTCAGTTGCTGACCGACCAGAAACGCAGAAACCCCCAATTTTGATGCATCACGCTCCAATAAAAATACAAAAAGTTGCCTAAATGCCACAAGCTGAGGTGAAGCCGCGGTGAAATATGCCGCTGTTTAGTCATTTATAAGCGTTAAATTAACTGCCCCGCAGCCACTCCGCTCGCCCATGCCCATTGGAAATTATAACCGCCAAGCCAGCCGGTGACATCGACCGCCTCGCCGATGCAATAAAGCCCCGGAACTCTCTTGGCTTCCATCGTTTGCTGGGACAGGCCATCGGTGCTGATACCGCCTAAAGTTACCTCGGCCTTGGCATAGCCTTCGCTGCCATTGGGGGTAAAAGGCCAGCAATCAAGCAGCGCGCCAGCCTCGGCCAGTCTACGGTCACTTTGATCGGCGAGGTTTCCACTCAAAGCGAGGCGGTCGGCCAGTGCTTCTGCCAGCCGCGCCGGTAACATCCGGTCAAGCGTGGAGCGCAACGTTGCCCTTGGTCGGGCACGCTTTTCTGCAAGCAAAAGTTCACCTGCATTTTCACTGGCTAGAAAATCGATCCCGATGCTATCCCCCGGCCGCCAATAGCTGCTAATCTGCAAGATTGCAGGACCGCTGAGGCCCCGGTGAGTAAACAATGCAGCTTCGCGAAACTCTGTCTTGCCATGCTTCGCAACAACGTCAGCCGATACGCCCGACAATTCGCGAAACAAAACGTCATCCCCCCCCAGAGTTAACGGAACCAGAGCGGGACGGGGCTCAACGATCTTCAAGCCAAACTGCCGGGCCAGATCATACGCAAACGATGTCGCCCCCATTTTGGGGATGCTCGGGCCGCCGGTCGCGATGACCAGCGAAGGGGCAGCGGCTTTCAGACCATTATACATGACCTGATAGACAGAGCCGTCATGCGACACGCCACCAACCGGCGCATTGAAGGCGAAATCGACGCGCCCATCCGACGCAACCGACTTGTCGCATTCCGTCATTAGCATTTCAACAATCTGTCGCGCGCTGCCATCGCAGAATAACTGCCCCAGCGTTTTTTCATGAAAGGCGATGCCGTAAGCCGACACTAGATCGATAAAATCCTGCGGGGTGTATCGCCCAAGTGCCGATTTCGCGAAATGCGGATTGGCCGACAGATACCGCTCCTGCGCGTGCGCGGTTGTCGCGTTGACATTGGTAAAATTACACCGTCCGCCGCCGGAAATCAGGATTTTCTTGCCCGGCCCACTGGCATGATCGATAACCAGTACCCGCCGCCCGCTTTGTCCGGCGGTCAGCGCGCACATCAGACCAGCGCCGCCAGCGCCGAGGATTATTGCATCGTAATTTCCAGCTTTCATTGGACGCCTTTGACATGGCATAGCGCAGACATGAAGAGATTTATCGCCACCATCGCCCTGCTGGCTATTACGCCCAGTACATCCGCCAATGACAGCAGCGCAGCAATTGGCGTTGGCGGGTTGGAACTTCGCCAGAACGACGCCATCAGCATGGATAGCGAAGACCTTTTCATTTCGCGCGAACGCGTAAAGGTCAAATACCGCTTTACCAATCGCAGTAACAAGGATGTGGAAACGCTGGTATCGTTTCCCTTGCCCTTGATACCATGGGGCATCGCGCCTTATCTTAGTGAACAAGGTTACCCCGATTGGGACAATTTGCGTTTCTCGACCAAAGTCGATGGCAAACAAACTCAACTCAGCCGCGTCGACCGCGTCGAAGTGAACGGCAAGGATGTATCAGCGCGTTTGAAACAGCTTGGCTGGCCAGTCGATTACTGGGAAAATTACGAATTTATGGAAAAGTTGATGGGGCTCCCCGAAAAGCAGAAGGCAGCAGCGCTGAAGGAAGGTTTGCTGCGTCGGCCGTCGGATGACCCCAAGACGGTTGAGCCGGCATGGCAACTGGTCACGCACATCACCCGCAAACAGATTTTCCCGGCCGGCAAAACGATAACCGTCGAACATGAATATATGCCGGTTGCCGGTGGCAGCGTAGGCGGCGCTATGGTAGCCGAATATCGCAAAAATCCCGAAACGCGGTTCGCAGACTATGCCAAGCAATATTGCATCGACAAGGCGTTCCTTGCCGGGTTTGACAAAACATATGCCGCAAAACTGAAAGCCTATGCGAACAAGGGCGACGATTATGCTGGCGTTCCGCATGCGGAACATTGGGTCAGCTATGTCCTGAAATCCGGCGCGAACTGGAAAGGGCCAATTAAGAATTTCCGGCTGGTCATCGAAAAGGATAAGCCAGATAATCTGTTGAGTTTTTGCGGAACCGGCGTGAAGAAAATCAGCCCAACACGGTTCGAAATGCGCAAAACGAATTTCGAGCCATCCGCTGACCTTGATATCCTGATCGTCGAATTTTTCGATCCTGAAAAGAGCTAGGAAACTTGCCAAGCGCGGGACTTTGCGGCAAAGGCGCGAGCCATGACTGACGAACCTAAAACCGCAGGGGCCGACACCCCGCCCGATCATCTTTCAATCCACCCGGCGAGCCCGCATTTTGACGGCGATAAGCTGTCACGTGGCATCGGCATCCGTTTCAAGGGCGAAAAGCGCACGACGGTCGAGGAATATTGCATTTCAGAAGGCTGGATCAAGGTGCAGGCTGGCAAGGCGCGCGACCGCAAG
>JBGSPK010000297.1:0-1982 GCA_041738665.1 Sphingorhabdus sp. | reverse complement strand
TGGCAACCTGCGCCCGCTGGAGGATATTGAAGCCGACGTGATCCGCCTCGCCATCGGCCATTATCGCGGCCGCATGACCGAAGTGGCGCGGCGATTGGGGATCGGGCGCTCGACGCTGTATCGCAAGCTGTCCGATCTGGGTATTGATAACGCGGCTTAGTGGCTAGCTACCTCAGCACGCAATTCTTCGAGTGAGCGTGGATTAGCGCCTCGACCATGGTGTGCTGTCCGATGGCAGCGCGGACACAATATGAGCAAATCTTCGATGTCTGTTTGCCGCGCCCCCAAGGCCAAGGGTGTTATATGGTGAAAATCGAACATGCCCCGGTCAGCATGAGTGAATTCGCATCCGGCACAGCGTCCCGCACCGCCATTTTCCGCAAGGTGATTGCGCCAGACACGGTTCAGGATTGCTTGGTCGCGTAGCAACATTTTGAACTCGACGAAGCGCGCTATGCCCTCACTGACCGACGAATCCGACGACATTCCCTTGGCATGTTCAACGTCGACGGTCGTGTAGCCTGCCGAATCTAGTTCGTCGACAAAGCTGGCAGCTAGTTCCCGAATTGTCACCCTAGCTCTCAGCGTCTTCAGCAGGTCTTCCGAGAGCTGATCCCTAAAAACCTCGCCGATCCACCGCACGCCTCGTGCATGATTCGCCCGAATCGGCAAGTCGCTGAAGAAATGGTAGGGCTGTGTCGTCACCTTGCCGTGAAGGAAGCGCCGTCCGGACTCGAACGGCAGGATCACATCGTCATTTGTCTTCATTGACCACCGGAAATTCGCGATTTCGTTTGTGTATTTCGTGACTGTAGACGCGGAACGCTCCGGATAGGTTGCTTTCACAATCCTGCGCAGTTCTTCCTTATTGGCAACCTCCGAGAGATCAGGTGTCCCGTGGAAAGATAGCAACAGCAATCCGAACTCTCTCACTTGGGACAAAAATTCGTCATCACGGCCTGCACGGTAGAGCCAAAATGTCATTAGTCGTCCTTTGCCGATAGCAACATTACAATGCAGTTATGGTAATCTGAGCAGGTTAAGGATTCCATTGTATTTGCTCGATTATCAGGGAACACTTATATGCGAGTGGGCCAAGTCGTGCGGCGCCAAACCTTTGCGCAACACGAATTGTCTGAGGTCACCATAGCTTGATCGCCGCGTCTGCCCGGCCTAGCCCGGCAGGCATGACAAATATCCAGGACTTCACCGGGCGCTCGGCGCTTGTCACAGGGGCGGCATCGGGAATCGGTGCGGCGGCGGCGAGGGCTTTGGCGGCGCGCGGGGCGGCCAAGCTGTTTCTAGTCGATGTCGATGGCGCGGGGCTGGATGCGCTGGATTTACCGGGCGAAGTGCACCGCATTGTCGGCAGCGTCGCGGATGAGGCGCTTTGGCAGGCGCTTGACCCCCGCTTGACCGGGCTAAACCATGCTTTGGTCAACGCAGGGATCGGTTCGGGCGGCCCGATTGCATCGATTTCCTTCGCAGAATGGCGCCGGGTGATGGACGTGAACCTTGACGGCGCGTTCCTGACTCTGGCGAGTTCGCTGCGGGCGATGGCGGCAAAAGGCGGCAGCGTGGTGGTGGTCGCATCGGTCACCGGGATCAAGCCGGTGCCGGGCATCGGCCCTTACGGTGTGTCCAAAGCGGCAGTGGCCCACATGGCCCGCATTGCAGCGGTTGAAAATGCCAGGAAGGGCATTCGTGTCAATGCGATAGCCCCCGGCGGAGTGGATACCGCAATCTGGGAAAGCGGTGAGGATTTCGCCGCCTCGGTTGCGGCCATCGGACGCGAGGCGACGATCAAGGCGATGGCGAAAACCACGCCTTTGGGCCGGTTCGCCACATCCGAGGAGATGGCCGACAGCATCCTTTACCTGCTCAGCGACGCTGCTTCCAACATCACCGGGCACGTGATGGTTTCCGACGGCGGCTTTACACTCTGACCTTGTTGCGATTTTTTGCGCCATCCCAACTTGGCG
>JBGSPK010000284.1:0-3042 GCA_041738665.1 Sphingorhabdus sp. | reverse complement strand
TGCATGGCCGCTGGCTATGCCGACGCCCTTGCGGTTTCGCAACGAAAAAGGGCGGCTCCCCCGAACCGCCCCTTTAAAAACAAGATGCGCTCACCCCTATGCCGCGATCTTGTCCTTTGATTTTTTGGCGGCACGACGGCGAGCGATAAGGCCAGCCGCTGCTGCACCGAAGAGCATTACCATTGGTGGGGCAGGAACATCAGTGCCACCGGTCGAACCGCCGGATCCGCCGCTGGACGATGAGCTAGATGAGGACGAGCTGCTCGATGACGAGGAACTGCTTGTCGATCCCGATGAAGTCCCGCCGAATGATGATGATGTGCTGCCACCCGAGCTCGAAGACGAGCCTGTGGACGACGAGCCGCTCGATCCGTTGCTTCCACCATAGCTCGATGAACCGTGACCGGGTTTGCCGGAGCTTCCGCCCGATGACGAGCTGCTGCTAGAGGACGAACTCGACGACGACGAAGAGCTGGACGAAGAGGAAGATGATGAACCGGAACTTGTCACGGCTCCACTGGATGTGCTTACATTGCCTGAAGACGTTGAGACATTACCTGACGAGGTCGATACGCCTCCAGTCGATGTGCTAACGCCACCTGTGGATGTCGACACACCGCCGGTTGATGTTGACGTGCTGACGCCACCGGTAGAAGTGGAAACGCCACCAGAGGTACTCGAAGTACTCGATCCGCCTGTCGAAGTGCTAGAGCCGCCCGAGCCGCCCGAAGAAGTCGAGCTGCTGATGCCGCCGGTGCTGCTTGAGGTTGAAGATATAACAACGGTACCGCTGCTGCCGCCACCGCCGCCGGAGAACCCGCCGAAGAAGCCGCCGCCGAAACCGCCGCCAAAGCCACCCGACCCGCCGATCAGGACAGGCACGCCACCGCCACCGCCGCCTTCATAAGGCGCAGGCGGCAAGAATGGTACCGGGATAGGCGGCAGACCTTGGCTTGCTACCGTGACGGTAGGCGTGCAAGTTGTCGTGGTCGTAGTGCGCACCACCTTGCGGACGCGCTTTACTTTGCGAACCGGCGCCTTGTGCGCAATCTTGCGGACCTTGTGCTTCTTCTTGGCGACTTTGTAGACCTGCGCGGGAGGCGTATCTGCGACCTGCATCGCGCCGCCACCAATCAACGCGCCGCCACAAGTGCAGGCACAAAGTTTTGCTAAAGCCATGCGTACTGACATAATCTCGACCTTCTTCCGCATTGGAGCAAAGATTCGGAGTCCATCAGCCGGACCGCTTCCCTCGCTTCCTGATGGCGTAAGAAAGGCAGAACTATTGGTTAAGCTCAAACACATTAACCCTGTTTGACCGTCCCCATTTGGAAATATTGCAGATTTTCAGTGGGCAAAAGGTAAAACGTCCCGAACTGGAACTGTTTGTAACGAGACAATTTACCCGCCCGCACCGTTTCCACAGCTTTTGCGGATGCAACGCACCTACGAGCGATTTGCCGCTTGTATGGCTATAGCCCCAAGTCTATAGCGCCGCCCGAGAGCATGTTTTACGCGGATTCCTTCGCATCGCGGAGACCGCACGGGGTGGAGATATCATAATGGGCGCCAGCGCCAAGCCTCAAGATAATTCCAGCGAAATCAGTGACTTCAACTATGACCTGGACCCATCATATATTCCGACCGATGAAGAGCCGTTCATGAACGAGCGGCAGCTGAAATTCTTTGAAAAGCAGCTCATCGATTGGAAAAACAGCATCCTTGCAGAAGCGCAGGGTACGCTCAACCAGCTGCAGGATGGACCCATCCGCGAACCCGACCTCAATGACCGCGCATCAAGCGAAACCGATTGGGGTATCGAGTTGCGCACCCGGGACCGGCAGCGCAAGTTGATCTCAAAGATCGAGGCGGCTTTGCGCCGTATCAAGGAAGGCGAATATGGCTATTGCCAGGTCACTGGCGAGCCAATTTCGCTTGCCCGTCTCCGCGCAAGACCGATTGCTACCATGACTTTGGAAGCGCAAGAGCGCCATGAACGGCAGGAGCGGGTTTCTCGCGACGACTGAAATATTAAGTTAGTTTCCAGATTTGGTTAATCAGGTCGATCTAAACTGCGTTCGTTCGCATCAATGTTAACCTTTTGGCTACACTTCGCTGCCAGTAATATCGCCTAATGTAGAGGCAATTTCGTCCTGGGTAGCGCGATATGAACGATCCGTTAAAAATTGATAACCCTGCGTCGGCCAAACGTGGCACGAACCGGGATAGCCTTTTGCTGAAAGCCATATTGCGCTTTCCTAACGCAAGAGACGAACGTGAAGTCCGGATTCGCAACCTTTCAGCTGGCGGCCTCATGGCCGAGGTCCCGGTCAGGGTATCGCGCGGAGAGCCAGTTGAGATTAACTTGCGTAGCATCGGTTGGATTACCGGTCATGTTGCATGGGTAACTGAAGGCCGTATCGGCATTGCATTCGATCACCCGATCAACCCCAAGGACGCGCGCAAGCCCGTGGGGACAGTCGACCTTGAGATGCCAAATTATCTAAAAAAGCTGAATAACCCAGCTGCGCCGAGCAAGTTGCGGCGACTTTAGACTATTCGTCGAGGCAGTAAATATCGATCGGAACGAGGATTTTGTCGATAACCCTGCCGATGGGATAAGTAGATTTCGCGCCCTCTTCTATAGCTTTTTCAAGTACCTCACGTTTTTTGGCACCTGAAATCACCAACATAGTGGTACGCGCCGAAGCAATGGCTGCAGCGGTTAAAGTGACCCGGTTTACCGGCGCTTCGGGCGGCAGTGGATCGGGTGCCACGCCCACGGCGCGCACGTCTTTACCACCATTCAACGCATCGTCGAGATCGGGTCCGGGGAAAATCGATGCGGTATGACCATCAGCACCCATGCCTAGCCAGACAAGGTCCGGTGGCCAGTGCAGATCAGATAGCCGCGCGTTTGCAGCATTTCCGGCGAGCTTGTGATCCGCAGCATCGCTGGTAATCGGCAAAACGCGTGCGCCTTTCGGAATGAAAATCTTGGCAATCATCGCGACGTTGGAGAGCGGATTATCCACGGCGACC
>JBGSPK010000255.1:0-5917 GCA_041738665.1 Sphingorhabdus sp. | reverse complement strand
GAAAGGTCTTCTACTAATTTAGCAATATCAGCCATGTTAAAAACGCTCCAACTTCTTCATATATTGAGGGCCCGGCTGCAGGTTTCTAAAGTCTGCAAGCCGCCACCGGTTAAACGATAAATTTATGCGGCTTCCTTGGTGGCATAGGCCCCAAAAACGCGTGCCAGCTTTCCTGCCGGTGCAACAACAACCTGTGCGATCTTCGTTGCTGGAGCCTGTACCAGGCCGATCAGCTTTGAACGCAAGGCGTCGAGCGAAGGCAAAGAAGCCAAAGCCTTGATGCCATTCACATCAAGAACAGTTGCGCCCATCGCACCGCCGACAAGTTCTAACTTGTCGTTGGTTTTGGCAAATTCGACGGCTACCTTGGCGGCAGCAACCGGATCGGGCGATGTGGCGAGTGCAATAGGACCGGTCCGCAGATCGCTGATCGCTTCATATTGCGTGTCCTTGAGAGCGATTTTGGCAAGGCTGTTCTTGGCGACTTTGAAACTTGCACCTGCATCGCGCATTTTCAAACGAAGATCGGTTGATTGTGCAACCGTCAGCCCGAGATTCCGGGTGACGACGACAACCGCCGATTCGTTGAAATTTGCGTTCAGCGCTGCAACCGCATCAGTCTTTTCAGAACGGTTCATGCATTACTCCTTATTTGGGCTTCTCCGGCGAACCGGAAAAATCCAACACGAATTGCGAAGCGCCCGGCTGGGCGATCCGCTGACTTGGTCCGTGGGGAAGTTTCATGCCGAACTCGCGACCAAAGGTCGGGAGCGAATGGCGAAGGTGCTAAGCGAGCACCTGAAATCTCTATCCCCGTCTAGGCTGGAAATTAAGAACGGCAAATTCCGCTCACCAACTGTCTCGGACGGTTGCCGGTGGAGCCGTCGCCCCACCGAACGAGCGGGTCACTAGCAGTTATCGGCGAAGAGTCAAGGATGGTCAGCCGATCTCGTAAATCGAATAGATGGGTCCGGCAACGGTCTGCTCACCCGTTCCGACGGCGATGACATTATTTAGCCACAGGTACCGGCTGTCACCACATTCGAATTTCGCGTTGATTACCAACGAGTATTCGTGTGGTTCAAGGATCACGCCTTTGCGAAAGCGAGACATTGCTTCCGCACCTGCAAGTAGGCGACCCTGATATGTAAGGTAAATCAGCGCGCCGTCATCGTTTTTCAGCGTTAGCCGCACGTCGATCACCATCACGCCGTCGTCGCGGTTAATCACCCAGTCGTTGCCGCCCGGGAGGACCGTTCCACTCAGCCGCTCACCAGTGAAAGTTCCGCCGGTCACCGGCGCTATGCGGCGCAGGCCAGCAGGAGTCTGGCCGATGCTAACCATCCCCGCGAAATCGACGGTCAGCGACATCTTTATGAGGTGGCGGTGCTGTAAATCTGTCATTGCGCCGTGGCTATCATGACGGCAGGATGGGCGCAAAGTCAAAACTGGGGCGGGAGAGTGTGGATGGATGACATCATCGCGAGGCGGCCGGGTCCGTCGGTGCAGGAGGTGTTTGAGACCGACCTTAATCCAGCCCCCGACGTCATGCGCGAAGAGTCGCCCGCCACCGGCCAAAGCAGCGCCGATGTATCCATCGACCGTTATTTCGCCAAGGACTGGCACGACCGCGAGGTAGAACAGGTGTGGCGCAAGACCTGGCAATTGGCCTGCCGCGTCGAGCATATCCCCAATGTCGGCGACCATATCGTTTATGACATCGTCCATGACTCGTTGATTGTGGTACGAACGGGTCCAGACGAGATCCGCGCCTATGTAAATTCATGCCTTCATCGTGGCACAATGCTTCGGACAGAAGGCGGTTGCGTGAAGCAGTTCCGATGCCCGTTCCATGGCTGGACGTGGAAGCTCGACGGGTCGTTGTCGATCATCCCCGGCCAGTGGGATTTCCCGCATGTCGATAAGGAAAAGATGAGCCTGCCTGAAGCCAAGGTCGGAACATGGGGCGGTTTCGTGTTCGTCAATTTCGATGCGGATGCGGAACCGCTCGAAAGTTACCTCGAAAACCTGCCCGACCATTTCGCCGCGTTCAACCTCGAGGACCGCTATGTCGCTGCGCATGTCGCGAAGATCATGCCGTGCAACTGGAAACTGGCGATGGAGGCCTTTGTCGAGGCCTATCATGTGCCTTTCGCACACCCGCAAGTGCTGGGCTATTATGGCGATTCCAACACGCAGTACGACGTATGGCCCGGCGTGCGACATGTCAGTCGGATGATCAGCGTGCAGGGCGTTGCCAGCCCGTCGAAGCCAGCCACCACGGCAGCGCAGACCATCGAGGAAATGCGCCGCGATGTGCCTTTCTTTGCAGGCAAGCCCATTGAAGTGGGCGAGGGTGAAACCGCGCGGGGCAAGCTCGCCGATCGCGCACGCGAGAAGATTTCGCGCTCGATTGGTCGTGACATGTCCGCTTTGTCGGACTCGGAGTCACTAGACCTGATCGAATATATGCTCTTCCCCAACATGGTGCCATGGGGCGGGCAAGCGTTACCGATAACTTATCGCTTCCGTCCGAACGGCGACGATCCCGAAAGCTCCATCATGGAAATCATGTTCCTGTTTTCGAAAGCGCCCGACGGATCGCACCCCCCGCCTGCGAAGATGACTTGGCTCGGTCCCGACCAGAAATGGGCCGATGCGCCGGAATTGGGTTCGGCGGCGATGGTCGCGGATCAGGACACCGATAACTTGATGCGCATCCAAAAAGGCCTGCGTGCCTCAATGAAGCCCGGTGTCACACTGGCCCGTTATCAGGAAAGCCGCATCCGCCATTATCACGAAACGCTGGATGCCTATATGGTGCGTTAGGCTTCGTCCAGATACCGCCATATCTCGGAGATCACCACCGAGCCTTCGCCCACCGCTGACGCCACGCGCTTGACAGATCCGGCGCGGACGTCGCCCACCGCGTAGATACCGGGGTGCGAGGTGGCGAAGGAAGAGGGCGCGCCGTCTCCGCCGCATTTGACGAAACCTTTGCCGTCGAGTTCCACCAGCCCTGAAAGCCAGCCAGTGTTTGGGGCCGCGCCTACCATGACAAATAAGGCGCCGACTTCGATCTGGCGGCAATCACCACCCTCATCAAGCGTGATGTGGGTGAGACCGCTTTCACCGTGCAGCTCGCTGACCTTGCAATTGTAATGGATGGTGATTTTTTCGTCCGCTTCCAAACGGCTACTGAGATAATCGGACATCGAGGCAGCCAGGCTCTCGCCGCGCACCAGCACATGCACATGCTTGGCCGAGCGGCTAAGGAACATCGCCGCTTGTCCTGCGCTATTGCCACCGCCGATGATCGCAGCCTCAGTATTGCGGCAGAAACGAGCCTCCATGTCGGTTGCCGCGTAATAGACGCCTGCGCCTTCATAATATTCGAGGCGGCCGAGGGGCAGGCGCTGATATTGCACGCCTGCAGCGATCAGGATAGCGCGGGCGCAAACGGTTTGGCCGTCGTCGAGCGTCACACAAAAACTGCCATCGTCGTTTTTAGCCAAAGCGGTTGCCTGGCTCGGCACCGAAAAGCAGGTGCCGAATTTCATCGCCTGAACCTGCCCCCGCCAGACAAGGTCGCTGCCGGAAATGCCCGTCGGAAAACCCATGTAGTTTTCGATGCGGCTAGAGGTGCCTGCCTGACCACCAATGGCAAGCTCGTCGATGACCAGTGCCTTGATACCTTCAGCGCCGGCATACACCGCAGCCGCCACGCCAGCGGGCCCGCCGCCGACGATCAGCAGGTCGGCAACCATATCGTCCGGGATAGATTGCCGCATACCCAGCATTTCGGCGATTTTCTGCGGCGTCGGGTCTTCGACATAACGGCCTTCACCGAATATCACGGCGGGGTGCGAGGTGTGGATGCTGCACGCCGCGGCGACCTCTTCGGCCTCTGTGCTGTCGAGGTCATAGGACACAAACGGGATCTTGTTGCGCATGGCAAAGCTGGCGATGCGCTGGATATTCTTGTCCTGATCGGCGCCGATCAGTTTTAACGAGGCGTCCGGTGCCTCGACCTGCCGCCGCCGCCGCGCGGTGAGGACTGAAATGACGATGTCGGACATTTCCGGGATTTTCGACATGAGGTCGAGCATCGCCGTGCGCTCGACCTCCAATGTCTGCGTATCCTGCGCGGCGCGCATTTTCATGGTCGCCGCGCCGCCGTTCAGGAACGAAACCTCTCCCATGAACTGCGTTGGCCCCAATGTGCTGGATAGCAGCCGTTCGTCGCTGAACGGATCGACAACCTCGACCTCGCCTTGTTCGATATAGACGAAACGATCTGTTGGGTCGCCGATATTGGTCAGATAGTCGCCTTTGGCATATTGCTTCAATTTGCCGATGGCACGCATAGCCTCGACATGCTCGTCAAGCAGCGGGGTACGGCGCATGGTCGAAAGATCGTCGGCAATTTTTTCCATGTTGGCTGACTTTCGGGCAGAGAGCACTTTTGCTGAAAATGGATATCAGACGCGCATCTGGCAAGAGCGGAGATGCCCAAATGCTATATCGCAGAACGCGTCTTCTCAAGATACCCTCGCGGGCTGTCGCCTGTCCATCGCTTGAACGCTCGGGAAAAGGCGCTTGGGTCCGAAAATCCGACAAGATACGCGGTTTCATTTACCGATACCTTTTTCCCCCTCAGATATTCAATCGCCAGCCGTTGCCGCAACTCTTCGACCACATTTTCGTAAGTCGTGCCTTCGACTTTGAGCTTGCGGTACAGGGTCTGCCTGCTCATGCCCAATTGCCCCGATACCGCCTCGATGCTGGCGTCGCCCCGGTGCAGAATCGGCAACAAATGGTTTTCGACGCGGGCGCGGATTGTTTTTGAATTTTCCAGCCGGTCAAGCAACGCGCTGGCGTGTTCGGTCAGAATACCAAATGCATAATGCGGCGTGAGGGCAACTGGATGCGTCAGCCAGCTTTCGTCGAGGAGCATTGCGTTGCGGGTGCTGCTAAATGTCACCGGCGCGCGAAAAATCCGCTGATACTCGTCGGCATAAGGAGGCGCCGGGTGAGTGAAATGGATCGCACCCAGATGCAAGGCATCGGTAAACAGCCGTGGCCCCGAAGCCAGGCGCGCAAAGGTGATCTCTGTTAGCTCCGGGAAGTCATCGGCGTTTATCCGGTTGTCGATCATCCAGACCTCGCCTGCCTCGCGCAGTATGTCGAACCGTTGGGCCAATCCTAGATCGACCTCTATTACTAAATGGCTATAGCGGTTGAGCTGAGTTAGCGCGTCCATCATCGTCGCAGATGCATGGGTTACCAGTCCGACCACTGACACATTCGACAGATCGACCTGTTCGGCATAATGCAGCGCAAAGGCGGGGTCGCCGGTCAGCGTTTTGGCCGCCATCACCAGCGCCTTATAGCGCGACATGGCGATGCGGTTGTCCTGATCCGCCAGCAACGAAAGGTCGATCCCCGATTTTTGCAGCAGGCTGTCGAAGGCGGCGCCGTTGCGGACTGCAAAGTCGATCAGGCCACGGGCAATACCTGCCGAAACGGTGTGCTCAGTCATTCCTGTTACCTAAAGTCATGTATTTGAAGCCAACGGTCATGGCTGTAGGTGTATTATATCGGCAATACGCATTGCAACAACGAAACACAAGGGGCCAGCATGCGTAAGAATATAACCGGCACTATCAGTATAGCCTTGCTATCGATAGCATCTCCAGCCGCCGCCAATACGGTCAGTGACTGGGTCGAGTTTGCCAACCGCATCCACAGCCCGCTCGACCCAGCGCCCGAGGGTCGCGCGCGCCCCGAAAGCAGTCGCGCGACGACGCGAGTGGCGCTGGCAATGTTCGAGGCACTGAATGCCATCGACCACCGTTATGAAAGCTATGTCGGCATGGCTCAGGGTGACAAGACGGCCTCGCCCGATGCCGCTGCC